>DATJBA010000088.1:0-43856 GCA_035515675.1 Mycobacterium sp.
CAAACGAGCGGTCTTGCGCACCGCCCCTAGGGCGCGGCCGGCCGGTATCGCGACATCGACCGCACTCCCCCGTCAGCACCGCTCACGGTTCCACGGCGACCGCATGAGCAGGAATACGGCGTAAGGAATATGGCGGGTTACCAGTATCCGCGACGTACCGTGTTCCGACACGTGCTCGGGTATCCGCCTCCACACTGTCGCTACATTCCTGCAGATCGATAGAGTGGAGTTCGTGGCTGGCCTCCCTGATGCCCCATCCGACCCGGCCGTGGTGGTCCTCAACCCCGATGATGAGATCACGCCGGAGTCTTTCACCGCGTGGCTTGATCGTCGTCAGGCGGGAGAACTGGTCGATCCTGGGGTACGGGCTGCTGACAGTCTCGCTGAAGCACGCGACGCTGGCGAGGTGTGAACTCAGTCGTCATCGAAGCCTCCGTTGGCGTCGAGCTGGCAGCCGATACGCTTCGCGGGCGAGCGCTACGGACGTTGTTGCCCACCGACGCAGTGCCGTGGGTGCCCGAGCTGTTCTTTGTGGAATGCGGGGCGGTGCTGCGCCGATGGGACCTGAACCGTATCCTGACCCGCGCCCAGATCGATCAGGCCCTCGATGCGCTGATGGGCTGGCCGCTGCGCGTCACCCAGGTGCGTGGGTTGTTCGCAGACGCATGGCGACTACGAGCAAACGTCACCTTCGCCGACGCCGTATACGTGGCGCTCGCCGCGCACCTTGGCGCCGACCTCCTTTCTGATGATGGCCGACTGGCCAACGCTCCTGGCCTGCCGGTTCGGGTACTGCACCTGCCAGGTTGACAGCTGAGCCGTCCAGGGCAAACACGCAGCATCGGTGCAGTACGTCTTCGGGGCGTTGCATGCCGATGTTTCGCCGTGCGCTCAACCTCTATGGCGGTGCTTTCGGGACGATGGGCCGCCTCGATGAAGCTCTCGAAGTCCTGCAGCGCGCCGTGCTGCTTAACGAAGAACTCGTGGAAAACCGCGTTTTGGCAAACGACGATCGAGACGCTGCGGAGCAGGCCGCCGCAATCATCAGTGGCAAATGGTCGGATCCAGAAGATTGAGACGATAGCTAGTTAACTATTAAGTCTAGCTAATGTGGCCAAATGCTTGGCCATCGGGCATGAAAATGGCCCCGGAGTCTCCTCCGAGGGCCATTTCCGCTGGTAGCGGGGACAGGATTCGAACCTGCGACCTCTGGGTTATGAGCCCAGCGAGCTACCGAGCTGCTCCACCCCGCGTTGGTGAATACCAGGTTACCGAAGACTTGTCACGGCGGCCAAATCGCGTGCTCAGCAGAGATTTCTGACGCGGGCCGGCGATCAAACGCCCGTCGACCAGCCAGGCCGGTGTGCCGTCGACGCCATGCTGACGGCCGACCATTCGGCCTGACTGACTGCTGCGATGGCGCTGCCCTCGGCAAGAGCGATGTGCAGCGCCAGACCCGTCGCAAGGGCCTCCTGCTCGAGCATCGCGTAACCGGGTGGCGGCCTACCTGGCGTTGTTGTATTTGGTGATCGCGTCGTCCAGCCGCTGCAGCGCTGCACCGTAGCCGGCGAAATCGCCCTTCTTTTGCGCGTCTCGCGCCGCGCCCATCGCCGCTTGGATCTCCTGCAGGGCGGCGACCTTGGCCGGCGACAACGTCACCGACCCGTCCGGAGACGGCGGCACCGCCACCGGCTGCGGCGCCAGCGATCCCGGTGTCGCAGCCGGTGTCGGCGGGCTCGCAGGTGGTTTCGGGGCTACACCGGCTTCGGTGGGTTCGATCCCCGTCGCAGCCGCACCCGCGCCGGGCCCGAATAGCCCGGTCAGAGCGTCGCCCACGGTGGGGCCGTAGCCGATCTTGTCGTTGTACATCATGGCCACCCGGATCAACCGCGGGTACGACGAGGCGGCGTCGCTGGCTCCCGGGGAGGCATAGACAGGTTCGACGTAGAGCAGTCCACCCTGAGCCACCGGCAGCGTGAGCAAGTTGCCCCAACGGATCCGGTTTTGGTTGTCGCGCCCGATCACGCCGAGGTCCTGGGATACCGCCGGGTCGGTGGTGATCGCGTTATTGGCCAGCTTCGGACCGTTGACCTGACCCGGAATGGTCAGCACCGTGATCCTGCCGTACGTCGCCGGGTCGGAGCTGGCACTGATATAGGCGGCCAGATAGTCGCGCTTGAATCTGTTCATCGCGCTCGTCAACTGGTACGAAGACGAATTGTCGTCCTTGGCAATATTTTTCGCGACGATGTAATACGGCGGCTGATAGCTGCTGGCCGTTGGATTCGGATCCAGCGGTACATCCCAGAAATCAGAAGTGGAGAAGAACGTCACCGGGTCGTTGACGTGGTATTTCGCCAGCAGCATCCGCTGCACCTTGAACAGGTCTTCGGGATAACGCAGATGTTCGGCGAGCTCGGGAGTGATATCGCTCTTGGGCCTGACGGTGCCGGGGAAGACCTGCATCCAGGCTTTCAGCACCGGGTCCTGTTCGTCCTGCTGGTACAGCGTGACGGTGCCGTCATAGGCGTCCACCGTGGCCTTCACCGAATTGCGGATGTAGGAGACCTGCTTGTTGGGGCCCAGCTTGTTGAACGCCACCTCGGTCGAGTCGGCGGTTGCTGACTCCAAAGAGGTGAGTTCGGAGTACGGATAGTTGTCCAACGTGGTGTAGCCGTCGATGATCCACACCAGCCGCTTGTTGACGATCGCCGGGTACACGGCGCTGTCGGTGGTCAGCCACGGCGCCACCGCCTCCACCCGCTGGGCCGGATCACGATTGAACAGGATCTTGCTGTTGGATCCAATCACATTGGAGAACAAGAAGTTTCGCTCGCCGAATTTGGCGGCGAAAACGCTGCGGGATAACCAGCCGCCGATCGGAACTCCCCCGAGCCCGGCGTAAGTGTAGTTCTTGGTTTCGGTGCTGGTCTCGTAGTCGTATTCGCGGTCGTTGCCGTTCTTTCCGACGATCGCGTAGTCGGCGGAAGTGTTGGAGATGACAGGGCCGTAGTAGATGCGCGGCTGGTCTAGCGGCGCCGGCCCGTCGGATACCACGCCGCCGTTGGCTCCTACGACGTTGACCAGAAACTCCGGGTAGCCGCCGTTCTGGTTGGGGTCGTTGGCGATGCCACGCACCGTGTTGGCCGGCGACGCGATGAATCCGTTGCCGTGGGTATAGACCGTGTGCCGGTTGATCCAGTCACGTTGGTTGTCGATCAGCCGGTCGGGGTTGAGTTCACGAGCCGCGACGACATAGTCACGCAACGCACCGTTGCGGTCCAGGTAGCGGTCGATGGAGAGCTGGTCAGGAAAGTAGTAGAAGTTCTTGCCCTGCTGGAACTGGGTGAACGCCGGGCTGACGATCGTCGGGTCGAGCAGCCGGATGTTCGAGGTGGTCGCGCGGTCGGCCGCCACCTGCTGGGCGATCGCCTGGCCGTCGCTGGTGTAGTTGCGATAGGTGACCACATCAGGCGTCAGGCCATACGCGTGCCGCGTCGCGGTGATGCTACGGCTGATGTATTCGCTTTCCTTTTGCGCGGCGTTGGGTCTGACGCTGATCTGCTCAACGATCAACGGCCACCCGGCACCCACGATCAACGACGACAGCAGCAACAAAACCAGGCCGATGGCCGGAATCCGCAAGTCCCGCAAGGTGATCGCGGAGAACACCGCGGCGGCGCAAATCAGCGCGATCGCCATCAGGATCAGCTTCGCCGGTAGCACGGCGTTGATATCGGTGTACCCGGCACCGGTGAACGGCTTACCGCCGCGGGTGTGTGACAGCAGCTCATAGCGGTCCAGCCAATAGGCAACGGCTTTGAGCAGTACCAGCACACCGATCAGGGTGATCAGCTGGATCCGCGCCGAGCGGCTCAGCGCGCCGGTGCGGCCGGACAGCCGAATGCCGCCAAAGATATAGTGCGCCAACAGATTCGCCACGAAAGCCAGAAACACCGCCACGAACAAGTAGCTGAGCACCAGCCGGTAGAACGGCAGGTCGAACGCGTAGAAGCCGAGGTCCTTGCCGAACTGCGGATCCTTGAGGCCAAAGTCTCCGCCGTGCAAAAACAGCTGGAACCGCACCCAATAGCTCTGCGCGATGACCCCGGCCAGCAGGCCGATCGCCGTCGGGATTCCGATGCCCACCAGTCGCAGCCGTGAAACTACTACGGCGCGGTACCGCGCCACCGGATCGTTGTCGTTACTCGGGACGAATACCGGGCGGGTGCGGTAGGCCAGCGCAAGCCCGGCGAACACGATGCCGCCGACCAGCAGACCGGCGACCAGAAAGACCACAATGCGGGTAACCAGCACAGTGGTGAACACCGAGCGGTAGCCAAGCTCACCGAACCACAGCCAGTCGACGTACGCGTCGATCAGTCGCGGACCGGCGAGCAGCAAAACGATCACACCCAGTGCGATCAAGATCAGAATCCGGCTACGCCGAGTCAACTTCGGCATCCTTGCGGTGGGCCGCATCCCCACTGGCTACGCTCCCTGATCGATTTGGCTGGCGTCGATTTAGCTGGCGCCGTTCTGTTGGACGGTTCTGGGCCGGTTGGGGCCGGCTGTCAGAGATTTTCCAGACGTCACAACTGTACGCACCGCAGAGCGAACGAATGCGGGCTAGCTAACAGCTTGGCGGCTGACCCCCCGATGTGATCGCGTGCAGCGCTTCCACCGCTTGGCTGAGAGCCTCAACCTTCACCAAGCGTAAGCCGGATGGATTGTCCGAGCTCGCCTCGTAGCAGTTCTTCGCGGGCACCAGAAACACCGTGGCACCGGCCGCGTGGGCGGCGACCATCTTGTGCGTGATGCCGCCGATTTGACCCACCTTGCCGTCGACGGAGATGGTGCCCGTCCCCGCGATGAACGTCGACCCGGCCAAGTCACCGGTGGTGAGCTTGTCGACGACCGCCAGGCTGAACATCAATCCGGCAGAGGGCCCGCCCACGTTGGCGAGGTTGAAGTCCACGACGAAAGGCGCCCAGGGCGCATCAAGCACCGCGACACCCATGAAGCCGTAGTCACGATCTTTATTCGTGCCAAGCGTGATTTGTGCCAGGCCGGCCGGCTCGTTCTTGCGGCGGAAGTCGATCGTCACCATCTGGCCGGGTTTGGTGTTCTTCAGCAATCCCGTGAACTGCTCGACATTGGCTACCGGGGTGCCGTTGACCGCGTCGATGGCATCACCGGACTTCAGCTTGCCAGCTGACGGGCCGGTATCGGTGACCGTCGCGACGGTCACCGCCGGCGCATACTTCAAGTATCCCAGGGCGGCATATGCGGCACTGTCCTCGGACTGCTTGAAATCAGCGTTGTTGGCCTTGTCAACCTCTTCTCGCGACTTGCCCGGCGGGTAGATGAGGTCGCGCGGTACCAGTTGCTCCTGTCCCGAGAGCCACAGCGTCAGGGCTTCGCCCAAGGTCAGATCGTCGCGCTGGGACACCGTCGTCATGTTGAGGTGACCGGTTGTCGGGTGGGTCAGGGTGCCCTCGATGGCGACTACCTGCTTGCCGTCGACCTCACCGAGCGTGTCGAAGGTGGGGCCGGGGCCCAGCGACACAAACGGCACCGTCACGACCGCGAGCAACACGCCGAAGACCACGATCGGCACCAGCGCGACCATCAAGGTCAGAATCCGCCTGTTCACGCCGCTTACACTAGACGGACCCGGCTAAGTCTCGTTCAGCCACGAGCGTGACGCAAGATCGCGCGTTCTGTTCCAGCGGTGAGTACCGTTGACATTATGGCTGACCCGCCTTTCGGCTTATCCTCCGGAGACGACCCCGACAAACACGGGAAGAAAGATCCCGATTCCGGCTCGGGCGCGTCCGACCCGTTGGGCGCGTTCGGCATCAGCGGCGATTTCGGCATGGGCGACCTGGGGCAGATCTTCACCCAGCTGGGTCAGATGTTCAGCAGCGCAGGCACCGTAACGGCCGGCGGCAAAACGTCAGGACCGGTCAACTACGAATTAGCGCGACGGGTCGCGTCCAGCTCGATCGGTTTCGTCGCGCCGATTCCGGCCACGACGCACGCGGCGATCGCCGATGCGGTACACCTCGCCGAAACCTGGCTAGACGGGGCCACGGCGCTGCCCGCGGGCACTACCAAGGCGGTGGGTTGGAGCCCCACCGACTGGGTCGACAACACCTTGGAGACCTGGAAGCGGCTATGCGATCCGATGGCCCAGCAGATCTCGACGGTGTGGGCATCGTCGCTGCCCGAAGAAGCCAAGAGCATGGCCGGCCCGTTGTTGGCGATAATGTCGCAGATGGGCGGCATGGCGTTCGGCTCACAGCTGGGCCAGGCGCTGGGGCGGTTGTCCCGCGAGGTGCTGACCTCGACCGATATCGGTCTGCCGCTGGGGCCCAAGGGGGTGGCCGCGATACTGCCGGACGCCGTCGAATCGTTCGCCGTCGGCCTCGAGCAGCCGCGCAGCGAGATCCTGACATTCCTGGCCGCCCGTGAGGCCGCGCACCACCGGCTGTTCGGTCATGTGCCCTGGCTGTCCGGTCAATTGCTGGGCGCCGTAGAAGCCTATGCCAGGGGTATGAAGATCGACATGACCGGAATCGAGGAGCTGGCACGCGACTTCGATCCCGCGTCGCTGTCCGATCCGGCGGCCATAGAAAACCTGCTCGGCCAGGGAGTATTTGAGCCGAAGGCGACGCCGGCGCAGACGCAGGCGCTGGAACGGCTCGAGACGCTGCTCGCATTGATCGAGGGTTGGGTGCAGATGGTGGTAACCGCGGCCCTGGGCGATCGGATTCCGGGCGCAGCCGCGCTCGGCGAGACGCTGCGCCGGCGTCGGGCCAGCGGCGGCCCAGCCGAGCAGACATTCGCGACGCTGGTCGGCCTCGAGTTGCGGCCACGCAAGATGCGGGAAGCCGCCGCGCTTTGGGAGCGCCTGACAAAGGCCGCCGGTGCGGACGCCCGCGACGCCATCTGGCAACACCCGGATCTGCTGCCCGCCGCGGATGACCTCGATGATCCGGCTGGCTACATCGACCGCGTGATCGGCGGGGACACCAGCGGTATCGACGAGGCGATCGCCAAACTCGAGCGGGACCGCGATCGCCGCGACTCCGAGCACCCCGACTCCGGACCGGACGGCGGTTCTGTGGATAACTGAGCGGAGCGTTTGCCGCCGGCGTGGCACAGTTTCCAGTCATGTCGGCGGCCACGCTTTCGGTATATGCGCTGGACCCGGCGATGCCGGTACTGCTGCGACCCGACGGTGCCGTTCAGGTCGGCTGGGATCCCCGCCGCGCCGTGCTGGTCCGTCCACCGTGTGGCCTGGCCGCGGCGGAGTTGGCCAGACTGCTGCGTTCCATGCGATCACCGACACCGATATCCGAGTTGCAGCGGCAGGCCGTCGATTGCGGGTTGCAGGACGCTGACGGCCTGACAAACCTCGTCGCGCAACTGGTAGGCGCAGGTGTCGCGACTGAATGTCAGCAGTCCCGCGGCCGGGCGGCGTCGATCCGGGTGCACGGCCGCGGGCCGCTGTCGGAGCTGCTCGTGGAGACGCTGCGCCGCTCAGGGGCCCGGATTGCGCACAGCAGCCAACCGCATGCCGCGGTGTCGCCCGCCGCCGTTGATCTGGTGGTGTTGTCGGACTACCTGGTCGCCGACCCGCGCATGGTGCGCGATCTGCACAGCCAGGGCGTCCCGCACCTTCCGGTACGGGTGCGGGACGGCACCGGGCTGGTGGGGCCGCTGGTCATCCCCGGTGTGACCAGCTGTCTGAGCTGTGCCGACCTGCACCGTCGCGACCGCGACGCCGCGTGGCCGGCCATCTCCGCGCAGCTGCGCGAGACCGTCGGAGTGGCCGATCGGGCCACCCTGCTCGCTACCGCGGCGCTGGCGCTCAGTCAGGTGAACCGGGTGATCGCGGCTGTGCGCGGGCAGGAGGCGGTACCGCCCCAGACGCTGAACGCCACCTTGGAGTTCGATCTCAACGCCGGTGCCATCGTCGCGCGTCAGTGGACCAAACATCCGTTGTGCCCATGCTGACAAAGACCAAGATGCGCCGCTCTGTTCACCCCGGTCGTCCCTGTTCGGGGACGTTCGTCGACACCGACGCATACGCCCTGGCGAGTTCCTCCAGAACCGTCCCGGTCAAGGTGCCCTCGTTCCGGTTCTTGTCCAGCGTTTCGATGATCGCCCTAAACAAGGCGTCGGCCGCATCGTGCTGCGTTTGCTTTGCTGCCGTGGCTTTTTCTCATACCACCCTTCGGATGTTTTTCGGTGAGTCGCAGGACTGCAACGTGCAAGGGACAACCTATTGTTCGACGCCCAGGTGCCCTGGAATCGGTTGTCTTCGGATCGACACCCCGACGAGCCAGCCGTCATGGATGATGGGACTGTGGCGGACATCAAACGCGGCCGTGCTGCGCGCAACGCGAAGCTGGCCAGCATCCCGGTCGGCTTCGCCGGTCGGGCAGCGCTCGGCTTCGGTAAACGACTGACCGGCAAGTCAAAAGACGAAGTCCAAGCCGAGCTGATGGAGAAGGTCGCCAACCAGTTGTTCACCGTCTTGGGCGAGCTCAAGGGCGGAGCGATGAAGGTGGGCCAGGCCCTGTCGGTGATGGAAGCCGCAATTCCCGATGAGTACGGCGAACCCTACCGCGAAGCGTTGACCAAGCTGCAGAAGGACGCCCCGCCACTGCCCGCCCACAAGGTGCACCGGGTGCTCGACGCACAGCTTGGCACCAAGTGGCGAGACCGGTTCAGTTCGTTCAACGACACCCCGGTAGCCTCGGCCAGCATCGGCCAGGTGCACAAAGCGGTGTGGTCCGACGGCCGCGACGTGGCCGTCAAGATCCAGTACCCGGGTGCCGACGAGGCACTGCGCGCCGACCTCAAGACCATGCAGCGGATGATCGGGGTGCTCAAACCGCTTTCTCCGGGCGCCGACGTCCAAGGCGTGGTTGACGAACTGGTCGAGCGCACCGAGATGGAACTGGACTACCGGCTGGAGGGCGACAACCAGCGCACGTTCGCCAAGGCGTATCAGGGCCACCCGCACTTCTTGATTCCACACGTCGTGGCCAGCGCGCCGAAGGTGGTAGTCCAGGAGTGGATCGAGGGCATTCCGATGGCGGAGATCATCCGCAACGGAACCGTCGAGCAGCGCGACCTGATCGGCACCAGGCTGACCGAGCTCACCTTCGACGCGCCACGCCGGCTGGAGATGATGCACGGCGACGCTCACCCGGGAAATTTCATGCTGTTGCCCGATGGCCGGATGGGCGTCATCGACTTCGGCGCCGTGGCGCCACTGCCCGGCGGCTTCCCGATAGAGCTCGGGATGACTATTCGATTGGCCCGCGACAAGAACTATGACCTGCTGTTGCCCACGATGGAGAAGGCCGGCTTCATCCAGAAAGGCCAGCAAGTGTCGGTGCGCGACATCGATGAGATGCTGCGCCAGTATGTCGAGCCCATCGAAGTCGACGCCTTTCACTACACGCGTAAGTGGCTACAGAAAATGACCGTGAGGCAGATAGACCGGTCGGTCTCGCAGATCAGGACGGCTCGGCAAATGGACCTGCCGGCCAAGCTCGCCATTCCGATGCGGGTGATCTCGTCGGTGGGCGCGATCCTGTGCCAGTTGGACGCGCATGTGCCCATCAAGGCGTTGTCGGAAGAACTGATCCCGGGTTTCGCCGAGCCCGATACCGCGGTTGTTTGAAGCGATGTTTGCCCCTCAATGCGCACGAACCAACTGCAGCACGTCGGGCCCATACTGTTCCAGCTTGCGTGCGCCGATACCCGGGATTGCGATCAGCGCCGCTTCGTCCTGAGGCAGCAGCTCGGCGATCGCGATCAGTGTGTTATCGGTGAAGACGACATACGCGGGTACCTTCTGTTCCTTGGCGATGTCGCGCCGCCAAGCCTTGAGCCGCAGTAACAACTCCTCGTCGATGTCGGCGGCACATGTTTCACACCGCCGCAGCATGACGGCTGGCGCACTGGTCAGGTCCCGGTTGCAGACCCGGCAGCGGGTCGTGGCGCCCCGGTTGCGCCGGGATCTGCTCGGCGCCGGGTCGGGACGCGTCTGTGGCGCGATACCGTTGAGGAACCGCGACGGCTTGCGGCTTTGCCGTCCACCCGGGCTCCGCGACAGCGCCCAGCTGAGCGCCAAATGTACTCGGGCCCTGGTGATTCCGACATAGAGCAGTCGACGCTCTTCCTCGACAGCCTCGCTCTCGGCGCCGTGCGCTAATGCGTGCGAGATGGGTAACGTGCCGTCGGCCAACCCAACCAGGAACACTGCATCCCACTCGAGTCCCTTGGCGGCGTGCAGTGAAGCCAGTGTGACGCCCTGCACCACCGGTGGGTGTCGTGCGTCGGCGCGCCTCCTGAGCTCGGCCAGCAGCCCCGGGAATTCCAGCTGCGGACGCTGCGCCACTTCCTCATCCACCAATTCGGCCAGTGCGGTCAACGCCTCCCAGCGCTCCCGGGCGCGGGTGCCGGCCGGTTGCTCAGCCGTCAGCCCCAGCGGT
Source organism: Mycobacterium sp. (assembly GCA_035515675.1). GTDB lineage: Bacteria > Actinomycetota > Actinomycetes > Mycobacteriales > Mycobacteriaceae > Mycobacterium. Next base: position 10,521 of record DATJBA010000088.1, read on the forward strand.
TCCAGGACCGCGCGTACCACGTCGGGCAGTGGTCCGTCGGCGCCACGCTCGGCTGCGCGCTGTAGCGCCACCAGCGCCTGCTTGATCTCCTGACGGTTGAAAAACCCTTCGCCGCCGCGAACCTGATAGGAGATACCCGCCTCGGTCAATGCCTCCTCATAGACCTCGGACTGCGCATTGACCCGATAGAGCAAGGCGATCGCGGATGGCGGAGTGCCGGATTCGATCAGCCGGGCGATCGACGTTGCCACCGCTGTGGCCTCCGCGGTTTCGTCGGGATGCTCATGAAACGACGGGGCCGGACCTGCCTCACGCTGACCGGACAGCTGAAGCCTGCTGCCGGCGACCCGGCCACGGGCGGCGGCGATCACCTGGTTGGCCAGCGACACCACCTGCGGGGTGGACCGGTAGTCGCGCTCCAGGCGCACCACCGTGGCGTCGGGAAACCGCCGCGAGAAGTCGAGCAGAAAGCGAGGTGAGGCCCCGGTGAACGAATAGATGGTCTGGTTGGCGTCGCCGACGACAGTCAGGTCGTCCCGATCGCCCAACCAAGCCGAAAGCACGCGCTGCTGCAGCGGGGTGACGTCCTGGTACTCGTCGACGACAAAACAGCGGTAGCGGTCCCTGAACTCTTCGGCCACGGCGACGTCGTTTTCGATCGCGGCCGCGGTGTGCAGCAGCAGGTCGTCGAAATCGAGCAGGGTGACTGTCTCTCCGCGGGTTTTCAGGGCCTCGTATGCCGAGTAGACGCTTGCGATTTGCACGGCGTCCAGCGGGGTGTCTCGGCCGGCGGCGGCCACGGCGGTCGGGTACTCCTCGGGGCCGATCAGTGACGCCTTGGCCCACTCGATCTCGCCGGCTAGATCACGCACGTCATCAGTGCTGACATTCAGCCTGGTGCGACTGGCCGCCCGAGCCACGATGGCGAACTTGCTGTCCAGTAGCTGCCAGCCGGTGTCACCGATCACCCGCGGCCAGAAGTACCGCAATTGGCGGTGCGCGGCCGCGTGAAAAGTCAGGGCCTGCACCGCGCCGACACCCGACCCGGTGTGCGCGGCTGGGTCCAGCGTCCGCAACCTGGAGCGCATCTCCCCCGCCGCGCGCTGGGTGAAGGTGACCGCCAACACCTGCCGCGCGGCGACATGACCACTCGCGACGAGCTGGGCGATGCGGTGAGTGATGGTACGGGTCTTGCCCGTTCCGGCTCCGGCAAGCACACAGACCGGTCCGCGCGGAGCCAGCACGGCTGCGCGCTGCTCGTCGTCCAGCCCGGCGGTCAATGGGTCAGCGACCATCGGCATGGCGTCCATCTTGGCAGCGCTGACCGACAATCCGGATGCATTGCCACGCCAATTACTCGCCAATTACTCGGCTCTTCCCCAGCCGCCGCACGGAATGCATCGTCGCAGGGCTACGTTAACGAGCTGTGACCAATGCTGCGCTCACCGTTTACACGACGTCATGGTGTGGCTTCTGCCATCGGCTCACGACGGTGCTCAAGTCCAACGGAATCTTTTACAACGAGGTCGACATCGAACAGGACCCGGCGGCGGCAGAGTTCGTCGGATCAGTCAACGGCGGCAACAAGACGGTTCCGACGGTGAAGTTTGCCGACGGGTCGACGCTGACCAATCCAAGCGCAGCCGAGGTCAAGGCGAAGCTGGCCGAAGTCGGCGGCTGAGGGAGTCGACCGGACCGGGTCACCGATCGCGTCAAGTAGCAGCGCGCCACCTCAGTCGATCGCAGCCCAGGATTCGATAATCACGCGCGCGATCGAGATCGATCCGGGCAGCAGCAGTTTCGACTCCGATGAGCTGGTCCAATCGCCGGCTTCCAGCGCTGCGCGCACCTCATCGCGGGTGAACCACGCTGCCTCGGCGATCTCACCGTCGTTGAACGAGAAGTCCTGAGCCGGGTCGCCCAGGGCATGGAAGCCCACCATGAGCGAGCGCGGGAACGGCCACGGCTGACTGCCCAGGTAACGGACATCGTGGACGGTCAGGCCGATTTCCTCGCGGATCTCCCGAGCGACACAGACTTCGAAAGATTCACCGGCCTCGACGAATCCGGCTAGCAGAGAGAACATCCGCTCCGGCCACACCGCCTGGCGAGCCAGCACCGCACGGTCGCCGCCGTCATGGACCAGACAGATCACCGCCGGATCGATACGCGGGAACTCCTCATGACCAGTGACCGGGTTGACTCGCGACCAGCCCGCCCTAGCCGGTTTCGTCGGTGAGCCGTCCAGTGCGCTGAATCGTGTGCTGTCATGCCAATTCAGTAGCGCGATGGCCGACGACACCAGTTGCCTACTGGTATCGTCGAAGATCGGGCCAAGACTGCGGAGGTTCATCACCTCGGTTTGCGCGTCGGGATCCTCAGGCGCTTGCAGGGCACCCCGGATCGCCCAGACATGGCGGCCATTCTCGATACGGCCCAGGAATACCGCATCCGACGGCGGCTTGTCGCCCAGCGCAGCCGTGGCGCCAAGCACTACCCGGCCGTTGGCGACCAATACCTGATTGCGCGAATCCACCCGCAGCAGCGCCGCATCCGCCCAGCCCGCGGCAGCTGCCTCGACATCGGTGCGTAGCTGATCGGCCCGGTCGGCGCCGACGCGCGACAGCAATGGAACATCCCGCAGCTGGAAGTCCGAGCCTGCGATCGCCACTGAGCCCGATTGGTGGCGACCCACTGCGCCCGGCTCCGCCGCGCTTGCGGTCGCCACTAGTGCCCCGTGTTTCGGACGTAGAGCAGCCGGTCGCTGACCTCGATGGTGTCCACCTCGGGTGCACCGATGCGCAGTAGCTGGCCGTCGCGCACCACACCGAGCACGATGTCGCGCAAATGCCTTGGGGATCCGCCGATTTCGGTCTGGTCCACCTCGCGTTCGGCGATAGCCAGGCCGACGTCTGGAGTCAGCAGATCCTCGATCATCTCCACAACGCTGGGCGTGGTGGTGGCAAGGCCGAGCAGCCGACCGGCGGTCGCCGAGGAGACCACCACCGAGTCCGCACCCGATTGCTGCAAGAGGTGCTGGTTTTCGGCCTCCCGGATTGACGCCACGATCTTGGCCTTGGGCGCAATCTCCCGCGCCGTCAATGTGACCAGCACCGCGGTGTCGTCGCGGCCGGTGGCGACGATGATCGAGGCTGCATGTTGTGCCCCGGCCAGTCGCAGCACATCCGATTTGGTGGCGTCGCCGTGCACGGTGACCAGGCCGGCGGTTGCGGCGTTCTCGAGGGCGGTCGGGTCGGTGTCGACAACGACGACCTCGCCCTGCGCGGCCTCATCACCGAGGATTGCGGCGACCGCCGTTTTGCCCTTGGTGCCGTAGCCGATCACGATGGTGTGGTTGCGCACTCTGCTCCTCCAACGCTGGATCTTCCACCCCTGCCGGGACCGCTCGGAAAGCACCTCGAGCGTCGTGCCGACCAACACGGCCAGGAACGCGATCCGCAGCGGCGTAAAAACGACGGTGTTGACCGAACGCGCGGCTTCGGTGTACGGGGTGATGTCGCCGTAACCGGTCGTCGACAACGACACCGCGGAGAAGTACAGGCAGTCCAGGAATGTCAGCCGCTCGCCCCGCACGTCGCGGTAACCATTGCGGTCCAGGTAGACAACGACCGTGGCGGCGAACAACACCACCAATGCGATGGCCACTCGGCGCGTGATGACGCGCACGGGACTTGCGTGATCTTCAGGGATGCGCAGGACACCGACCAACTGGTGACCGGGCTGGGCGGTCAGCGTTTCATCCAGACCGCTCAGTTTGCGCGACCTACCGTTGCGCACGGCGGTCCGTCATCGGCTTAGCCCCAGCGCACGAGACACGCACGACTCAAATGTAACCACGATCGCCCGTCCCTAATACCTGGCATCAGACGCCGGCATCGCGGTCGCCCGCCGAGTCGGTCTGGGGGTACCACCCGCTTGCGGGGGACAACCCGGCCAACTGGGCGGGATCAGGTAGTTCATCGGGGGCGACTGTGGCGCCGGTGCGCACATAGTAGAAGGCGGTGCGCACCGATGATTCCGGGACTTGCGACAAAGCGGCCCACGCCAAGCGGTAGACAGCAAGCTGGACAGCGGCCTGCCGCATAGCTTCCGGCCCGTGCGGCGGCTCACCGGTCTTCCAGTCCACTACGGTGACGCCGCCATCGGGGTCGGCGAACACCGCGTCAATGCGGCCGCGCACCACGGTGTCGCCGATTGGCATCTCGAAAGGCACCTCGACGGCAACGGGAGTGCGGGCCGCCCACCGCGATTCGGCGAACGCCGCCTGCAACGCCGCCAATTCCTGGGTGTCGCCGACGTCGGAGTCCGCCGCGCCGGGCAAGTCGCCGAGATCGAACAGCCACTCGGCACCGTAGAACTGCTGGACCCAGGCGTGAAAAGCGTTGCCCAGCAACGCGTGCGGATCCGGACGCGTCGGCAGCCGATGCATCAACCGCTGCACCGCGCCCGCTGGGTCGCGTGCCAGGTCGACCAGACCGCTGACCGACAGCTGGCTGGGCGGGGTGCGGGCAGGCGGTCCCGCGCAAGCCGGTGGTGCCCCCAGCGCCGACCGTGCACGCTCGGCCAGCAACGCATCGACGTCGGCAGCCCATGGGGCATTCCCCCAGAGGGTGGGGTCCCCGCTCCGCAGGGGACTACCCCCACCCGCTTGCGGGGGACCGTCGATGTCGGCACTAGCCTGGGCTTTGTCAGCCGACATAGCTTTGGCCACCAGCGCTGCCCCGCGTTCGACGTCGCCACGACGCGCAGCCAACGGATCGGCGGGCCACATCGCTTCGACAACGTTGTCGCGCAGTGGGTTTCGCTCACCGTCGGCGGGTGCGGGTGCCCACTGTTCCGCCACCCCGCAGGGATCGCCGGCCGCAGCCGAACGGTCGATGACGCCCTTGAGTTCGCACAGGAAGTCCGACGGGCCCCGCGGTTTGATCCCGGCGGAACCCCAATGATGGCCGGACACCAGCAGGGTGTCCTCGGCGCGGGTGATGGCCACATACAGCAATCGGCGCTCCTCGTCGACGCGCCGCTGCTCGAGCTGTCGGCGATGCTCGGAGATCTTGTCCGACAGCTGCTTTCGATTGGTGACGTCCGAGGTGTCCAGCACCGGGATGCCCAGTGAGCCTACCGAGGCGCGGTCGCCGCGTAATAGTGGCGGCAGCTCGGCGGCGTCGGTGAGCCAGGTGCTCCTCGACGCGGTCGACGGAAAGATTCCGCCCGACAGGTGTGCCACCGCCACCACTTGCCACTCCAAGCCCTTTGCGGAGTGCACCGTGAGCACCTGGACCCGGTCCCGCGCGACCGCCAACGGGGCGGGCGGCAAGCCGTCCTCGACCGTCTCGGCCACATCCAGGAAGGCCAGCAGGCCCGCTACCGATGCCGTCGCGGACGCGTCCGTAGCGCTGGTCGTGGCGCTTGTTCGTTCGGCGTAGCCGGCGACCACGTCGGCGAACGCGTCGAGGTGTTCGGCGCCGCTCCAGGCGGCGGAGACCCCTGCTGCGGCCCGGGCTTCGCAGTCGACGCCCAGCACGCGGCGCACCTCGGCGACCAGGTCGGGCAGGGACTGGCCAAGGTGGCCGCGCAAGGCGCTTAGTTCGGCGGCCACCGTGGCGATGCGCTGAAATCCCGCAGCCGAATACGAGCGGGCCGGGCCGGGATCGCCGATCGCGTCGGCCAGGCACGCGGTGTCGGCGTCTGGACTGGCCGTCATCGCGATCGACTCGGGCGAGAGCACCTCGCCTGGGCGTCCCCCGCAAGCCGGTGGAGTCCCCAGCCCACCGCCGAGAGCCAGTGCGCGCTGCCACAGCGCGGCGATGTCGCGGCCACCGAGGCGCCATCGTGGACCGCTCAGCACCCGCATCGCCGCCACGCCGGCCGTCGGGTCAGCGACCAACCGCAGCATGGCCACAACGTCGGCGACCTCGGGGATGGACAGCAGGCCGGCCAGCCCCACCACCTCGACCGGAATTCCGCGCGCGCGAAGGGCATCGGCGATGGGTGCGGCATCGGCGTTGCGGCGCACCAGCACCGCGGCGGTCGGCGGGCTGACTCCGTCAGCTCGCGCTCGCTGGTACAGGCCGGACAGGTGGTCGGCGATCCACTCACGTTCGGTCTGCACATCAGCAAGCAACGCACAGCGGACGGTGCCGGGCGGGGCGTCCGGGCGCGGGCGCAGCGCGTGCACCGCAACCGATCGTCGCCGCGCCTCCGCCGAAATGGCGTTGGCCACATGTAGGGCGCGGGGTGGGTTGCGCCAGCTGGTCCGCAGCTCCAGGACCGGCGCGGGGGTGCCGTCGGATCGGGGGAAGTCAGTGGTGAACCGCGGCAGGTTGGTCGCCGAGGCGCCGCGCCAGCCGTAGATCGACTGAATGGGGTCGCCGACGGCCGTCAGCGCCAACCCGTCGTCTCGAACGTTGGAGCCAGCCCCGAACAGCGCCGACAGTACGACACGTTGGGCGTGCCCGGTGTCCTGATACTCGTCGAGCAGCACAACCCGGTACCGTTCCCGCAGGTCGGCACCGACCTGCGGGAAGGTCGCTGCCAACCGTGCGGCAGAGGCCATCTGTACGCCGAAGTCCATGACCTTCGCGGCGCGCATGCGTTCATGCAGCGCGTCGAGCAGCGGCACCAGCTCGGCGCGTTCGGTCTGCGTGGCCAGCAGCCGCAGCAGCCATTGGCTGGGGCCGCGGTCGCGCTGGTAGGGACCCGCTGGCAGAGCGTGGACCAGCCGTTCCAGCTCCACGTGGGTATCGCGGAGCTGGCGGGTGTCTACCAGGTGTTCAGCCAGCTGACCCCACAGCCGCAGCACCATCGAGGTGACCGCGGCCGGGGTCTTGTCGGTGCGCAGCTCCCCGCGGTACCCGTTGACCACATCGAAGGCCAGCTGCCACAGCTCGGTCTCGCTGAGCAACCGGGTGTCGGGCTCGACGGGCAACAACAGCCCGTAGTCACGTAGTAACGAGCCCGCGAAAGCGTGGTAGGTGCTGACCAGCGGGGTGCCCGGTGGGTCGAGGGCTGCCGGGCTGCCGGGGCCCTGGGGGTACCGCCCGCTTGCGGGGGAGCCGATACCGGCCAGCCGGGCCAGCCGGGACCGGACTCGGCGCAGCAGCTGGCCGGCAGCCTTGCGGGTGAACGTCAATCCCAGCACCTGGCCGGGTTCGGCGTAGCCGTTGGCGATGAGCCACACCACCCGCGCGGCCATCGTCTCGGTTTTGCCGGCGCCGGCCCCCGCGATGACGACGAGCGGGCCCGGTGGCGCGGCGATGACGGCGGCCTGCTCGGCGGTGGGCGGGAAAAGTCCAAGCGCGCAAGCTAATTCAGCCGGGCTATAACGCGGTGCGGGGTTCACAGCGGTCCCATCCGATACCTGAAATGTGAGTGCCTGTGTGACTTGGCATTTCAGGCAGCTTCTCCTTGCGTAGTTGCGGTCCCCGCGTCCGCATGCGAGCGCAACGCCCGCTCCTGCGCCGGGGTCGGGTCCAGCGCGAACCGATACGCCTGCGCTGTCCAGCCCTCCGGGACCTCAAACCGCGCCATCACCACACCCCGACCTCCGGCGGTGAGGTGCGGATTCGCGGTGCATAACCAAACCATCCCAGACCACACCGACAAACCTCACCGACAGGCACTCACCAACGCTCACCAACACCGGCGATCACGCACATTTCGTCCACCAGCTCAAAACCCTTCGGGGCGGCCGTGAGCCGGACAGCACGGCCGTATCGGGCAGTGCGAGCAACCGGCGTTGCGCCGCGCGATGAACTGCGGCCCGGCTGTCGCGTCAGCCGCAAGCCGGACCAGGTTGCGCCATTCCTCGCGGGCGGCCGGTGTCAGTGGATCCTGCTCGCGTTCGATGGCGCCGGCGGCCCCGGTCTTGCCGAGGTAGACCAGCCGCGCGCCGCCCGGCTCCATACCGTTGGGGCCGGCGGGGGATATGCCTTCGGCCACCGCCAGCTGGTACATCGCCAGCTGGGCGTGTTCTTGGCCGTCGTCCTTGCTGACCGGCGTTTTGCCGGTTTTGATGTCGACGATCACCAGCCGACCGGCTGCGTCGCGTTCCAGCCGGTCAACCCGGCCACGCAGCCGAACTTCGCCGCCCTGACCATCACTGCCGCGCGGTGTCCCCAGGGTTCCGTCGATCTCGACCTCGATGCCGACCTGCGTCAGTTCGCCTCGGGTCTGCGCTCGCCACTCGACGAATGCCTGAATCATGGCGCGATGGCGGGCCAGCTCATTGGCCGAATGCCACCGGGCATCGAAGGGCAGATGCTTCCAGGCCCGGTCCAGCTCGGCCAGTAACTCCGATTCACTTTTGTCCGGTTCGGCGATCAGCGCGTGCAGCACCGAGCCGATGGTGGACCGCAGATCACGCGCGTTGGTTCCACCGTGCCGTTCGGCCAGCCAGCGCAGTGGGCAGTCGTTGAGTGTCTGCAGGGTCGACGGTGTCAACGTGACGAGATCGTCGCCGCCCCGCAGCGGTTCGCTCGTGCTGACCGGGATCAGGCCATACCAGCTGGTCGGGTCGGCGCCCGGCACACCGGCGTTGGCCAGCCGGGCCAGCTGCGTTGCCGCGCAATCGCGGGTGGCGTCGTCCACAGCGCCGTCGGGCGCACACACGACACCACGCAGCCGGCCCACCATCGCCGCCGCGGACAACACCCGCGGTGCCGGCGCCGGCTGCACGGCAACAGGATCATCGTCACCATCGGCCCACTGGGCGATTTCGAAAAAGAACGCCGATGGCAGCGCTGCCTCTTGACCCGCCCCGCCCGTGTCGCTATCTACGGCCGTCACCACCAACCGGCGCCGGGCCCGGCCCATCGCCGCCACCAGCAGCCTGCGCTCCTCGGCCAGCAGCGGCGCCCGCACCGAGGCATCCTCACCGACACCGTCCAGCACGTCGAGCAACCGCTGGGTTCCCAGCACACCACCGCGCGGAACCGTGTTGGGCCACAACCCGTCCTGCAAGCCGGCGATCACCACCAGATCCCATTCATGTCCCAGCGCGGCGTGCGCGCTGAGCACCCTGACCTGCTCCACCGTCGACACCGGCTCCGGGTTGATGCTCGGCAGCCGCAGCGTCGCGACGTGCTCGACCAGTCCGCGCAACGACGCACCGGACGTGCGGGACACGTAATGGTCGGTGATGTCGAATAACGCGGTCACCGCCGCCAAGTCCCTAGTGGCCTGGGCACCGGCGGGGCCGCCGCGCTCGCAGGCCGACAGCCAGCGACGCTGCAGCCCGGACCGGTGCCAGGCCGCCCATAAGGTGTAGCGCGGATCTCCCCCGCAGGCGGGTGGTGCCCCTAGGCCTGCACGATGGCAGCGCGCGGCCGCGTCCAGCACCGCACGCACCCGCTGCAGCGGGCGGGACTGCGCTCTTGGGAGCGGCGCGCCGACACGCGGGTGCCACCCGCTCGCGGGCGACAATGCCTCGACCAGCAAACCTCCGAAGTCACCCGGCGGACGATCGGGGTTGGCGCGCTGCAGCGTTCGGCGCAGCTGCCGAAGCAAGACCGGGTCGACGCGACCGATAGGCCCGGTCAGCAACGCCAGCGCCTGTTCACCGTCCAGTCCGTCAGCGGTGGCGGCCAGAACCGTGAGCAACGCCCGCGCCGCGGGCTCCTCGGACAACGGTCCGGTTACTGCGGGTGCGGCTACCGGGACTCCGGCGGCAGCCAAAGCGCGCGGCAACCGCGCGCCGACCCGTGGCACCGACCGGACGATGACCGCCATCTGCGACCACGGCACTCCGTCGATCAGGTGCGCACGCCGCAGCGCGTCGGCGATCATCGCGGCCTCCGCGTGTGCCGAGGCGGCCAGGCGGACTGTGACCGATCCGTCGTCGGCCCCGGTGCCGTCGATCTGCCGGCCGCTGCTGCCGCCGGGAAGTCGGCGCGCGATGCCGCTGACGGCGCGCGCCACCGCCGGAGCACAGCGATGCGACACCGTCAACGTGACCGACTGCGTGGGGGCACCACCCGCTTGCGGGGGATCGTCGGCTTGGGGGTACCACCCGCTTGCGAGGGACAACCCGGCGGGCTCGCCGCCCCGGAAGCCGAACACCGCTTGGTTGGGGTCACCGGCGACCAACGCCAGTTCGCTGCCTGCCGCAAGCACCCGAACCAGGCGGGCCGCCTGCGGGTCGAGTTGCTGGGCGTCGTCGATCAACAAGACCCGGATCCGGGCGCGTTCGGCTGCCAGTAGCTCAGGGTCGATCGCGAAAGCTTCCAGAGCGGCACCCACGAGTTCGGCGGCGCTCAGCGCCGGCGCCGTCGCCTGAGATGCCGCCGTCCCGACCGCCGCCCGCAGCAACATCACCTGCTCGTACTGTCGCGCGAATTGGCCGGCGGCGGTCCATTCCGGACGCCGGCACCGCCGGCCCAGTCGCTGGAGTTCCTGCGGATCCACGCCGCGTTCGGAGCAGCGCGCCAATAGGTTTCGCAGTTCGGTGGCGAAGCCGGTGGTGCTCAGGGCGGGGCGCAGATGGGCGGGCCACGCGGTCGCTGCGTGTGGTCCGTCTTCGAGGTCACCGGCCAGCAGTTCCCGGATGATGGCGTCCTGTTCGGCGCTGGTGACCAGCCGCGGGGGCGCATGGCCGGCACGCTGGGCGGCCCGCCGTAAGACCGCGTATGCGTAGCTGTGCACGGTACGGACCAACGGCTCGCGAACCGCGGCCCGGCAGGGACCGGTGCAGCGCGATCGCAGCATCGCCGTCGTCAACGTGCTGCGCGCCCGCGTCCCGATCCGACCGGAACCGGTAAGCAGCAGAACCGATTCCGGATCAACACCGGCGCCGATCTGAGCAACCGCGGCGTCGACCAGCAGGCTGCTCTTGCCGGTGCCGGGCCCGCCCAGGACACGCACCAGCCCGCGTACCCGAGGCGCCAGAACAGCACGCGCCTCGGCGTCCCACGTGTATGACATGGTTGCATGCAACCACGAGGGTGTGACAAGTCGGCCCGCTCATGTCGCGCCGCTCGCCTCGCGCAGATTTCTGAGCTTGCCGAGCCGGGCGTGAACTTGGTCGGCGTCAGCCGGATACTGGTCCTGGAAAGCCGAAACACCCAGGGCAAAAGAAAGCCGGCTACCGGCAGCCCGAAGAAAGGTAAGGAGGGGTTGGAGATCGTGACCGACGTCGAAGGCGTTTTTCCCGACGACTTTCCCGACGACGAAGTGCCCGAAGCAGACGCGGTGGAACAACACCGGGCTGTCTATTTCGACGACGAAGCCGGCTTAGACACCGCCTACTTGAACGCCGACACCATAGATCGCGATGCCAACGAAGCGGACCTGGTCGAGCAGGCTTTCATCGTCCCCGCTGCAGACGACGATTGGGATGACGATCACTGAGCCGGGCACCACGACGCACTGCCCGCCGGGAACGTCCGCGGCCGCAACTGGCACCATCGACGGGTGACCGCCGATCTTCACGTGCACCGCTACGGTCCGTCTGGTCCGGTGCGGATCCTGGCGATCCATGGGCTGACCGGCCACGGGCAGCGTTGGCAGCGTTTGGCCGGCTACCTGCCCGAAATCACCATCGCCGCACCCGATCTGCTCGGTCACGGTAGGTCATCGTGGGCAGCGCCGTGGACCATCGATGCCAACGTCTCAGCGTTGGCCGCGCTGGTCGGCGATGAAGCCGACGCGCCGGTGCTGGTGGTTGGCCACTCATTCGGCGGCGCACTCGCAATGCATCTGGCCGCGGCTCATCCCGAGCAGGTAGCGGCGCTGCTGCTGCTCGACCCTGCGGTCGGATTGGACGGTATGTGGATGCGCGACATCGCCGACGCGATGTTCTCCTCCCCGGACTACCCGGACGCGGAGGAAGCCCGCATGGAAAAGGCGACCGGCTCCTGGGTGGATGTGGACCCCGCGTTGCTCGACGCCGAGATTGACGAGCACCTGGTCAAGCTGCCGAGCGGGCGATACGGCTGGCGCGTCAGCCTGCCGGCGATGATGTCCTACTGGAGTGAGTTGGCCCGCGACATCGTGCTCCCGCGAGCTGGAACGCCGACGATGCTGGTGCGAGCGAAGCGGACCTCGCCGCCATATGTCAGCGACCGACTCGTCGCGGAACTTCAAGGACGGTTGCGATCCGATTTTGCGCTGCTGGATTTTGAGTGCAACCACATGGTGCCCTACGCCAAGCCCGCCGAAGTCGCCGCGCTGACCCGCAAGCTTTTGGAAGCCCGCTGACCGTGGCGCCAGTGACCGACGAGCAGATCGAGCGGGTGCGTTCGCTGGTCGCGGCAATCCCGTCCGGCAGGGTCGCCACTTATGGGGACATCGCGGCTGTCGCAGGACTTTCCAGTCCGCGCATCGTCGGTTGGATCATGCGGACCGACTCCACGGACCTACCCTGGCACCGAGTGATCACCGCGTCCGGGCGCCCGGCGCGACATTTGACCACCCGCCAGCTGGAGTTGCTACGCGCCGAAGGAGTCCTGGCCGTCGACGGCAAGGTCGTGCTGCGCGAGGTCCGTTACGAGTTCCCGGACTGAGCACGCCGTCGTTCATCGAAATCGACGTTAGCGAGGACTGTTTCGGCGTGTCGTCGCGGTAGCGTCGATGTCGGGTGGCGCTTCGGGCTAGACCACCAGCCGGACCAGGGCCGCGGTGCGGGCCAAACCCGGGAACGCCTCGCCGGTCGATCGCGGGTGCAGCGCGTGGACTGCCAGGCGAAACATCAACGCCCGCAACAACATCTGCGGCCACTCCGGCAGCGCGTTCCAGCGTTCGATGAGTCCGTCGTCGGCCTCGCCCCAGGACAACGCGTCGACAACGACTACGCCCGCAGCCCACGATGCGGGCCGCCAGTAGGGCGTGATGTCGGTGATCCCCGGCGCTGCGGTGCCGATGAAAAGCACTGTCCCGTAAAGATCTCCGTGCACCAGCTGGTTGGGGCTCCTGGTCGGCCTGCGCAAGCTGGCGAGCTGGTTGATCAGCTCGACCGATCGCTGGCTGTCCGCTGTCGGTGGGGCTGTCCGCGCGCCCGGCGGCACCGACTGCAACGGCCGTTCCTCCCACGCGGCCCGGTCGGCGGCGATGAAAACATCGACGTCTGCCCACGGCGCGGTGGGCCCCTGGGTCAGGAATCGAGGGCGTTCCAGTTTGCCGGTGGCCTCGTGAAGTCGCACCGCCGTCGAGACGACCTCATCGTGGCGGGCCTCCGGTGTGCCGGCGACGAACGTATCTGCCCTCCAGCCCGAAACCAGGTACCGCCCGTCGGTCGAGCGGACCGGTCGGGCCAGGCGCACCCCGTCGACGAACAACGTCTCCCGCACCCGGGCCGACCAGGCCGCGCGGGCGTAGTCGGCCACCACCGACAACACGACTTCGCCGCATCGCCAACCACCTTCCCAGCAGGCACCCAGGGCAACGGGCTTCACACCGGTCAAACCGAACGCCGAGAGCACGTGCTCCGGCGGTGGCTCGACATTCACACGGGTCAGCGTAATGGAGCCCACTAGGTGTTTCGGGTCAGTACATCACCATGTCGGGCTGCATCTGTTCGGCCCATGCGACGATCCCGCCCTGCAAATGGACCGCATCCGAAAATCCGGCCTTCTTCACCGCGGCCAGCGCCTCGGCCGAGCGTACGCCCGTTTTGCAATACAGCACCGGCATGCGGTCCTGGGGGAGCTTTGCCAGACCCTCACCCGAGTTGATCAACGACTGCGGGATCAGCTGGGCGCCCTCGATGTGCACGATGTCCCACTCCACGGGCTCGCGAACGTCGATCAGGGCCAGCTTCCTGCCGGAGTCGAGCAACTCACGCAACTCCCGCGGGGTGATGGTCGAGCCGGTGGCCGCCTGGGCGGCGTCTTCGGACACCCCGCCGCAGAATTGCTCGTAGTCGATCAGTTCGGTGATCGTCGGCGTGGACGGGTCCTTGCGGATCTTGATCGTGCGGTAGGTCATCGCCAGCGCGTCGTACACCATCAACCGGCCGAGCAGCGGTTCGCCGATCCCGGTGATCAGTTTGATCACCTCGGTGCCCATCACCGACGCGATGGAGGCGCAGACGATGCCCAGTACCCCGCCTTCGGCGCACGACGGCACCATGCCGGCTGGTGGCGGCTCCGGGTACAGGTCCCGGTAGTTCAGCCCCAGCCCACCCGGAGCGTCCTCCCAGAACACCGAGGCCTGGCCCTCGAATCGGTAAATCGACCCCCACACGTACGGCTTTCCGGCCAGCACCGCGGCGTCGTTGACCAGATACCGGGTGGCGAAGTTGTCGGTGCCGTCCACGATCACGTCGTACTGCTTGAACAGGTCGACGGCGTTGCCCGGATCCAGCCTGAACTCGTGTAATCGCACCTCGACCAGCGGGTTGATCGCGGCGATCGAGTCGCGCGCCGACCGGGCCTTGGAGCGTCCGACGTCAGCCACGCCGTGGATGATCTGACGCTGCAGGTTCGACTCGTCGACGACGTCGAAGTCGACGATGCCGATCGTGCCGACTCCCGCCGCGGCCAGGTACAGCAACGCCGGTGCTCCGAGCCCGCCGGCGCCGATGACCAACACCCGCGCGTTCTTGAGCCGCTTCTGTCCGTCTACACCCAGGTCGGGAATGATCAGATGGCGACTGTAGCGGGCCACCTCATCGCGGCTCAGCTCGCGTGCCGGCTCAACTAGTGGCGGCAACGGTGTCGACACCGAATATCTCCTCGGTCAGCTTCGCTTTTGCTTCTGACACGTCGTCCACAACCATCACAGCAGCTGTCCGGATAGACGGCAATGAAATCAACGCTTCGGCTGCCGGCACTGCTTCCGGCCCGGGCGGGCTTTCTGCTGCTAGATCCGATCGCCCCGCTCTCCCCCTCGCGTCCCGGCAAGCGGGTGGTGCCCCCGGCGCGGCTGGGGGTACCCCCACAGCGGGCCGCATACGGCCCGCATCGTCGCCGGGGGCTAGGCGATCGGGTACGGCCAGGGATTGTATCGGCAGGTCTTCCCGTCGGCCTTGACGTAATCGGGGTCGAACTTGGCGGCATCGTCATTCGACGTGGAAAACGTCTGCTGCATCATCACCGGGGCCAGACCACCCTGCTTGTCGCAGGGCTCATGGCGAACGTACCCGATGGCGTGACCGACCTCGTGGTTGATCACGTACTGCCGGTAGGAACCGACGTCCCCTTCGAATGGGACGGCTCCGCGCACCCAGCGTGCCTCATTGATGAAAACCCGCGGCTGCCGGTCCGGCCCATATACCGGGTTGTAGCAGGACGTCTCGAGTCGGAATTCGTAGCCGCACCCGTCACGCACCGTCACCGGAGACACCAGCGAGATCCGCAAGTCGGGTTTCCCGTCGTCGATCCGGATGAACGCGAATTGCGGGTTGTGCGTCCAGCCCTTGGGATTGGCCAGCGTCTGGTCGACCATCTCGGCGAATGCGTTGTCGCCGCCGAACATCGTGGGGTCGCTGCCGTCCTCGACCTCGACGGTGTACCTGAACACCTTGGCGGTGCCCTGGCCGACCTGCGGCGTCGTGCCCGGCACAACAT
Source organism: Mycobacterium sp. (assembly GCA_035515675.1). Lineage (GTDB taxonomy): Bacteria > Actinomycetota > Actinomycetes > Mycobacteriales > Mycobacteriaceae > Mycobacterium. The sequence continues at coordinate 26,045 of DATJBA010000088.1, forward strand.
GCCAGGTCTTGTCACCCGCTTCGGTGAAGGGGCCGCCGTCCGGCAGCGTCCCGGTCGGTAGATTGGCGTCGAACGCAGCGAGCCCGCGCGGTGGTGCGTCCATGATCGCGGTGCCCACCGCACCGATGGCCGGCGGCCCCTGGATGGACTGACTCGCCGTCGGCTTCGGCGCACCAGCGCCGGTCACCGTCTGGTAGATGACCATCGCGGTGAGCACCACCAGAGCAGGCAACGCGTACGCCCGCCAGCCATACGCGGACACGAACCGTCCCAGCCAGGTTTGTTTGCGCCATTGGCGCGGGCGGTCACGGTCGGCCCGGGCCCGTCCGGCGCCCCGAGCGATCGGGTCACGCTGGGCCCGAAGTGGTTCTCGCCACTCGTCACGCAGCACGGGAACTCGACCATCGCTGCGCACAGCCCGCTGGGACATCATTTTCCCAGGATTGCACAGCTGGCACCGTGGGCGCCCCTGGCGCGCCCGAAGGGCACCGCGCGACACCGTTTCTGCCAGTACCGACGATGACGGTGCCGATCGCGAAGACGTCGACGTTGGTAATGTCGTTGCGACGAGCCGCGCGCGGCTGGCCCCGGCGGCAGCCGATGGTCAGTTGCCAACGAATCAGATGAGGAGCCGATGAGCGATCTCGCCAAGCCGGCGGCACGACGTGCCGTCAAGCCGGCTGACCGCGGTCGGCCGGGAGGCGGCGTAGCGGCCTCGAACCGGCGCGGCAACCGGTTGCCCCGGGACGAGCGTCGTGGCCAATTGCTGGCCATTGCCAGTGATGTCTTTGTCGACCACGGCTACCACGCGACGGGTATGGACGAGATCGCCGTACGGGCGGGGGTCAGCAAACCCGTTCTGTATCAACATTTTTCGAGCAAGCTAGAGCTGTATCTGGCGGTGCTTCACCAGCACGTGGAAAACCTGGTCTCGGGCGTGCAGCAGGCATTGCGCACGACCACCGATAACCGGCGACGGTTACACGCCGCGGTGCAGGCGTTCTTCGACTTCATCGAGCACGACAGCCAGGGCTACCGGCTGATTTTCGAGAACGACTACGTCACCGAATCCGAGGTCGCCGCGCAGCTGCGGGTGGCCACCGAGTCGTGTATCGACGCAGTGTTCGCCCTGATCAGCGCCGATTCCGGACTGGACCCACACCGCGCCCGGATGATCGCCGTGGGACTGGTCGGCATCAGCGTCGACTGCGCCAGGTACTGGCTGGACTCCGACCGTCCGATTTCCAAGTCGGACGCGGTCGAGGGCACCGTTCAATTCGCCTGGGGCGGGCTGTCACACGTGCCGCTTACTCGCTCTTAGCGCCCTTCCCAGCGGCCCTCGCGCCCGCGTTCGCCCCGATCCCGAAGCCGACCCTGCGGGTGTCGGCGACACCGATCTCGACATAGGCGACCTTGGCGATGTGAATCAGGAAGCGACGGCCCTTGTCGTCGCTCAGACTGAGCAGACCCGAGCCTTCGCGCAATGCGGCGGTAACGAGTTCTTCGACTTCACCGGGTGTCTGCGCACTGGAGAAGACCAGCTCGCGCGGACTGTCCGTAATACCGATCTTGACCTCCACGGTGGCCCCTTCCGTTGGTACTGAAGTCGCAGACGTGTCAGCAGCAGGCTAGTGGACACCCGTGGTACGCATGTCGCCACCCGGCCCCCTAGGCTCATCTGCAGTTTCGCGGCAAGCGAACACAGCCCGTCGGCAGATAACGATTAGCTTCCAGCTGGTCCGACACAACCGCTCGACACCTTATCGGTGTTTTCACACCGATAACATCGGCACCATCGGTACCACACTGCGCAATCTCGACGGCGAGGTCCACGACTACCCCGACGACGAGAGCTACGAGACCAACGGAGCCGACTCCTACATAAGGGGCGGCTACGGCGAGTTAGCCTGGCCCGCCGATCGCCGATGGCGCATGGTCACGGCCGTTCTCGGCGCTGTGGTGGCCCTTGGCGCCATCGCGACCGCTGTCATCATCAACAGTGGAGATAGCGCATCGACCAAGGCCACGGTGGGGGCACCGGCTCCCCGAACGGTGACTTCGGCGCCCTCGACGCCCAAGACGACGGCCCCGCCCAGCGCGTCGCCCAGCCCGTCGCCCGGCACCTCTGGAACGCCCCAATTACCGCCCGAGACGGTCACCACCGTGACGCCGCCCAGCGCTTTGCCCAGTCCCGGGCCGACGGGAACGCCCACCGCCGTGCCGCCTCCAACCGGCCCACCGCCACCGGCCGCGCTGAATCCGCGCACCGTCATCTACAGCGTGACCGGGACGAGGCAGCTCCTGGACCTGGTGAACGTCGTCTACACCGATGCCCGAGGCTACCCGCGGACCGAGTTCAACGTGTCGCTGCCATGGTCGAAGATGATCGTTCTGAATCCGGGCGTCCAGACCGAGTCGGTTGTCGCGACCAGCTTCTACGGTCGGCTTAATTGCTCGATCGTCAATGCTGCCGGTCAAACGGAGGTGGCGTCGACCAACAACGCGAGCATGGCGACCTGCACGCGCTAACCGGGTGAGACCTGCGCTGTCGGGGTCAGCTCAGACCGAGTTCGTGCATCCGGCGGTCGTGCGTCTGCTGCAGGCGGTCGAAGAACGCACTGAGCTGGCCCAGGCCACCGGTACCGGATACCACCAGGTCGACCAGCTCGTCGTGGTCGGCCAGCAGATACTGGGCCTGGGTGATCGCTTCGCCGAACAGACGACGAGACCACAGCGCCAGCCGGCTGCGCTGCTTGCTGCTGGCGGTCACAGCGGCGCGCACTTCGGCGACGACGAACTGCGAGTGCCCGGTCTCCGCTAGGGCCGCCCGCACTACGTCGGCAACCTCATCGGGCAAGCCATCGGCGATCTCCAGATATAAGTCGGCGGCCAGGGCATCGCCGACATAAGTCTTCACCAAAGCTTCCAGCCACGTACTCGGCATCGTCAGCCGGTGGTAGTTTTCCAGCGCCGACACGTACTTCGACATCGCCGACACCACGTCGACTCCACGAGTTTCCAAAGCGTCGTGCAGCAGCTCATAGTGCCCCATCTCGGCGGCGGCCATGCTCGCCATCGAGATCCGTCCCCGTAGGTCAGGCGCCATCCGTGCCTCGTCGGTGAGCCGGTAAAACGCCGCCACCTCGCCGTAGGCCAGCACCGCGAACAATTCGTTGACGCCCGGATGATCCGCCGACAGCCGTGGGGTAGGCGAATCGTCCACCTGGTCAGCGCGGGATGCCGAAGTCATGGCAACACTCTAGTCGGCGGACTTAGCAGAAAATGGGAGCCAGCTGTCGGCCAGGTATCCTATGCATAGGTAGTGACTGTAGTTCTGGTACCGCCACTACCGGCGAAATGTGCGTGCACAGCTGGCCAACCCGGAATGAGCTCCGACCAAACTGAGCAGGGGGCCGGTGACTCGGCGACGTATTCGGAGTCGGAACTCGTGCGCGTGACCGCGACATGCAAACACCGACACAAGACCGATATCGTCACCGAAAGGCTCGCCACCCAGGCATGACCGCACTGACAATCACAACTGAACTAACATTTGCCAAACTTGGCGTTCGCGACGAAATAGTCCGCGCACTTGCCGAAAGGGGCATAGAGCGTCCCTTTGCTATCCAAGAACTGACCCTGCCGCTGGCGCTCGCCGGCGACGACGTGATCGGCCAGGCCCGGACCGGCATGGGCAAGACCTTCGCGTTCGGCGTGCCGCTGCTGCAGCGCCTCACGGCCGGCGGCGCGCGGCCGCTGACCGGCGCACCGCGGGCCCTGGTCGTGGTGCCCACCCGGGAGCTATGCCTGCAGGTGACCGAGGACCTGGCCACCGCGGCCAAGTACCTGACCGCCGAAGATGGCCGCCGGCTTTCGGTGGTCTCCATCTACGGAGGACGCGCCTACGAGCCGCAGATCGAGGCGCTGCACGCCGGCGCCGACGTCGTGGTGGGCACCCCCGGCCGGCTGCTCGACCTGTGCCAGCAGGGCCACCTGCAGCTGGGCGGGCTGTCGGTGCTGGTGCTCGACGAGGCCGACGAGATGCTCGACCTGGGTTTTTTGCCCGACATCGAGCGCATCCTGCGCCAGATCCCCGCTGACCGGCAATCGATGCTGTTCTCGGCGACCATGCCAGGCCCGATCATCACGCTGGCCCGCACGTTCATGGACCGGCCCACTCATATCCGGGCCGAGGCGCCGCACTCCTCGGCGGTGCACGACGCGACCGAGCAGTTCGTCTACCGCGCCCATGCGCTCGACAAGGTCGAGCTGGTGAGTCGGGTGCTGCAGGCCCGCGACCGCAATGCGACGATGATCTTCACCCGCACCAAGCGCACCGCGCAGAAGGTGTCAGACGAGTTGGCCGAGCGCGGTTTCGCGGTGGGTGCCGTGCATGGTGACCTCGGACAGGTGGCGCGTGAGAAGGCGCTCAAGGCTTTTCGGGCCGGTGATATCGACGTGCTGGTCGCCACCGACGTGGCCGCCCGCGGCATCGACATCGACGACGTCACCCACGTCATCAACTACCAGTGCCCCGAGGACGAGAAGATGTACGTGCATCGCATCGGGCGCACTGGCCGCGCCGGCCGCACCGGGGTCGCGGTCACCCTGGTGGACTGGGACGAGCTACCCCGCTGGTCGATGATCGACAAAACTCTGGGCCTGGACGCCCCCGATCCGGCCGAGACCTACTCCAGCTCGCCGCACCTGTACGCCGAGCTGGGCATTCCGGCCGAGGCCGGCGGCACGGTCGGCGGGCCGCGTAATTCGCAGGTCAAGCGCCGCGACACCGAATGCGACGCACGGACGTCGGGGAACTCGGGGAGGTCTGAACGTAGCCGCTCCAACGCACGGCGACAGCGCACCCGTGGCGGCCAACCCGTCACCGGACACCCCGTCGGCAGCGCGGCCGCCAGCGGTGCCAACGGTGAAGCCGCTGCGGAGACGCCGTCCAGCAACCCGGGGACTAGCCGGCGCCGACGTCGGCGCCGCAAGCCCGCCCACGCCACCGCGCAGGCCAGCTGAGCCCGCGCTCACGCATGGTCAGACCCGAACGCCGGACCAAGGGCGATATTTTGGCCGCCGCGACGATCGCGGTCGTCGTGGCCGCAGCCGCGTCGCTGATCTGGTGGACCAGCGACGCCCGGGCCACCATCAGCCGGCCGGCCGCCGTTCCGGCGGCCAACCCGACTCCGGCCCAAGAAGTGCCGGCCGCCCTGAATCAGCTGTGGACCGCCGCCAGCCCTGCCACCACCGCGCCCGTGGTGGCGGGCGGGACGATCACCACCGGCGACGGCCGCCGGGTCGACGGGCGCGACCCCGGCACGGGTCAGTCCCGCTGGAGCTATGCCCGTGACAGCGACCTGTGCGGGGTGTCCTGGGTCTATCACTACGCCGTCGCGGTCTACAAAGATGACCGCGGCTGCGGGCAGGTCAGCACCCTCGATGGGTCGACGGGTCGTCGTGGGGCCGCCCGCAGCGGCTACGCCGATCCGCGCGTGCGCCTTTCCTCCGACGGCACGACGGTGTTGTCGGTCGGCAATACCCGGCTGGAACTGTGGCGCTCGGACATGGTCCGGATGCTGGCCTACGGCGAGACCGACGCCAGGGTGAAACCGTCGGCGCGGGGACTGCACTCCGGATGCAGGCTGGTCTCGGCGGCGGCCAGCTCGTCGGCGGTATCGGTGCTCGAGAGCTGCGTGAATCAAGCCGATCTGCGGCTTGTGCTATTGCGCCCGGGCAAGGAAGACGACGAGCCCCAACAACACGTCGTGGCCGAACCCGGGATCGGGGCGGACTCGGGTGCTCGCGTGCTGACCGTCTGGGAGAACAACACGGCGATGTATCTGCCGGCGCCGCAGCCCAGAGTCGACGTAGTCGACGAGACCGGCACCACCGTGTCGAGCATACTGCTGCCCCAGCCGCCGTCGAACTCGGTGGTGTCGCGGGCAGGCAACCTGGTGACCTGGTGGACCGGCGATTCCCTCATGGTCTTCGAGGCGAGCAATCTGACACTCCGCTACACCGTTGCCGCGGGCGCGACGACGGCACCGTTGGGACCGGGCGTGATCATGGCGGGTCGGCTGCTTGTGCCGGTCAGTGGCGCGATCGGTGTCTACGACCCGGTCAGCGGCACCAACGAGCGCTACATTCCGGTGAACCGGGCGCCGAGCACCCTGGAACCCGGAAGGGCCGTGATCCCGGCCGTTTCGGGATCACGGGTGTTCGAGCAGCGGGGCGACACCGTAGTGGCCTTGGGCTAACCGCACCCGGGGCGGCCGCCGCTAAATCTCGACGGTGAGCGTCGGCAGCGGTTTGCTGGTCTTCCAGTGCTTGAGCAACGCCTGCGCCAACTCGCCGTAGGCCGCCGCGCCTTTGTTCTTGCGCCCAGCCATCACCGACGAGCCCGAGGCGCTGGCCTCGGCGAAACGCACCGTGCGCGGGATCGGCGGGGCGAGCACCGCCAGGTCGTAGCGGTCGGCGACGTCGAGCAACACGTCGCGGGTGTGGGTGGTACGGGAGTCGTACAGCGTCGGCAATGCGCCCAGCAGCCGCAGATCCGGGTTAGTGATCTGCTGGACATCGGCGACCGTGCGCAGGAACTGGCCGACGCCGCGGTGCGCGAGTGTCTCGCACTGCAGCGGCACGATGACCTCGTCGGCGGCCGTCAGCCCGTTGAGGGTAAGCACACCCAGCGACGGCGGGCAGTCGATGACGACCACGTCGAACTCGTCGGAGAGTTTGGCCAGTGCGCGTTTGAGCGCATATTCGCGGCCGGCCCGCATCAGCAGCATCGCCTCGGCGCCGGCCAGGTCAATGTTGGCCGGCAGCAGCGTCATTCCCTCCATCGTCGTGACCAGTGCGGCGTTTGGCTCGACCTCACCGAGCAGCACCTCGTGCACGGACACCGGTAGTTTGTCGGGATCTTGGCCAAGCGAGAAGGTCAAACAACCCTGCGGATCCAGATCGACAAGCAGCACCTGCTGTCCCTTATCCGCTATTGCCGCGCCCAGCGAGGCGACCGTCGTCGTCTTGGCTACGCCGCCCTTCTGGTTGGCCACCGCCAGGACCCGGGTCTTAGTCACAAGCGCCCGCTCTCCCCCGCAAGCGGGTGGTAACCCCACCTCATCGCGGTCTCCTCTCTGCATCGTCGCCGCGGTCACAGTGTCATCCTGGCATGTTCTTCGGTCGCCGTGCGCTTCTGCCGACGGGCTCGGCGTGTCGTCGGGCAGAATTACCCAGCATGGGTTTGCACAACCACCTACTGGTGTTGCTCCGCCACGGCGGGACCGCATGGTCGAAATCCGGCCAGCACACCGGTCGTACCGAGCTGGAGCTGACCGATACCGGCCGGGTCGAGGCCGGGCTCGCCGGGCGGGCTCTGCGTGATCTCAACCTCGTTGACCCGGTAGTGATCAGCAGCCCGCGGCAACGCACCCTGGCCACCGCCGAGTTGGCGGGTCTCACCGTCGACGAGGTATCTTCGCTGCTCGCCGAATGGGATTACGGTGCCTACGAGGGCCTGACCACTACGCAGATCTGGGAATCCGATCCCGATTGGCTGCTGTGGACGCACGGATGCCCCGGGGGTGAGAGCGTCGCGCAGGTCAGCGATCGCGCCGATCGGGCCGTCGCGATGGCGCTAACGCACATGGAATCGCGCGACGTGTTGTTCGTGAGCCACGGCCACTTTTCCCGCGCGGTGATCACGCGCTGGGTTCAGCTGCCGCTCGTCGAGGGCAGCCGCTTTGGCATGGCCACCGGCTCGATTGGGATCTGCGGGTTCGAGCACGGGGTGCAACAGCTCGGTGCGATCGGGGTGACGTGCTATTCGAAGCCTATCGCGCGCGGGTGAGCATCACCGAACCGCCGTTCGCGCTGTGCGGACCGAGAGGGACTCTGGTTGCCGACGGGGTGCAGAGGCGCTACCGCGATGTGCGGGCGGCACAAGCGGCGCTGCGCTCGGGGTCAGCCCCAATAGTGTTGGGCGCGTTGCCTTTCGACGTGGACAGACCCGCAGCGTTGCTGGAGCCGGGCACCGTGCTTTCCACCGATGGGCCGCCCGACTGGCCGACGGGCCCGCTGCCGGCGGTGCGCATCGCCGCCGCCGTCCCGCCGCCGGCCGACTACCGCGGCCGGATCAGCCGCGCACGAGATCAGCTCGCCGCACCGGGCAACTCGCTGCGCAAGGTGGTGCTGGCTCGCGCGTTGCAGCTGGTCGCCGAGGCTCCCCTGGATGCCCGAGTCGTCCTGCGCCGGCTCGTCGCTGCCGACCCGGCCGCATACGGCTATCTCGTCGACCTGACCGGCGCCGGCGACGACTACGCGGGCGTGGCGCTGGTGGGCGCCAGCCCGGAACTTCTGGTCGCACGCTTCGGCGACCGTGTCGTGTGCCGGCCGTTTGCCGGTTCGGCCCCGCGCGCCGCCGAGCCGGAACTCGACGCGGCCAACGGCGCCACGCTGGCCGGTTCGGCCAAGAACCGTCACGAACATCAGCTGGTTGTCGACACCATGCGGGCCGCCTTGGAGCCACTGTGCGACGACCTGACGATCGCCCCCGAGCCCCAATTGAGCCGCACCGCGGCAGTCTGGCATTTATGCACACCGATCAGCGGCCGGTTGCGCGCCAGATCAACTACCGCAATTGATCTGGTGTTGGCGCTGCACCCCACCCCGGCGGTCGGAGGGGTACCGACGAAGGCCGCGACCGAGCTGATCGCAGAGTTGGAAGGTGACCGCGGTTTCTATGCCGGGGCCGTGGGCTGGTGCGACGCCAGGGGCGACGGCCACTGGGTGGTGTCCATCCGCTGTGCGCAGCTGGCGGCAGACCGTCGCACCGCGCTGGCGCGCGCCGGTGGCGGCATCGTCGCCGAATCCGACCCCGATGACGAAGTTGCGGAAACCACAACGAAATTCGCCACGATATTGAACGCGCTGGAAGTCGAGCAATGAGCGAAAACATCCGCCGCGCCATACCGGAAGACGTCGCCGATATTACCGACATGATCCACGCGCTGGCCGAATTCGAACACGCCGCCGATCAATGCACTATCACCGAAACACAAATTTCCACAGCGCTTTTCGGTAATTCTCCCCCGGTGTACGGCCACGTCGCCGAAGTTGACGGCGAGATCGCAGCAATGGCGCGCTCTACGACGGGATCGGCGGGCAACCTCAGCGCGAGTGGACCACCTATCGGCTGTCCGGCCCCCGGTTGGCCGAGCTGGCAGGACCACCCTGATCGCCGCCGGCGGCCCAGCGCACGGCCGCGGGACTGAAGAGCAAGACCAACGCGGTCAACGCCACGATGCCCGCTGGAATCCCAAAGGCCGGCCGATGCGAGCCCGCCGCGAGGTACCACGCCACAGGCAGCAGCAGCAGCTGGGTGACCACTGCCAGCCCGCGGCCCCACCGCTTGCCGACCACCAGCGCACGTCCGGCGGCGAGCACCACGCCGCCAACCAGACCGAACCAGACCGCTGTGCCCAGGCCGTTGACCGCCCGCTGGTCGGCTCCTGCGATCGCCCGCACCACCAGCACCGTGGCCACCACCAGCGCGGCCACACCCTGCACCGCGACGATCAGGCCCGCGCCACGCACGGCGGCTGGGGCAGGTCGGGGTAACGTCTTGCGGAGATTCACAGCGTCAGCGTAGTCGGGCATCCCGGCTCCGCAGCGGGGCCTTAACCGTCCCACTCAAGACGCATTGCCCGGCTCTCCGACGCAGGCGGGTGGTACCCCCACAGCGGGGCGCTACCCGCCCCGCATCGTCGCCGCGGCCTAAGCTCGTGCATCATGCGGGCCGTGCTGATAGTCAACCCAACAGCCACGTCCACCACTCCAGCCGGCCGCGACCTGCTGGCGCACGCGCTGCACAGCCGTCTTCAGCTCACCGTCCAGCACACCAACCACCGCAGTCACGGGACCGAACTCGGGCACGCAGCCGCCCGGGACGGAGTGGACCTGGTCGTCGTGCACGGCGGCGACGGCACGGTAAGCGCGGTGGTCAACGGCATGCTCGGTCGCCCTGGTGCGCTGCCGACGGAGCAGGTGCCAGCCGTGGCGGTGGTGCCTGGTGGCTCGGCGAATGTTTTGGCCCGCTCCCTGGGAATTCCTCCGGACCCGACCGCCGCCACCAACCAGCTCATCGCATTGCTCGACGATTACGAGCACCAGCAGAAGTGGCGCCGCATCGGGCTGATCGACTGCGGTGAGCGGTGGGCCGTGCTGAACGCCGGGATGGGCGTCGACGCCGAAGCGGTGGCCGCGGTCGAGGCACAACGGGACAAAGGCGTCAAGGTTACGCCGTCGCGCTACACGACCGCCGCGGTGCGCGCCTGTGTGGCATATTCCCGCCGGGAACCGAGGCTGACGGTGCAGCTACCCGATCGCGATCCCGTTTCCGGGGTGTACTTCGTCTTCGTGTCCAACGCCAGTCCATGGACCTACTCCAACAACCGGCCGATGTGGACCAACCCTGGCTGCACGTTCGAGTCGGGCCTCGGAGTGTTCGGCGTCACCGGCTTGAAGGTGGTACCCAGCCTCAGGCTGCTTCGGCAGATGTTCGCGAAACGGCCGAAGCTGGACGCCAAGCAGCTCGTCCGCGACGATGACGTGGCTTGCGTGAAAGTCATTTGCGCAGGTGCGCCGATCGCCAGTCAGTTCGACGGGGATTACCTCGGCGTGCGCGAAACCATGACGTTTCGGGCGGTTCCCGACGCGCTGGCGGTGGTCGCCCCTCCCGCCAAAACCATATCTGAGCTGCGGTAACGAGGGATCGAAGGGACGCCCGGGAAAAATTCTCGGGGAGAAGCAGCCAGTGAGTGTAGTACAACTGAGTAAGGGCTTGGCTACGAGATCATCGAGGTGAGATAGCACACGCGCCAACTCACACTATTGACATCTGTTGAGGCTGTGAAACGATCGGAAGGTTGCATGCAGAAATTTAATGTGGGGGCACGGATACCTTTTTTTGTGCGCGCGTTAGCAGCCGAAGAAAAATGCCCGTGCGCCTTGCTGCGTACTCAGTGAGGAGTAACAACGTATGGATTGGCGCCACAAAGCGGTCTGTCGAGACGAGGACCCGGAGCTGTTCTTCCCGGTAGGGAACAGCGGCCCGGCGCTCGCGCAGATCGCTGACGCGAAACTGGTCTGCAATCGGTGCCCGGTGAGCACGGATTGCCTCGCCTGGGCTCTGAACACCGGCCAGGACTCGGGCGTCTGGGGCGGCATGAGCGAAGACGAGCGGCGCGCACTGAAGCGTCGCAACGCCCGGACGAGGGCCCGCAGCGGAGTCTGACCCAGTTTGCGCACAGTGCGGCCCCGACAATCGTCGGGGCCGCACTGTTGCGTGCGGTATTACAGCAGCAATCGGGCCCGTCGACCGATCGGTACCCGTAGCACCACATCGGTGCCGCGGGCGGGGGCTTCACGCATGCCCAACGTGCCGTCCAGTTCTGCCGACACCAAGGTCCGCACGATCTGTAGGCCCAGGCTGTCGGACTTCTCCAGGCTGAATCCTTCGGGCAGTCCGCGCCCGTCGTCGTGCACCACGACGTCCAGCCAGCGCGCTGAGCGCTCGGCGCGAATGGTCACAGACCCTTCTTGCGCCGCCGGGTCGAACGCGTGCTCGATCGCGTTCTGAACAAGTTCAGTGATCACCATGATCAGGGCCGTCGCACGGTCGGAGTCCAGCACGCCAAGGTCGCCGACCCGGTTGATCCGGATCGACCTGTCCACCGACGCAACGTCGTTCATGATCGGCAGGATCCGATCGATGACCTCATCGAGGTTCACCTGCTCATCCACCGACATCGACAATGCGTCGTGGACCAAAGCGATCGACGACACCCGGCGCACCGACTCGATCAGCGCTTCACGTCCTTCGGCGTTGACCGTCCGGCGGGCCTGCAGGCGCAGCAGCGCCGCCACAGTTTGTAGGTTGTTCTTCACCCGGTGGTGGATTTCCCGGATCGTGGCGTCCTTGGATATCAGGGCTCGGTCGCGGCGCTTCACCTCCGTGACGTCGCGGATCAGCACCGCGGCACCGGCGCTGGCGCCATGAACCACCAACGGCAGCGTCCGCAGCAGCACCGTGGCGCCCCCGGCGTCGACCTCCATCCGCATGCTCTTCCCGCCGGCCAGCAAGTCCTGCACATGCTCGGCCACCTCCTGCGCCTCAAAGGAGTCCGAAATCAGCGGCCGCGTGATTTCGATGAGGTTGTGGCCCTCCAACTCGCTGGTCAGGCCCATTCGGTGATAGGCCGACAGGGCGTTGGGGCTGGCATAGGCGACGACGCCGTTCACATCTAGACGGATGAAGCCGTCACCTACCCGCGGCGTGGAACGCGACATGGCCACGTCCCGCACGTCGGGAAAGGTGCCCTCCGACAGCATGTGGACCAGATCTTCGGCGCATTCCCGGTAGGCGGTCTCCAGGTGGCCGGACGCGCAGTCGGCCGCTACTGCGGTTTGATGCTGCGTCAGCACCGCCACCACCTGGTCGCCGTACCGCACCGGGGAAGCCTCCACGTGCGGGCCGGGCAGTTGCCACAAATGCTCTTGGCCTGCATCGCTTTCCCGCTGGGCGATGCCAGAGGCGAAGGTCTCGGCGACGAGCGGCAACCGATCGGCGGCCACGACGCTGTCCACCGCATCGGTCTGCAGAACCGTGGGCGCGGTAGTCGGCCGGCACTGCGCCACACACACCAGCACGCCGTCGTCGCGGCGAACCCACATCAGGTAATCGGCGAACGAAAGGTCGGCCAGCAACTGCCACTCCCCGACCACCGCATGCAGGTGATCCACCGCGTTGCCCGGCAGCATCGTGTGTTCGGCAAGCAGGTCACCGAGAGTAGACATCAAATACTCCCGAGTCGTTCCCCGGCGGCAGGTACGAAGGGTCCAATGGCTAGCTGATCACGGCGATAAGGTCGCCCGCCCGGATGACATCGCCCACCGACACGCTGACCTTGCTGACGGTGCCGTCGACTTCGGCCAGGACAGGGATCTCCATCTTCATCGACTCCAGCAGCACGACGATGTCACCCTTGCCGATCTGGTCACCCTCGTTGACAACGACTTCGAGCACGCTGGCCACGATCTCGGCGCGAACATCCTCGGCCATCTTCACCCCACTCGTTTCGGCCATTTGCGCATGCTGGCTGCTGGTCCATCAGGCTTGCATCAAGCTCATTTATATCGAACCACAAGACCGGCCGGAGCCGCGGCACGCGGGCCGTTGACGCCGCACAAGACCGCCCGTGAGAGACTGCGTGACAACCTGACGGGTATCAGGCGCCTGGTTTCTAAAGCATCTAAAGTAATTGACGGAGGTCGAAGAAGATGGCCAAGCGTGGCCGCAAGAAGCGCGACCGCAAGTACAGCAAAGCCAACCACGGCAAGCGGCCCAATTCCTAGCTCGAGACTCCTGGCGAGACGCTACTGCAGACCCCGGATGATGGTGGTCCGCTCGATCTCAAGCCGGAGGCGCTGCTTTAGGCCCTCTGGGGCTTTCTCACCTTTGCACTTGGTCGCGATCAACGCCTTGATCCGCTCTTCGAGGCCGTAATGCTTGAAGCATCCCGGGCATGCCTCCAGGTGCTGGCGCAGCCGCTGGCGAGTCTCCGGGGTGCATTCACCATCGAGCAGGGTCCATACCTCGGCGATCACCTCCGCACAGCCAAGGCTGCCGTGGGAATCACTGTCGTCGGTGCGCGGGTCGGCTGAGCCGGAAAACTCGCTCATGACGACACCTCCTCGTGCGCCTGCTGACCGCGGGTAAAGCCCCGCTCCTTGGCCACGTCGGCCAAAAGACTACGCAGTTGACGTCTGCCGCGGTGCAGCCGCGACATCACCGTCCCGATCGGCGTATCCATGATCTCGGCGATCTCCTTGTAAGGGAAACCCTCGACGTCGGCGTAGTAGACCGCCATCCGGAACTCTTCCGGCAATGCCTGCAGTGCTTCTTTGATCTCGGTGTCCGGCAGCGCCTCCAGCGCTTCGACCTCAGCCGAACGCAGCCCGGTGGAAGAATGCTCGGCGTTCGACGCCAACTGCCAGTCGGCGATCTCTTCGGTCGGATACTCCGCCGGTTGGCGCTGCTTCTTGCGATAGCTGTTGATAAAGGTGTTGGTCAGGATGCGGTACAGCCACGCCTTGAGATTGGTGCCGGCCCGGAACGACCGAAATCCCGCATAGGCCTTCACCATCGTCTCCTGCAGAAGGTCCTCGGCGTCGGCGGGATTTCGCGTCATGCGCAGCGCACCGCTGTAAAGCTGGTCCAGCAGCGGAATCGCGTCGCGCTCGAAACGCGCCGTCAGTTCCTCGTCCGTCTCCTCAGGCGGTGCGGGCTCGGGAATCCGTGACCCCGCCACGCTGTCGATGTCGGCCATCTCGATTAACCCGGTCCCTTCTGCCGCGGTGTCGCCGGACAGCACCGAAAGCGCCACCGGACTCGCAAGGAAGCAAGCCAACTGCTCCTCACCCAACAGGCTCGTCGCCGTTGACACCAGACTGCTCCTCCAATCTAAAGGCTGCTCCCGACAGTGTCCGCACGGGTCTGCCGCACCTGCATCAGAAACCGACTCGTTTAACAGCGTTCGCCAGCGTGCTATTTCCGGAGCCGGGTCCGGCCGGAGAATCTGGTCGCGCGGTCCCCAATCCGGCCGGTTCGAGCCCGGCGTTAGTGTGACGCCATGTCCCTGCACGACAAGACCATGTTCATCTCCGGCGCCAGTCGCGGTATCGGCCTTGCGATCGCCAAACGGGCCGCAAGCGACGGCGCCAACATCGCCCTGATCGCCAAGACCGCCGAGCCGCACCCGAAGCTGCCGGGGACCGTGTACACCGCGGCCAAGGAGCTCGAAGACGCGGGCGGGCAGGCCCTGCCGATCGTCGGGGACATCCGCGACCCGGACTCGGTCGAGTCCGCGGTGGCCAAGACCGTCGAGCAGTTCGGCGGCATCGACATCTGCGTCAACAACGCGTCGGCAATCAGCCTGGGGTCCATCACCGAGGTGCCGATGAAGCGGTTCGACCTGATGAACGGCATCCAGGTGCGCGGCACCTATGCGGTCTCGCAAGCGTGTATCCCCCACATGAAGGGCCGGGAGAACCCGCATATCCTGACGCTTTCGCCGCCGGTGCTGCTGGAGAAGAAATGGCTGAGGCCGACGGCTTACATGATGGCCAAGTTCGGTATGACGCTGTGCGCGCTGGGGATCGCCGAGGAGATGCGCGACGTGGGCATCGCGTCGAACACGTTGTGGCCGCGCACGCTGGTGGCCACCGCCGCAGTGCAAAACCTGCTCGGCGGTGACGAGGCGATGGCGCAGGCCCGCAAGCCTGAGGTGTATGCCGACGCGGCCTACGTCATCCTCAGCAAGCCCGCCCGGGAGTACACCGGCAACTCGCTGCTGTGTGAGGACGTGCTGGTGGAATCCGGCGTCACCGACTTGTCGGTCTATGACTGCGTGCCGGGTTCGCAGCTCGGCGTCGACTTCTGGGTGGACGGCGTCAACCCGCCGGGCTACACCGGGCCCTAACCTGCCGGCACCACCGGCCCCGGCTGCGGAAGCGATTGGGCCACAACCGAACCGGTGCGGCTACGGTTGGGCCGTCTTGGTCAACTCGAATCGGCGGATCTTGAGACGGCCAGTCCTAAGTCCCGCCTTGAGCGGCAACGGGATACGTGTGTGGCGCATCAGGTCACCGATGGGAACCGGGGCGCTGGTGCGCAGCTCCCAACCACCGAAGCGGCTGCGTAAATCGTCCTCCGCGATCCCGGCGACGATGCCGGGGATCTTCGTGAAGCCGGCCATGAGCAGCAGGGCTTCGGGGGCGGCGACGCGGGTGACGCCGGCGGCGTAGCTGTCCCGCTGGTCGCTGGATAGACCGTAGTAGCAGCCGCTGTCGACCATCAGGCTGAACCCGTCGCCGATGTCGAGGTCAGCGAGTCTAGTCACGTCGCCTTGCAGGAAGCGTGGTTTCGTCCCACCACCAGCCCCTGTGTCGACGGCCTGGGAACGGGCTTTGTCGATAGCGCGGCCGAGCATGTCGATGCCGATCACCTCCCAGCCGTGCCGGGCCAGGTAGCGGGTGTTGCGTCCCGCACCGCAGCCGAGGTCGAGCGCTCGGCCCGGTTCGAGTCGCTGCGGCCCTTCCACAAACGGCACGATCCAGGTGTCGGGGACATCGGCGGCCTTAAGTGAGGGGTTCAACCCAATGCGGGTGAGTGCCTCGTAGAGGAGGCGTAAGCCGCGAGGATTCATGCCAGATCCTTCCTTTGATGACGAACGTCACCTGGTCTCGTTACTGCCGCTTGCGGCCCCAAGCGGAAACGATCGGGAAAACCGCGATATCGAGGTCCGTCTTTCCACCAGCAACCAGCCGCCGGGACGGAGGGCGGACACCAGCGTCGTGAGCGCAGCGGCGGGATTTGTGAGGTGCTCGAGCACTAGCCGGGCATGCACCAGATCGAATCCCCCGCAAGCGGGTGGTACCCCCACAGCTGTCGGCGGCGGATCCACTGTCAGGTCATGCCGGCGCACCTGGTAAGGCGGATCCGGGGTCGCCTCCAGCATGGACGTGTCGATGTCAGATGCCAGCACATACCCAGAGGGTCCGACCTGCTCAGCCAGCCACCTCGGGACGCTATCGCCGCCCGCGCCAGCCTCCCAGCAACGCCAGCCATCGCTGATGCCGAACGCCAGGATGTGATCGAACGTCCTCTCGTTGAGTAACGCGGCGAGGGTCCCGAAGTGGTCATACCCCAGCCGTTGTCGTTCAGCTGGGCTTGGCGGTCTCAGGCCATCGGAGCTGGGTCGGCTCATGGGCGCGATCAACTTTCCTCGATACAATAGAGAACTACAAGTTCCCTATATTGCGATACGCTACCTCGGAAAGCAAGCGGGAAAAGAGGTGATGATTGACCGCTGAGAACGGGCCGCCCACAGCGCCATGGCCGGACCATCGCCGGCTACCGCGCCGCCGCGATCAGGTGCTCATAGACGCCATCCACGCCGCGACGCTCGCCGAGTTGACCGAGACCGGCTACCTGGGCCTGTCCATCGACCGCGTCGCCAAACGCGCCCGCACAAGCAAGGCGGCCATTTACCGGCGCTGGCCCGCACGCGCAGATCTGGTTGCGGCCACCATCCGTCACGCCGGCGAGCAGGAGCAGGCCATGACACCCGACACCGGCGATGTCCGCACCGATCTGTTCCTGATAGTGCGCGCCGCCGCCGATCGCCTGGCCGGCCCCTACGGTGAGGCAGCCCGCGGGCTGATAACCGAAACCCTCGCCGACCCCAAGGCAACGCGAGCAGCCCGGGAACGTCTGACTAATGAGCGCAATCGGCTGATCGCCACCGTGCTGGAGCGTGCTGTCAAGCGGCGCCAGGCGGGACCGCAAGCGCTGACGCCTCGACTGATTTCACTCGCCCCCACCCTTCTCAGCCACCATTACCTGTTGCACGGCGCCCCGATCGCAGACCACACCATCAACGAAATCCTCGACCAAATCGTCATACCGTTGATTCGTCCATGACCAGTCTTGCCCCCTCGATAAACACATCAGCCTGGATCGCGTCGGTTTTACTTGGCGAAAACGATTGACACGCAGGGCTGTTCGTGTCTGCGAGCCGGGTGCAGGCCTACGCGAGGCTCGATCGCCACGGCTCATGGCCGTTTTCCCGGCTCGCGCAGAAATCTCGCGACGACGGGAGCGAGTTCGGCCGCGTTGTGCACGAGGTCGATGTGGCCACCCGAGTGCAGGTGCAGCCGCGAATGAGGCAGCAACGCGTTCATGATG
>DATJBA010000089.1:0-9925 GCA_035515675.1 Mycobacterium sp.
CGCGTGAGCGGGTTCGGCCCGCATCGGGTGCGGATACAGGCCGTAGGCGGCAAGCCGGGATGGCTTTGTCAGCGCGGTTGGGCGCTTGGTGCGCTGATGAACTTGCGCTGCTCTGAGGCCGTCGGTTGGATGTCGGTCGTGGTAGCGAACACCTCGGCACGCGTCAGGCATGCCGCTGCCATCATGATGCCCCGGTTCGGGGGGTTGACGCACTGGCGCAGAGAAGAGCTGCGCACCAACCTGTGGCTGGTCCCAAGCCGATCACCGCCAGAAGCCTCGATGACGGGCAGGTACTGGTCCGCAACGGCCAGCGCCGCGTGCTCGGGGCACGCGAGGTCGGTTTGACCACCGTGCCGGTCTACGTGTTGTCCGCCAACGCTTCTGACGAGGCAGCCGAGGCCATCGAAAGGATCGCGGAGCAGATCGTCACCAACGATCGGAAACGATCTCACCGACGCCCAGCGTGCGCGGGACATCCAGATGATCGACGCAGGACTGTCAGCGACGAAGGTCGCCAAATTCTCCGTATCACGCGATGTCGTGAAAGCGGCCAGCACCGCCGGCGCGTCGACCACCACGAGGGAGGCTCTCAACTCCGGGCAGCTGAGCCTGGTGGAGGCTGCGGCCATCACCGAGTTCATTGTTATGTGGACACAGACTGGTCGGCCGCCGACAGGCCGAACCCGCGTCTAGACGTGCCTTCTTTCAGAATGCCGAGACGACTCCGAACAAGGAATCGAGTTTGAGATCGGCCGCTATCCGATTCCCCCACAAGCACAGCTACTTCCACAGGCCCTTATGTGTGGTGAACGAACGTGCTGTGCTGTCGGACCCACATGGTGTGGTGAAACCATGAGGGTGCAGGTGGACCGGGACGACGGCGTCGTTCGTTCTGTTGTGCTCGTCGATGACGATCGCATGCCAGTAGGGTCTGCGTGCCGGTTTCTTCGCTACGTGCTTAACTCCGGTAGTAGTCCGAACACCGCCGTCGCCTACGCCTACGACCTTTGCTACCTGTCCGAGTTCTTGGCCAACCGTGAACTTGACTGGCGCGGGTTCAGCCCATCTGTGGCGTTCGACCTGCTGGGCTGGCTTCGCGCGCGTCCCTGCAGGCGACGTGTGCAGCAACTGAGCCTCTTTACCGCCGGGCCGCAGGGACGGGTGTTGGCGCCAGCCACCATTGCTCGAGCCCTCGCTGCCGTTTCGAGCTTCTATGAATGGGCCGTTGCCACAGAGCTGTTCAGTGGCGAGAACCCTCTACACCGGCGGCGGGATCTCGCGTTAACAAGCGTCCCCAACCGACACCAACCGTTCACTGGATCCGCCAGCCATCAACAACCGGTCCGGCCCGACGTGCGGGTTCGGGTGCCATCGCGACTGCCCCGGCCCATGACCGACGCCGAGATCACCGCGCTGCTGGACAGCATGACCAATCTGCGTGATCTTGCCATGGTGCTGCTCATGCTGGACGGTGGCGAGCGGCCCGGTGAAGTGCTCAGCCTGCACCTCGAAGACATCGCCTACGGGCACCGACGTGTCACCGTCCGCAAGCGCGATTACCATCCGCGCGGAGCCCGACAAAAGTCCCGGCGAGAGCGGGTGGTCGACCTCCTCGAGCCCCGCACTCTAGACGCAGTCAATCGGTATGTTCTCCACGAACGCCCGCAGGAAGCCGAGACGCCATTTGTGTTCCTCATCGGAGGGCGCGGCAAGCGGCTACCCAGCCGCTGTCCTACGCCGCACTTGTTCGAATGATCGCACGCCGCCTCGACACGCTGGGCATTCGCACCGCCGCCATGACGCCACACGCTTTGCGACTCCCACGCAACCGCATTGTGGGAAGACGGGCTCCGCGAGCTGTCCCTGCAGCAGCGGTTGGGCCATGCCACACCCGAATCAACGCGCATCCACACCCGGGTGTCTGACTCCGAGGTAAGATTCGACCATATATCGGCGTTGAGGTCCGCGAAATGACCTCAGCAGAAACATTATTGAGTGCCTGCTCAGGTTCCGCACCACGGGTCCGCGCCAAGGAAGCCGATTACAAGAGCTGGGTCTACAAGCACGTCCCACATCCCGCGCCCGTTGGCACCGGATGTTGGTCTACCGCCGTTTCGTCGAATCCTTCCCGGACCTGTCGACCTGGTTCAACTCACCGTTAGAACTGCGCCTGGGCTTTTCTGACGACTTCGACGTCCGTCCCCGTCATTTACGGCGAGGTTGTTGGCTCAGGGTTAGGGCAAGGTATCAAGCCGACGACGGGGAGGTCTCAGCGACTCAGACCGCTCTGCGCCAAAGCCGGAGGCCGCGGTTTGCCCTCGACATCCAACTGATGCAGCTTCTCAACAACGGTTGTCATCAAGGCATCGAGCGCGGCGTGCGGAGTAGCCCCTGGCGGTGACTGCATCGTCGGAAACTCCGCGACGTACGCGACATATCCGCGCTCACCGGGTGACCAATGGATACGGTAGCTGTATTCGTAAGCTTTCCATTCCGGCTTCATGTTTAGACCCTAGCCCGAGGACGCTACGGCTGCCCCGGTCGACAGGCCCTAATCCGAAGGACCAACGTCCCCTATCGCAGATAGCCTTTCAGATCGACGGATTCGGGCGAATATCTGTTGTGCGACAACGAATCCCGTGTCGACGACAGCACCTCTGGTCGCAGGAATGCGGCAATGGTGGCAATAGTGCGGAAACATGGTGATCGGCGAGAGTTCGCCGCAGTGCGCCGTTGATGCGGGTCGTTGATGGCCCGACGTTGGCACCCATCCGCACGCCTGGGCCGCATCCGCGTGCCGCGGGGCCAGTGATCCCGAACTGGCGGGCCGCACTCCGGGGTTGTAGGAGAGCCGAGATCGCGCCGAATCGCAGCTGGCGCGGTGGCACGGGAGAGTTTGCGGCGCGATACTTCCTAGCGGTGCAGGTCGTGTGCGGGGATTGCCGTTACAGAAAACGGGTGGTGCCGATGTCTGAAGCCTTGATGCGGACCGATGTGATCGAACGCGCAGTAGAGTTAGCCTGCCGTGCGCCATCGCTGCACAACAGTCAACCGTGGCGGTGGGTAGCCGACGGGACGGTGTTGCACCTGTTCGCTGATCCCTCCCGGATCGGGCGGCACACCGACAGCACCGGCCGGGAAGTGATCATCAGCTGCGGAGCGGTACTCGATCACCTTCGCATCGCGATGGCCGCCGCGGGCTGGCAGGCGGCCATCGACAGGTACCCGGACCCGAGCAACCGTGATCATCTGGCGTGCGTCGAGTTCCACCGGATGCCGTTAATTACCCCCGACCAGCGTGACCGCGCCCGCGCGATCGGGCAACGCCGCACCGATCGGCTTGCCTTCGCCGCGCCCCTTCGGTGGGGCCTGTTCGAACCCGTATTGCGGGCCATCGTCGACAGCAGCGTGGCAGATCTGGACGTGATCGATGACAGCGGGCGCCCAGCCCTAGCAGCCGCGTCACGACTAAGTGAGGAGCGGCGCAGCCACGACTCGTTGTATCAAGCCGAACTGAGCTGGTGGACGGGGCGTTCGGGCTCGCAAAACGAGGGTATTCCAGCACCTGCACTCGTCTCCGAATCCGAGGCCGAGCGCGTGGACGTGGCCCGCACCACCTTCCCGACAAGCGGGCACGGCCGCCGGCGCGCCGGTATAGAACGAGACCGGTCGATGATTCTGGTGCTGTCCACCTACGACGACAGCCCGGGAAATGCCCTGCGCTGTGGTGAGGTCCTGTCATCGATACTGCTGGAATGCACCGTAGCTGAACTGGCGACCTGCACCTTGACCCACATGATCGAGGTCCACGCCAGCCGCGAAGCCGTCCGCCGACTCACCGGACGGATCGCAGAGCCCCAACTGCTGATCCGGGTGGGCCGAGCACTTCCCAGCCGGCACGACCCGCCACCACCAGCTACGCCGAGGCGGGCGCTATCTGACGTGCTCGAGTTGGCAGTGTAGCCGATTCCATCAGATCATAGGCAGGGGTGGTTTTCGGCATCGAATTCTCAGCAGGAGGTTCAAGACTACGGGGTTGATACGCGTCGTCGGGTCCAGCCAACATCGCAGCAGAGCAAGCGCCTACGCTCAGGAACAATCCTGGCGGTTTGAGAAGCGGTGCACGCCAGCTCCATTTCATCGACGGCGGCGGAGCACCGCTTCTCCGGCCAACTGTGATGCCAACCGTCGTCCATGCCGGTTCAGCCGCCCGCACGGTTTTGCTTGACCATTGGTTAGGCAGCGGTGACAGGTACGGTACCAGTTTCCAGTGCGGGTGAAGACTTCGCGAAGTGATCGATCGGTGGTCGATCATCGCAGGCCGCCACGTCCTCCGAAAGGATCTCTCCAACGACGTAACGGAAAACTCAGCACACGGTCGGCACCCGTCGCGCTGCCATCCCGAACTTCCCCCGACCATCGAGCGAACAAGTAGGCGCGACGCGGGAGCGGGCTCCAAGCTCATTATTATGCCGGTGCGTGTCCGAGGCGGCTAGATTCCATGCCCAGCCCGCGCGGATCGCGGGCCGAGGTTTGCGAGGCCGTCCACAAGTGCGCTGGGAAACGTTCTGGCGCGGATGAACCCACGCGGGTATCCCATCATCGCGGGCATGCGTTTACATCAACGACTGCAACCGCGAATTCCGGCGTAACACGGGACTGCCAAACTGGCTGATGTCGACCAGCGTGGCCGAAGGCCCGGGTGTGTTCACACCAAGGAGAAGCCGGTGACCGACGTCGTGCAGACCCCATCGGGGAAATCCGCCGACACCCACGAGCATTCCCGGACCGGGCTGTCGGCCGAGGCGCTGCGCCGCGCGATCGCCGACCATCTCAAGTACTCGATCGCCCGACCACCGGTGGCGCTCACCCCCCACCACTACTACCGCGCCCTGTCGCTGGCGGTGCGCGACCGCATGCAGCAACGCTGGATGGCCACTACACAGGACTGGCTCGACCTGTCCCACAAGGTGACCTGCTACCTGTCGGCAGAATTCCTGATGGGCCCACAACTGGGCAACAACCTGCTCAACCTACAGATCGAGGACCAGGCGCGCGAGGCGCTGGCAGATCTCGGCCAAGACCTCGATGAGATCGTCGGCTGTGAGGAGGAGCCGGGCCTTGGCAACGGTGGCCTGGGCCGGCTGGCGGCCTGCTATCTCGACTCGCTGGCCACGCTGGAGCGTCCTTCCATCGGCTACGGCATCCGCTACGAGTTCGGCATGTTCAAACAAGAGATCCACGGCGGCTGGCAGGTGGAGAAGACCGACAACTGGCTGGTTCGCGGCAATCCGTGGGAGATCGACAAGCCTGAGGCCAGCTACGTGGTCAACTGGGGTGGGCATACCGAGCAGTACGAGGACGTCACGGGCAAGCACTGGGTGCGTTGGGTGCCCCAGCGGGCGCTGAAGGGCATCTCCTACGACACCCCCATCCAGGGATACGGCGTCAACACCTGCAACACGCTGACGCTGTGGAGCGCACGCTCGGTGGAGTCTTTCCAGTTGGACACGTTCAACACCGGCGACTTCTACAGGGCCGTCGAGGACAACGTGGTCTCGGAGACGGTTTCTAAGGTGCTCTATCCCAACGACGAGCCCGAGGCCGGTAAGCGCCTGCGTCTACAGCAACAGTACTTCTTCGTGAGCTGCTCGCTGCAGGACATTCTGTGCATCCACACCGAGCGGGTCGGGCAGCCCATCTGGACCTTGCCGCGGAAGTGGGCGGTGCAGCTCAACGATACTCACGCATCCATCGCAGTGGCCGAGCTGATGCGACTGCTCGTTGACGAGCACCACTTCGAGTGGGACCGGGCGTGGGAGATCACCGTCGCCACGTTCGGCTACACCAACCACACGCTGCTGCCCGAGGCGCTGGAGACCTGGCCGCTGTCGATCTTCGGCGAGGCCCTTCCCCGGCACCTGGAGATCATTTACGAGATCAACCGGTACTTCCTCGAGGAGGTGCGTGCGAAGTTCCCCGGCGATGAAGATCGGGTGAGGCGGATGTCGTTGATCGGCGAGGAGGATGGCAAGTGCGTGCGGATGGCGCACTTGGCTACCGTCGGCAGCCACGCGGTCAACGGTGTGGCAGTACTGCACTCGGAGCTGCTGAAAACCAGCGTGTTTAAGGACTTCTACGAGATGTGGCCGGAGCGGTTCGGTAACGTGACCAACGGTGTCACCCCTCGGCGGTTCCTGGCATTGTCCAACCCGGGTCTGCGCAAGTTGCTCGACGAGGTGATCGGCGAGGGCTGGGTGACTGACCTAGACCAACTGCGGGGCCTGGAAGCCTACGTTGACGATCCCGCGTTCAGGCGGTGGTGGCGTGAGGTTAAGCACGCCAACAAGTATCGACTCGCACAATTCGTGCATTCGGCGACGGGCATCGTGCTGGATCCGACGTGGATGTTCGATATCCATGTCAAACGGATTCACGAGTACAAACGCCAGCATCTGAACGTGTTGCACATCATCACGCTCTACAACCGGATCAAGAACAACCGGGGTGTGACGATTCCGCCGCGTGCCTTCATCTTCGGCGGCAAGGCCGCACCGGGCTACTTTATGGCCAAGCGGATCATCAAGCTGATCACCGCCGTCGCCGCTACCGTGAACAACGATCCTGAGGTCAACCGCTTCATGAAGGTGGTGTTCCTGCCGAACTTCAACGTCAAGAACGCCCACCTGATATACCCGGCCGCCGACTTGTCCGAGCAGATCTCGACGGCCGGCAAGGAGGCCTCGGGCACCGGAAACATGAAGTTCATGATCAACGGCGCGCTGACTATCGGCACGCTCGACGGCGCCAACGTCGAGATGCGTCAGGAAGCCGGGGCCGAGAATTTTTTCCTGTTCGGGTTAACCGAGAACCAGGTGGAGCAGGTCAAGGCCAAGGGCTGCCGTCCCGCAGCCTATGTCGAGCGCGATCCCGAGCTGGCCACCGCCCTGCAGCTGATTGCCGTGGGTCGGTTCACCGGCGGTGACACCGAGGTGCTGCGCCCCGTGCTGGACTCGCTGATCCACCACGACCCATTCTTCGTGCTGGCCGACTACCGCTCCTACATCGACTGCCAGGGCCGGGTCAATGCCGTGTGGGAGGACACCGACAGGTGGTCGAGGATGTCGATCCTCAACACCGCGCGCAGCGGCAAGTTCTCATCCGATCGGGCCATCGCCGAATACTGCGATGATATCTGGAACGTCGGGCCGATGTCGGTCAGGTTGTAGGGCAAGTCCGACAACGATTTGGGCTGCGTCCTAAGACGGGATTCCAGCTGCCTTCGATGGAGGCGGGTCCTAGATAGACGTTCAGACGCGCCAGCAGGGCAGTGTTTTTCGTGGCCGCGGCACTAGGAGCGAGGTCCCCCAGGCTGTCTCGGCCACCGTAGGCGGGAGGCGGAGTACCTCGCCAAGCCCAAGCCCGGGTTAATGGTCGCGTTTCAGGCCCAGAGGATCGCGAGAAGGTTGATCGCCCAGATCTGAGGACCGCACATGGACTACCTCATTCCCGGCTGCCGCCCAAACCTGATTCCATCCTGACCGTCCTCGACGACCTTATCAACGCGCGCCCCGTGGACTTACCCAAGTCGCTCAACCACTTTGACTGAGCCGAGGAGCAAACCGGTATCGCAAGAACGGTCGTTATCGAACTTGACGACGATCACAATGTTGTTAGACGCCATGCTGCACCTCGTCGAGTTCCGCGGATACGAGAAGGTCATTCATGGGCATCCGTTCTGGGAGGCCCCGACGCTGCTGCAGCGCATCTGCGGTATGCGGCCCAGCTTGTCCTGCGATCCGCGGCGTTCGCGTCAGCCCAACCTAGATCCTCGACGACATCGTGAAGCGGTCGGCGCGGGGTCAACGGCAGCGGCTCGGCGTCGGCAGGTGCCCACCCGATACGCAATAGCATCTGGGGAGACGCTTTGTCAGCGAACACCTCCCGCTGCACAACCTCACGGGTCTCAGCGATCTCTAAAGGTTCGGTGACAGGGCAGGTCGCTAGCCCACTCATCGTCGCGCGCAGCAGCACCACGCTTGTGGCTTCGCCCGCACGCAACCGCGCCAGCGAGCAGTCGTTGCTGGTTCCCAGGGCCAATACCACGCCATTGTCGTCGCCGGTCTCTGCACCATGTGGGCCGGCCACAACTCCCCCGGCCAAGGAGCGCCCGGGAATCGCCTCTGCGGGATCGGTTAGGGCTGCGTTGCGCGCCAGCACTCCGGTCGAGCAGGCATGCCGTCTGCTCCATGTGTTCAGTTCGACGAGATAGTCATGGTCGGCTGTGTGCTGTCGAACAGACAGCGCCACAATGCGTCGCAGCCGGGGCAATGACCGCACCTCACGCACGGTCACGCCGATGTGACTCAGGCCGGCACAGATCGCGTCGATGGTGACTGCGGGCATCGGTTGATCGCTGTAGCGGCGCCGGTCGGTGCGGCGCAGCTGGGCTGCCGCCGACAACGCGATATCAGACGCGGTGATCGGCGCGCGGAACAATTCCATGGCCGCCAAGTGGTCAGGATCAGCGGGATTGGGGAAGCGGCGCACCTGTGCGCGCCATCCCACCGCTGCGAGCGCGATAACGCAATGGTGAAGAGCGGCACCACAACTCACCATCCTGTCACGCCCATCAGGATCGATGCTCGGTAGCTGCACATCAGGGTCGGCGTACAGATGCAAGCGGGAATTGCCCACCCGCCAGCGCCACGGCTGCGAATTATGAATCGACGGCGCCCGAATGGCCTGAGACAGCACGGCGTGCAGGGTCTGGGCGTCGGGAAAATCCTCACTCACATCTGTTCACGCCTCCAGTCAGATTAACTCCCACTGATGACTTTTCCCGTGTCAGGAACCACCGTGTACGCCTTTTGACTGGCGGGCCGATCAGCAGTGAAAGATTTGGTGTCTGACGGGCATCGTCGCGACGACACTGGGGAACGCCGGTGCATACCCATCAAACGCTGTGGCACACCGACCGAACGACGACTGCTAACCTTGATCGAGAGAACAGTCGCGCAAGGTGTCACGGTTTTGAATCGGATCGAGTGCGGAGGCGCTTCAGAACCGAGCCAACTTTGCGCGAGGGTCAGCAGTCGCGGCTGGGCGTCGACATCCAACTGATGGACCCTCTGAGCGACACGGGCCATCAATGAATGAAGGGCGGCCTGCGCGGTAGCCTCCGGCGATGCCTGCATCGTCGGAAACTCGGCGACGGATGCGATGTATCCCTGATCGCCGGGCGACCAACGGATACGGTTGCTGTATTCGTGTGCTTTGGCTTCGATTCGGGCTCCATGTTCAAATCCTAGCGGCGAAACCCCCCGGGCTGCCGAGTCCACAGCCCCTAACTCGAAGGACCAATGTCCCCTTTCTCCAGCGATGCACCGTGTGACCGAGGCGCGGTGTATATGCGTTGCAGGACACCCAATCCCGTGTTATCGAGATCACATCTCGCCGATCGATGCTGAAATGATAATGATGCGGAAATATTGCCGAAACATTGTTTCGCGAAAATGCCGTTGGCGCGCATCGCACGCCCGGTGCTGGTTCACGCCGCACAACCGAGTGCGGAGGAGCGTCTGAAATGCTGTTTTCGGCATTCCCGGAGGCGCAGGGCCTTTATGACCCACAGCACGAGTCCGACTCGTGCGGCGTGGCCATGGTGGCTGACATCCAGGGTCGGCGGTCGCACGGGATCGTCGCCGGCGCCTTGGCAGCTTTGGAACGCCTCCAACACCGGGGCGCAGCGGGCGCCGAGCCCAACAGCGGCGACGGCGCCGGCATCCTGCTGCAGTTGCCCGTCGAACTGCTGCGCGCCGTTGTCGACTTCGAACTGCCCGTGGCCAACCAGGACGGCAGCAACACCTTCGCCGCAGGAGTCTGCTTCCTTCCGCAGGACCCGGTGGCCCGCCAAGCCGCCACC
>DATJBA010000090.1:0-2821 GCA_035515675.1 Mycobacterium sp.
GCCGCGTCCATGCTGCACGCCGTCGACCATGACGACCCAGTTGTCCCACCCAGCGGCCGGTCACCGCTGTGGCACGCCGTCGAGGCGCTCGGTGCCGCCGCGGCAGCGATCAGACGCTTCTTCGGAGCCGCGCTACACGCCACGGCCTGGGCGCTGATCGTGCTCATCACCGCCGGCCGCCTGCTGCGGCCCGCGCGTACTCGCTCCGGCTGAACCGACCGAGCCGAGAGTTGGTGGAGTCTGTGTTCTGCACCACACCACCGTCGTCTCCGGCGATGAATTTCGCGCCATCAACCGAACTCCATCATCACGCTGACGCCAGAATCCCCAGATTCCTGGCGCACAGTGAGTGTCGCCGCCAAGCTCAAGTTGAGTGGCGCGCAACACCACCTTGGCCGAGATGACGAACCGGGCGTTGTCATCGATGCCGGTGACGACCTTCACCTCGGGCGCCACCACTCAAATGAACCCCGCCGATCACGTCCATCTGCCACAACTCCATCGGCCGGTCCCGCTCCGAGGGCTTGAACCCACTGCGACGCCGGCGGCGCCTAAGCTAAGCGGCGTCGCACGAGTACCGTCGATCGGCGCATTCGTCGCGCGGTCGCAACCGCGCAGGCGCTGTCGGCCGATCGGGACGGCCAATGTAGGTGCGCCGTCTGGCATTTCCGCTTGAGGCACACCCGTGAAACAGTCGGTTACGCGCACTGCCGGTTCACGAAGTTGTCGGCATGACAGATTCCGCGCCAGGATCCCGACTCGGAGCCGGTGAAAAACAGTTGGCACGGAACTGATTTAGTTGAGCAGCGCAATACTGCTTGGCGGCCGTAGCCAGGCAACCTAGCGCGACCAGCTCGAACACCGGCTCCCGCCATCATGGCCAACCAGACCATCGTCGGCTTGCCGCTGCCTTCCCGGGTTCTGGCCGAGCCGCTTGAGAGCACCCCGCAAGGCGCAGTGCATCTGGATGCGGGCCCGTGGAGTGGTTCGAACGGTAGTTGACGTTTTTACCGCAAAGCTCCGGCAGAGATGGCGTTGAACCCGCCTGGGTCGCAGCTCGTTTACACAGTAGTTCGGGGGGCACTGACAACGGGAGCCCTCGACAGCAGCGAGCATGGGGCCCGCGACCACACGAAGGGGGATCACCATGGGCACCACGGTGCGCACGGGGCATCAGCGGCTACCCGACGGGTCGGTCCTCAGGGTGGACAACGAGCGGGGTCGCTGGGTAGGTCGGCTCTACACACCCGAACTGAACGTCAAGACACAAATCGTCGGCGGCGACGCCCAGGTTCACGCCTGGGCCGACAGCATCGCAGCACAACGGTCACGAGTCCGTTACCGCGGCATTGTCGCCGCCTAAAACGACTGGCGAACGGGATTGACGCCCGGATCGTGTCCTGAATAGGCGGTTGCGAATTTGCTCGCTGTCGACGCCTCCGCTTTCGCAAAGTTATCGGATCTCGGTCGGGGCTGTTTGTAAGTCGTCCAGGCGCGCGGACGCTCCGGTGAGGGTGGTTAACCAGTTATCGTAGTCGCGTCCGTCGCAGCCCATGTCGGCCACGGCGAAGGTCATGCCCATCATGATCAGACTCCCCACGTTGTGGTGCGCTCGGCCCACCGCACCTTGTTATGTGGTGGGGTTAGCGACTTCATCAGCCGTGTAACCGCACATCATCGCCCAAAACCCGTTGTGGAATTTTCTGCTGCGTTAAAAGGATTGGGTTGGCATCGGGTCCGGGGAAGCTGAATTTACCGCTGCGTCAATACGATTAGGCTGAGATAGTCCCGGGATAGTACTCCCAACCGAGCACGGATGAGCAAATACTCGTCTCGCGGGTTCTTTTTAAGCAGGTGCCGGTTCGCCCGCAGCGCGGTGATCAGCGGCGATCCCACATAACTGTGACACCGGCGACCAGAATCCGCATACCTCGACCCTAGCGCGGCGACGATGCGCGCCGCAGCGGCAAGGGGGAACATTTGAACCAATGCGGCGGCCGCACCGTGACCCCTACATGCAGGAGATCAAAGGAAGCGATTCATTGCGCTTGGGTGTCAAAACACTGACGGCCAGTGCAGATCCGTCCGTCGCAGGGGTTGCCGTGAAGTTCCCGCCGAACCTATACAGCCAGGAAGAGGTCATCGGGGCGTTGACCGACTTCGCCGGCCCGGAGTTTCGCCGGTTCGCGCTGAGCAGCGGGGTCGCGTCCCGCCACACCGCGCTGCCACTGACGCAATACAAGCATTTAACCGGTTTCACCGACGCAAACGAGTACTTCGTCGAGGTCGCCCTTGACCTTGCGGAGCAGGCGCTGCTCACAGCGCTTGACGAGGCCAAGGTCGAGCCGTCGGAGGTCGACGTCGTCTTTTCGACGACGGTTACCGGGCTGGCCGTGCCGAGCCTAGAGGCCCGGCTGGCAGCACGGGTCGGCTTGCGCCAAGACGTCAAACGCGTCCCGCTGTTCGGCCTGGGCTGCGTTGCCGGCGCCGCCGGCCTGGCGCGGGTGCATGACTACCTGCGGGCGTTCACCGATCACGTGGCGGCGCTGGTAGCGGTGGAACTATGCTCGTTGACCGTTCAGCGCGAGGACATTTCGATCGCGAATCTCGTAGCCTCCAGCCTGTTTGGTGACGGCGCCGCCGTCGTCGTCGCCACCGGAGCCGACCGGGCACCAGTTGGGCCGAAGGTGTTGGCCACCCGTAGCCGGACCTACCCGGACACCGAAGACGTGTTGGGCTGGAACATCGGCGGCGACGGGTTTCAGATTGTCCTGTCGGCCGAGATCTCGACCGTCGTAGAGAAATACCTGGGCGATGATGT
>DATJBA010000091.1:0-28743 GCA_035515675.1 Mycobacterium sp.
GCGGCTATTTTGGCGAGCAGGTCGACAATCGCCACACCGTCACGCAGGCTCAGAGACGCGCAACGCGGCTGGTTGAGCTGTTCGGATAGCCGGTTGCCCAATTGCTTGACCTCGGCGGTGAGTCGTTCACTCATCGCAACACCTCATATGGCGCGTCGGGGTAGGCGATATCGTAATCTCGGGGCGCTGCCTCGCTTCGTGGCTGCCGGTTGTCATCACGAAGATCGACAGTCTCGAAGGAGGCAGCCGACGTCTTATCCGCGCTGCAAACGGGGTGCTGTGCTCTTCGCGGCAGTTTGTCCGGGCAGTACCTTTCCTCGGCGGCACCCACGAAGTGCTGGGCGTCGATTCGATTCCACGTGGGATGCATCCCAATGACCTGCGTGGCGACGTCGGTAGGAGTCTCTCCAGGTTCGTCCAAGACCAGGCAGACGGCTACTCCTTGGGCGAAGGCGTCCCCACGGCTCAGCTGTAGCCCGAAATGTTCCAGAGTGAGTCGATAAGCGGCGCCGCTATCGGAAGCGCTTGGATCGGCATGTACCGGCGCGGCCATCACGACTGATGAAGCCACGCACATAGCGACAGCTCCCACGCGAGTGCCGGCGAGTATGGAGCGAGGCATTCGGCCTCCCCAACTTATTTGGTCATACGCAATGTTTGCGTAAGCGCAAGCATATCTCTCGGTACGGGGCCTCCCGGTCGAGATTTGTCAGAAAGTCTTGCTCCAGAGCAACTGTTGCGGTGTGCAGTTGCTACGTGATTTCGGACTTGTCTGGGCAGACTCCGCGCCTCAGGGTAGCCAACAGAGCGGTCACCGACCGCCGGGCCAGATCAGCGTGACCGCGTCGTCGGCAAGTGGCTCGCCGGCCGCAGTTGCGAACCGGTCGAGGGCGGTCGTCAGCAGTTCGCGATCGTCGGGATCCATGTCACGCAGCACCCGGGTAATCGCGGTACGCCGATGTTCGGTCACCTTGTTGACCAGTCGCCTCCCGGCGTCGGTGAGACTCAATGTGATGTGTCGCCGGTCATTCGGTGCGTCTTGGCGGTCGAGCAAACCAGCTCGGATGAGGCGATCGCAGATGCGGCTGGCATTCGACGGGTTGACACCTAGACCGGCGGCTACGGCCGCCAGGTTCAGCGGACCTTTCGTATCGACCATGACCAGAACCCGCAGTTGCGGCACGGTCACGCTGCCGTCCGCCTCAGCAATGGACGCGGCGGCAATGCCCACGAGTGCCCGGGACGCCCGCAACACTGCATCGATCTGGTCGGCCGAGGGCCCTTGGGCGTTGGCTCGGCGGCGTTGTGTGGCGCTCATGACGAAATCTTCCCTCAACGGCAACGGTTTTCGGGGCCGCATGCCGACCTGTCAGGCGAGTTCAATCCTGACAGGGGCTCCAGGAAAGTCCCGCCTCGACGGCGGACTTTGCGCGTGGCCGTCAGTAAAGCGGGACCCAGACACCGAAGTACCAGAAACCCCAACCTCCGAACTGCCAGTTGAAGACTGGGATGACGGTAAAGGTGTCATAGGCGAAGGGGCCGAAATCGGCCCGTGCCACGACTACGTCGCGCGGCGGCCCGAACCATGGGCGGTTCCAGCCGCCGGGAGGCGGCGGTCCGTTCCATCCACCCGGAGGCGGGGGGCCGTCCCAGTTGGGCGGCGGATGGCCAGGAGCCGGGCCGTCGTTCCAGCCGAACCCTCGCTGCGGCGGCGGAGGCGGCGCCCCGTGGCCCACAATGCTGAAGCCAGCAGACGCATCCGTGGGACCGCCCACTTGCGCATCGCCTCGAACGTAAACTCCGCGCGGAACGTAGGCCGGGTGCGGAGGCTGGGTACTCGGCGCCACAAGGGCCGGGCGGGCCCCTGTGCTGGACGGGCCGGTAGTTTGTGCGCTCGGCGGCGCAGTGGTTTGGCCGGCCGGCGGCGTAGTGGTGTGCGCGCTCGGCGGCCCCGTGGTTTCTGCGCCCGGCGGCGTAGTCGTTTCTCTGCCCGGCGGCCCACTGGGTGCTGTGCTCGGCGGCACACTGCTGTGTGTGCCCGGCGGCGGAGTGCTTTGTGTATTCGGCGGCGGAGTGCTTTGTGTCCTCGGCGGCTCAGTAGTTTGCGGAGTCTCCGGCGCCCGCGGGTTCTGCGACCCCTCGCCCGGCCCGCCGGCGGGACCACCGCCCGGCCCGCCGGCGGGACCGCCGCCGTGGCAGTTCGGACACGGCGGCGGCGTCGGGTCAAGCGGGGCGGAGTGGACGAACCCTGGATTCAGCGTCAGCGCGGAGATGCCGACGCTCGCCGCGACCGCTGCCGCGCCGACGACACGTTTCATAGACATAGCTGCGCCCCCTCATGGGTGTCGATCGCCTGCACTACGGGCAGGTCACGTCCATCTCGAATGACTTGGTCACCTGCTGCGGCTGCTGCGGGTTGCTCGTGTCGACACCCGTCGCAGTGCCCTTGATCGCGTAGGACTTGCCACTTACCGCGGCCCCGGCGTTGCCGCTTTGATTCGGAGCGGCGTCGGAGAAACCGAGCGTGACGCCGTTGACGCTGCCCAGTCCGACCGAATGGACAATGGGCGGATTGGCATTGCTGACCACCGCGCCGACGCCATTTGTGGCATCACCGATGCCGATGTTGATGTTGTCGCCAGCCGAGGTGCAGGTGACCGCTCCCGTGATGTTCTGTTTCTGACCGTCGACGATGACCTGCGTGCCAGCCGCCCCGGCCGCCGCTGGCGGCGAGCTCGCTGATCCCGTACTGGACTTGTTGCTCGAACAGCCGACGCAAGCCGCGACCACCATGGCCACGC
The DNA here is from genome assembly GCA_035515675.1 of Mycobacterium sp. Taxonomy (GTDB): domain Bacteria; phylum Actinomycetota; class Actinomycetes; order Mycobacteriales; family Mycobacteriaceae; genus Mycobacterium. Next base: position 2,802 of record DATJBA010000091.1, read on the forward strand.
CGGCTACCCCCACCACGATCCCACGCTTCACTACTGCTCTCCTTCGTATCGCTGGTGTCGCTACCGCTGCATCCGGGCCCCCGTCAACACCGGCAGACCTTGCTGACAACGCCGATTCGGCGGGTACCCGATACCGAGGATTGCAAACGGTGGGTTACGCGCAGCTGAGTGTACTGGTCGACAACAGGTGGGCGCTGCGGGGTAATCAGCACACTTCAGGGGAGAACTTGCAGGCCCCACTTGGCAAGCAGTGGATGCACCAGCGTGAAGTACGTCGTATAGCCGTCACCGTCCGGTGAAGACATCAAGGTGCCGACCGCACTCGCGGTGCCGTCTGCGTTCTTCACGAAACCAGGACTACCACTGTCGCCGTCCAGGCTGTACACGCTGGCTTCAATCACTTCGCCGGCAATGTCTTTGATGGCGCCACAGGTCTCACCGGTGGTCGCACCGATCTTGCAGAACGGCGTGCCTACCTTAATTTGGAAGAGGCTCAACACATCCCGGACCGGATACCTGCCGCCCACATCACCTGTTGGCGCACCGACGCTCGGGTCAGGGCCGATGATCGCACCGTCCTTCTTGTCGCCTTCTTTCTCGCTGGCGGTGATCGTCCCGAGTGGGACGTCCTGGCCGTAAGTCCATACGGAACCGTTGTGCGCGTCGCAGTGTCCACTGGTCAGCAGGTAGTAGTCGCCGTCGTTGCCCTGGGCCGCGAAACCCGCTGTGCACCTGCCGCTTTCATCATCGACCCAATGCCCGGCATTGGTGGCGTGGAGACCAGGTCCGCCAGCGCCGTGGGCGCGAACGCCGTCGCGGCCATCACCGTGGCACCGACCAGCCAAAGCCCCCGCCACCAACGTATTGCCACGCCGCCCTCCTGTCCCTATGTCGGGCTGGATGATATCAGCGCAAAGAGCTAGCCCAAGTATCGAGATGTTCGAGGCGGTCGTTTGGCAGCGTCCGTAATGAAGCTTGTTGCAGGACAGGAACTTTCGTGTATCAACACGTCGACGATGACGTCATTCGCCGTCGGCATGCCGGGCGAGGAAATCCAGGACCGCCCCGGCGAAAACGTCGTTGCGATCCCCGGCGACCATGTGTCCTGCGCCGCGCACATCGGTGAACTCGACCTGCGGGAAGCGCGAGAGAAAATCGTCAGCGCGCTCCTGGCTGACGAGGTCGCTCATTTGGCCCCGAATGAGAAGCATGGGCACTCCGTCGCGCAAGATCGCGTCGATGGCTGCATACATCCGATCGGCGTCGGTGACCTCGAATGGGGGAAACGGCGCGGACTGGTCCATGTTCGGCACGATGTTTAAAACGACTGCGCTGGCGATGCCCGGCGCGAGCTCCCCGCGAGCAGCATCGAAGTGAATCCACCCAGGGAGGCACCCACCAGCACCGGTTTAGGAGGTACGTCCCGCAGCACTTCCTGGACGTCGCCGGCGAAGCTGACGACGCGATAGTCGCCTTCGGTTGACCAGTCGGATTATCCATGGCCGCGCAAGTCGATCGTGACGGCCTGCCACCCACGCTCGGCGACGACGGCGGCCGCCCGGCCCCATGAGCGACGGGTCTGCCCGCCGCCGTGCAAGAACACCACGGCACGCGCTTGAATCAGCGACGATGCGAACGCCGCCGGTCCCGTGGGTCACGAACGTTTCAGGTGCCTTGGACATCAGCAGCCGTCAGGGGTCATCAGGAGATCCTAAGATGCTCTTGGGCTCAACCGGTCAGCGCATCAGTGCGGGTGGTCGAGAACACCCCATCGGGGCCGCTAGCCAGATGCCGGCAGCCGCTCGGATTGTCCAGTCTGCTCGGTCTTTTGGTGCAGCCACAAGTAATCGGGGACTCCGTGTAGCATCATCCGCTCCCAGGCCGGCCATACCCGTGCCACTTCGGGTGCGGCGGAAATGATCTCGGGCCGTTCCAGCTCGTATGTGTGGCCGTGCCATGCCAGTGCGGCCTTCCCGGCGGCCAGCGCATTCTGGCACCAGTCGCACTGGCGACCGTATACCACCGGCAGGACGAAACCGTCACCGTATGCGGTCGCACCCAGCGTCGTCTGGTACGGCTTGCCACTGCGCCGCCCCACATGAGACAGCAGCGCATACGGGGAGTGCCGTTTTCCCGCGCTGTTGCGGGTAGCGTCGGCATACCACTTGGTGACGCGAGCCCGTGTGAAGGCCCGTATCAGCTTTCTGACGCGATCTTGGTTCCCCCTGATCCTCGTCGCGATCCAGACCTGAAATGCCAGCAGCGCGCCGATCATGCCGCCAAGCACCAGCAACGCGACAACAAAGACACGGAACACCGCTTCGGGAATTCGCTGATTCTCAGCGCGCATCATCACCTCCTCGGCACCGAACCCTCGGCGCCCAGCTCACACCAGAGGCGGTCGGCTGCATCAGGGCCAAACGTTCGGTCTACCCGAGGGCCAAAGTCACCTAATTGCAGGCGTAGGATCCACGGCGATCTGTGCCCGCATGGGCAGTCCTCATGCCGGAGTCGGAGCAGCAACCATGCCGATGTATCCGCCCAACATGTTTTTCACGTCGGAGTCTGTCACAGAGGGGCATCCCGACAAGTTTTGTGACCAGGTCTCGGATACGGTGCTGGACGCGTGTTTGACGGAGGATCCCGAATCACGGGTGGCGTGTGAGACGTATGTGACGCTGGGCATGATGATCATCGGCGGGGAGATCACCACGCGGGCGCAAATTGACGTCGGCGGCCTAGTCCGCCGCCTGGGCAATGAGATCGGCTACTCCTCGCCGCTGTACGGCTATGACGTCAACACCGGCGCCATCCTGCGGGCATTTCACCAGCAGTCACCCGACATCGCTGCGGGGGTCTCCCGCGCCGGCGAACAGCTCGGCGCCGGAGACCAGGGAATTATGTTCGGCTATGCCTGCCGGCAGACCGAGGAGCTGATGCCGCTGCCGATCGTGCTCGCGCACCGGCTTGCGATGCGGCTCGCCGAGGTGCGCAAACAGAAGGTGCTGCCCTTCCTCGGCCCAGACGGGAAGTCGCAACTGACCGTGGAGTACCGCGGCGGCAAGCCCGTGCGCGTGGACTACGTGGTCCTCGCGTGCCAGCACACACCCGACGTCGTGACACCCGATGGCAAGTTCATGACCGAGGAAGCCAAGCAGCAGGTCATCGATGCTGTCGCGGGTCCGGTGCTCGGCGACCTCGTGGACGAGAGGACCACGTTCACGGTCAACGGCGCCGGCAAGTTCCTCGTGGGCGGTCCGCAGGCCGACACCGGGCTGACCGGCCGCAAGACCATCGTCGACACCTACGGCGGCTGGGCGATGCATGGCGGTGGCGCCTTCAGCGGGAAGGACCCGACCAAGGTGGACCGTTCAGCCGGTTATATGGCGCGTTACGTGACGAAGAACATCGTTGCTGCCGGGCTGGCGGACGAGTGCCTGCTGCAGTTGGGCTACTGCATCGGACAAGTCGACCCGGTGTCCGTCATGGTGAATACCTATGAGACCGGCGGGCTTGCCGACGGCGCACTTGCGGCGCTGGTGCGAGACGTCTTCCCGCTGTCGCCGAAGGGGATGATCGACCATTTGAAGTTGCGCGAGCCGGTCTATCGCAAGACGGCCGCCTACGGCCACTTCGGCCGTCCCGGCTTCAGTTGGGAGAACGTGGATGCCACCGAGGAGCTGCTGGCCAAGGCGCGGAAGCGGCCCGGATCATAGGGTCGCCCAATGCATCTTGACGAGTACATGTCATTGGATGCGACTGCTCTGGCCGAGCTGGTCAAGCGCAAACAGGTCACCCCGGCCGAACTTCTTGCTCTTGCGCGCCGACGCGCCGACGCGGTCAATCCAAGGTTGAACGCGATCGTCCGTCGCCTCGACGACGTCGCCGACAGGCAAGCCGCCGACCCGGATCTGCACGGAGCGTTCGCCGGTGTGCCCTTTCTGATCAAAGACCTTGATCAGGAGTACCGGGGTTTTCCGACTTCACGCGGGTCTCGGTCGCTGGCCGCCGACGTGGCCGACCGGCACGCCCTGGTCACGCAACGGTTCCTGGACGCGGGCCTGGTGATCTTCGGCATGACCAATACCTGCGAGTTCGGGGCCAAGGGTGTGACGGAATCCGAGTACTGGGGTCCGGCTCGAAATCCCTGGAATACCGAGCGCACCCCAGGGGGCTCGTCGGGCGGATCGGGCGCGGCGGTTGCGGCGGGCATCGTTCCGGCAGCAGGAGCCAACGACGGCGGCGGTTCGATCCGCATCCCCGCCGCCTGCAACGGGCTCCTCGGCCTCAAGACCAGCCGGGGGCTGTCGCCATACGGCCCGCAGACCGGCGAGCCGATGTTCGGTATGGAGACCCAGGGCATCGTGTCGCGCACTGTGCGCGACAGCGCCGCCCTCTATGACGCGATCATCGGCCCCAATCCGCGTGCCGCCTATCAGGTTGCGCTTCCCGACGGCCTGTTCGCTGAACACATCAAGAGTCGTCCCGGCACCCTGAAAATCGGGTACTCGGCGTCCTCGGCGATCAACCCACATCCCGACCGGGAGGCCACCGCCGCACTCGAGGAAGCGGCGACGCTGCTCACCGAATTAGGGCACCACGTCGAGGAAGTCGAGCCACCATACGACGACGACGCATTGGCGCGCGACTTTCTCACCATCTGGTTCGCGCAGCTCTACCGACATGTCGCTGAGATCAAACAGCGAACCGGCGCCCGCGACAACGACTTCGAGGCCGACACCCTTGCCTTGTGCGAGCTCGGCCGATCCGCCGGTGTGCTGGCACCGATGCTCGCACTGGAGAACCGAAACAGCTACATCCAATCTTTGGAGACTTTCCACGACAGCTACGACTACTTCCTCACCCCCACCCTGGCCACCCCGCCCCTAGCGGTCGGCGCCACGGCGACGCCGCACCGCTTGCAGCTGGTGGCCAGGGTCATGAGCAAGTTACATGCCGGAAAAGTGCTGGCGTTCACCGGGATTCTCGATGAACTGATCCAGGAAAGCCTGGGCTGGGTGCCCTACACGCAGCTCGCCAACCTCACCGGGCGACCTGCGATCAGTGCGCCGCTGCATTGGACAGACTCCGGGCTTCCCCTGGGCGTGCAGCTGGTTGGACGGCTGGGCGCGGACGGCGACCTCTTGCAATTGGCGGCGCAGCTTGAACAAGCCCATCCATGGGCCCATCGGCGTCCGGCACCCGCCTTACCGGCAAGTTAAGACTCAGCGCAGATGGACATCGATCCTGAAGGTTTCACCGAAAGCAGATGCATGCCGGCAGCGGTCACGCGGTCAACAACCGCCGCGGATCGAACAACGAGATAGGGTGGTCGGTGGCTCGATCGATGACCAGGTCGGCAAGGATCTCGCCGACCACCGGAACGAATTTGAAGCCGTGTCCGGAAAATCCGCACGCCACGGTGACGTCGGCGCATTGCGGGTGCTGCCCGATCACGAAGTTGCGGTCCGGTGTATTGGAGTACATGCAGGTCACCGCGTGCAGGCACCTGCCCGCCAAAGCCGGTAACAACTCAGCGACCCGCGCGGTTATGTAGCTGATCTCCTGTGCGTGCACCACCCGGTCGATGGTCTCCGGCGTGCAGGCGATCCCATTGCGTGCGAAGCCGACTTTCACACCGCCGCGCGGTCCGTCGATTGCCGGAAAACCGTATATATGTGTACCCGAGGCATTCTCGTCGATGAAGATGGGGTGATCCTCAAAGCCGGAAACACTGCCGATCGGGTCCAGCCAGTACATCACCTGACGTTGCACCGTGATCGGGATGCCGAACTGACCCAACAGCTGAGGTGCCCAGGCGCCCGGGCAGATCACCAACTGCTCAGCGGTGTAAGACCCACGGCCGGTGGTGATGCGCACCCCGGCGGCGGTCTGGCTCCAATCCAGCACTGACTCTCCGAATTGCAGTGTGGCCCCGAATTTTTCGGCCATCCCCAGATGCGCGCGCACTGTCAGCTCCGGCCGCGCGAACCCGGCTTTGGGGTCGTAGAGCGCGACATCTGCGGGGTGGGGCGTAAAGTTGGGGAACCGGGCGGTGATCTCGGCGGCATCGAGCACCTCGTACGGCAGGCCCCATTGTCGGCTGGCACGCAGGCTACCGGAGACGATCAGAGAATCCGGCTGCCCGATGAAAAGACCCCCGGTGATTCGGTAGACGTCGCGTCGGGCGTCGGCTGCCAGCTTTTCCCACAGCTCGTAGGCTCGCAGCAACAGCGGAACGTAAGCGGGGTCTTCGAAATACGACTGGCGGATGATCCGAGACCCGCCGTGGCTGGATCCCTTGTCGTGGGCGGGCTCATGGCGCTCCAAGCCGAGCACTCGGCGTCGCCGGGCGGCCAGATGATAGGCGGCGGCACTTCCCATACCGCCCAAACCGACCACAATGACGTCATAACTCGAGGTCATGGCGAGTTACCTCCCGGGATTCCCACTGAGACTGCACCGAGACCTTCCCGAGATCCCGCCCCGGACGACCTTCCAAGCTCGGCGCATTCTAGCCAAAACGTGCTGGTAGCGGGAAGATCGAGGCCGTGAAGCTGGACTGTGCAGGCGAGTGGACCTGCCCACATCGGCATCCTTGATTGGGGGCTTCACAGTAAGCTACCGCATACTTGACGCCATGCTTCAAGCGACATCACCGCAAACCGCTGTTGCGGTACCGGGCGATGCGCTGGGTATGGGTCGAGGTTTGTGATGGGACGCTCTGGCGGTGCTCATCGCCGTCATCGAGTCGTTCGTCAGCCGTCACCTCTCCACAAAGGGCTGAGGCGCGGCTTCATGACGCTGGTGTCGGTGGCGGCAGTGCTGCTGACCGGAGCCGGATATTACGTGGCGCACGGTGCGCTGGGCGGCATCACCGTTTCACAGGCCCTACGCCCAGAAGATCCGCGATCCAGCGGCAGCAACATGAACATCTTGCTCATCGGACTGGACTCGCGAAAAGACCAGGACGGCAACGACCTGCCCTGGTCGATCCTGAAACAGTTGCACGCCGGCGATTCCGACGACGGCGGCTACAACACCAACACCCTGATACTTGTGCACATCGGAGCCAACGACAAGGTCGTCGCCTTTTCGATCCCCCGCGATGACTGGGTGCCCTTCAACGGTGTCCCGGGATACAACCACATCAAGATCAAAGAGGCATACGGGCTCACCAAGCAGTACGTTGCGCAGAAGCTCGCCAACCAAGGTGTGAGCAGTCAGAAAGAACTGGAGTCGAAGGGCCGCGAGGCGGGCCGGGCGGCGACCTTGCGCGCGGTGCGAAGTCTGACCGGAGTTCCGATCGACTATTTCGCCGAGATCAATTTGGCGGGTTTCTACGATTTGGCCCAAACCTTGGGCGGTGTGGACGTGTGTCTGAACCACGATGTCTACGATGAGTACTCCGGTGCGGACTTCCCGGCCGGGCCCCAGAGGCTGAATGCTTCCCAGGCGCTAGCGTTTGTCCGGCAGCGTCATGGCCTCGAAAACGGCGACTTGGACCGCACCCACCGACAGCAAGCATTCATTTCGTCGGTCATGCGGGAGCTGCAGGATTCGGGCACCTTCACCGACCTGGACAAGCTGAAAAGCCTGGTGGCGGTGGCGCGTAAAGATGTCGTGCTGTCGTCCGGTTGGGACGAGGACCTGATCCAGCGATTGGGTGCGCTGGTGGGCGGCTCTGCGCAAAACCGGGTCGAATTCCGGACACTGCCGGTGCTGCGCTACGACAACATCGACGCCCAGGACGTCAACATCATCGACCCGGCCGCGATCAAGGCTGAGATAGCCGCGGCGATCGGCTCCCCCCCGCCGACGAGCACGCCCGCCACCACGGCCGCCAAACCCAATCCCTCCACTATCGTCGACGTGATCAACTCCGGCAGCATGAGCGGTCTTGCCTCCGAGGTATCCCACGCGCTGAAAAAGTACGGCTACACCGCGGGTCAGGTCCGCGACCGCAAGTGGGGCGAGCCGACCGCCACCACGATCCGGTACGGCGCCAGCGTGGAGACCGACGCCCGCAACGTGGCCACCCTGCTGGGTCTCGACGCCCCCAACCACCCCGATCCGAGCCTCCAGCCCGGACACATCCGGGTGACCGTGGATACCAACTACTCGATGCCGGCTGCGGACGAAACCACCACGGATGACACCACCACCACAACAACGTCCACCAAGACCAGCACCTACGGCTACGACACCACCACCTATCCCACGCCCGATCAAGGAAAACCGATCGACGGCGGCGGTGTTCCCTGCGTGAATTAGGCGTGCGTTCCGCCGTCGATGCGGATTTCGGTACCGGTGATGAATGCGCCATCCTCGGACACCAGCATGGCGATCACGCCGGCGACCACAGCGGGATCGGCCATCCCGGCGCCGCTGGATTCCAGCGTGGTGGGCAAGATCGGCATCAGCCTGGAAAACAGTGACCAGTCAGCATCTTTCGGAATGTATCCCACGGTGGCATCGGTGATCCCGACGGGCCAGGAGAAAGGTCCCGGTCAGGTTGACGCCGATGATCTGATTCCACAGCTCGATGCTGGTCTGGTGAGTGTGCGCGGCGCGCAAAATACCGGCGGCGTTGATCAGCGAATCCAGGCCGCCGAGTGTTTCGACGGCCCGGCACACGCCGTCAATCACCGAATCCTCGTCACCGACGTTCATCTGCATAGTGCTTCTCCTGCTCACACCACCCCGCGTAACCCGTCGGCGCCGAACGCGGGTTCCAGCATCGCGGAGAAGTCGGGGCCGCGTCTCAGCATCTGGCCGCCGTCGACGTTGATGCACTGTCCGGTGATCCAGCCGGCGGCGTCGCTGAGCAAAAACATCGCCAGGTTGGCGACGTCCTCCACCTCACCCACCCGCGGCAGCGGCGTGCAGATCCGGTAGTCCTCACTCAGCTGAGGCGACTCCGTTATGGGCACAACCAGATCCGTGCGGATCAGGCCTGGACGGATGCTGTTGACCCGAACCCACGACGGCCCGAGTTCGTCGGCGGCCAGCTTCATCATGTGGTCGACGGCCGACTTGGTGACGCCGTAGGCGCCGAACCAGCGGTGGGTGTTGCTGGCCGAGATCGATGAGATTCCCACGAAGGAACCGCCGCCGCCCCGTACCAACTCACGCGCGGCGTGCTTGAGCACGTGCATGGTGCCGTTGACATTGAGGTCGACGGTTCGGCGCCAGGCTTCCGAGTCGACCTGGGTGATCGGCCCGATGGTCTCCGACCCTCCCGCGCAATGCACCGCGCCGTATAGCCGGCCACGCCATGCCGTCGCGGCGTCCACTGCACGGGCCGCCTCCTCCTCATTGGTGATGTCAGCAGGCTCGTAGCGAATCGAGCCCCCCTTGACCTCGAGCACTTCGATGTCTTTGACGGCCGCCGCCAACTTGTCGGCATTGCGCCCGACGATCATCACGGAGGCCCCGGCGGCGACCAGCCCGGCGGCCACCCCCTTGCCGATCCCACTGCCGCCACCGGTGACCAGATACGTCCGCTCTTCGAAAGAAAGCTGCATGCGAGCCCCTCACAAACTGAAACAGGTCCAGCAATAGAACCATGTGCCCGCCGACGCGGATGTTGCCGCCCCTGGGTCGACGTCAGCACCAAGCCCAATGGTCACATCTGCCCCACAGGTCTCTCGCGGCGGGCTCAGGAGCCAGCGACCGGATTTGTCGCGCTGAGGCGGGCAAATTAAACGTACCCGGCGCGGGGAGACGGGTGTGGCAGATGTGACCGTTGCCGGTAGGCGCGGCTACGGCGTATCGCGGCGGGCCAGCTTGGTCGGCTTCGCTGTGCGCCAGTCCTCGACATCGGGCGGCAGGCCGACCGGGTATCTGTTCTCGTTGCGGGCCGCCCAGTGTGCGTGCCCCAGCTCGTGAATGTGGAACGCGTGCCGCAGCGCCTCGGTAAATCCCATCGCGTCGGAGGCGGCGTTGACCGAATCTTTGATCAGCATCGCTGCCATCGTGGGCCGCTCGGCGATGCGCCGCGCGAATTCGAGGGTCTTGTCCGCTAACTCGTCGACCGGGAAAACCTTGGACACCATGCCAAGCCGATAGGCCTCGTCGGCATCCAGCGCATCACCGGTCAACAGCAGCTCTTTGGCCTTGCGCGGACCGAATTCCCAAGGGTGAGCGTAGTACTCGACGCCCGGCATACCCATGCGCACAGCTACCACGTCGCTGAACTTCGCGTTGTCGGCGGCGACGATCAGATCGCACGCCCAGATCAGCATGAGGCCCGCCGAGACCGCATTGCCCTGCACCTGGGCGATGGTGATCTTGCGCAGATCCCGCCAGCGGCAGGTGTTTTGGAAGAAGTAGTGCCACTCCTGCAGATAGGTCTTCTCCGCGATCGGATCGCGGGTGGCGCCGTTTACCCGAAAGCTCGGATGCTGCCCGGGTCCGGGCCGGCGCTCGAGCAGCGCCAACTCCGAGCCGAGGTCGTGGCCGGCGGAGAAATTCCTGCCGCGCGCCGCCAGGATCACCACGCGGACGGTGTCGTCGGCCTCGGCGCGCAAGAACGCCTCGTCGAGTTGAACCAGCAGGCCGCGGTTTTGCGCGTTGTGGGCATCGGGCCGGTTGAGCCAGATCCGGGCGATGCGGCCGTCGTCGAGGGTTTCATAGGCCACCAACTCATCGGCGCCGGTCTTGGCTGCCGGGGCGCCGGCTTGCTCGGACAGTGTCATTCCGCCCACTTCGTTTGTCGTCGGATCCGCCTTGTTTACACATTACGGCCAGCGTGTAAGCGGAGCCCCGCTGGGTATCGTGCAGTGGTGCCCAGCAGTCTTCGCCAGCCCGATCGGAGACGGCTGCGAGCGAACATCTGCGTCGCTTACAGTTGTTTGTCGCTTACAGTTGTTTTATGCCTACGAAATCTGATCCTGGCGAAATCGGCGATGTGGAGCCGCTGGCCGACAGCACCGCAAGCCAGGCCAGGCGAGTCGTCGCCGCGTACGCGAACGACGCCGACGAGTGCCGTATTTTCTTGTCCATGCTCGGTATTGGACCGGCGAAACTCGACACGTAAATGGCTCCCAGGGGAGGCCAGCCTCCGAACAAGACGTCGAAGTCTGAGGACTTCGGGGATTCCGACTTCGTGGTGGTTGCCAATCGGTTGCCGGTCGATCTGGAGCGGCATCCCGATGGCACCACAACCTGGAAGCGCAGTCCCGGGGGATTGGTCACAGCCTTAGAGCCGCTGCTGCGTCGCTGGCGCGGGGCATGGGTCGGCTGGCCCGGCGTTATCGACGACGAGGTCAACCCGGACGACGAGCCCATCGTCCAGGATGAGCTAGACCTTCATCCGGTACGGCTCAGCGCCGACGACGTTGCCCAGTACTACGAGGGGTTCTCCAACGCCACACTTTGGCCGCTGTACCACGACGTCATCGTCAACCCGATCTACAACCCCGAATGGTGGGAGCGCTATGTCAAGGTCAACCGCCGCTTCGCCGAAGCCACGTCACACGTTGCCGCCCGCGGCGCAACCGTGTGGGTACAGGACTACCAGCTGCAACTGGTACCGAAGATGCTGCGCACGCTGCGGCCCGACTTGACCATCGGTTTCTTCTTGCACATCCCATTCCCGCCGGTGGAGCTGTTTATGCAGCTGCCGTGGCGTATCGAGATCATCGAGGGTCTGCTCGGTGCCGATCTGGTGGGCTTCCATCTGGTCGGCGGTGCCCAGAATTTCCAGTTCTTGTCGCGTCGGCTACTCGGCGCGACAAGGCGGGGATCGGTCGGTGTGCGCTCCCGGTTCGGCGAGGTCCAGCTGGAGTCCCGCACGGTTCGGGTGGGCGCTTTTCCCATCTCCGTCGACTCCGGCGCACTCGACCGGGCGGCCCGCCACCGCGACGTCAGGCGCAGCGCCCGGGAGATCCGCGCGGAGCTGGGCAACCCCCGGAAGATCCTGCTCGGCGTCGACCGGCTCGACTACACCAAAGGCATCGATGTTCGCCTGAAAGCCTTTTGTGAGCTGCTCGCCGAGGGTCGCGCAAAACGCGACGACACCGTGCTGGTCCAGCTGGCGACACCGAGCCGCGAACGGGTGGAGAGTTACCAGATTCTGCGCAACGACATCGAACGCCAGGTCGGCCACATCAACGGCGAATACGCCGAGGTCGGTCACCCGGTGGTGCACTACTTGCACCGTCTGGTTCCGCGCGACCAACTCATCGCGTTCTACGTGGCCAGCGACGTCATGCTGGTCACCCCGCTGCGCGACGGGATGAACCTGGTGGCCAAGGAGTACGTCGCCTGCCGCAGCGATCTCGGCGGTGCGCTGGTCCTTAGCGAATTCACCGGCGCCGCCGCCGAACTGCAGCAGGCCTATCTGGTCAACCCGCACGACCTCGAAGGGGTCAAGGACGCGATCGAAGCCGCGCTCAACCAGACGGTCGAGGAGGGCAGGCGCCGGATGCGGTCGCTGCGGCGCCAGGTGCTTGCAGATGACGTGGATCGCTGGGCGCGGTCGTTTCTCGACGCACTCGCCGAGGCACATCCGCACGACGCCAAGTAGTGCTGGCGAACCCATGGTGTTGCCGCCGAATCGTTGTGGTACTCGATGCAGCACGAAGGGAAGGCCCGTGCAGGGAGGGGCGCTGTGAATCGTCGATGCCCAGCACCCGCATCGCGTCGATCTCCTCGCGGATGGTGCGGGCACCCAGGTCGGCGCAGATCGCGGTGGCACCGGCGCCCGCCACGATGAGCACGGTGACCAGGTCAGAGCGATCGCGATGTTTCAATCTGACAGATGTTCTACTAGCCGATTTCCCCCGTCAGATAGCTTTACACCGTTATTGCTCCATCAGGCCAACTGCGGAAAAGTTCCGTTCCGGATCGCGGCCAGCAAAGTAGTTCTGCAAGGTGGTGCTGAGTTGGGCCGCCTCCCAAGCCGAGCCGTCCGCGCTGAACTTGTGCTCCGCGGTCGGCGCCGAGACCAGGGTCACCTGAGGACCGTAAACAATGAAGACCTGCCCGTTGACCTCGGCGGCCGCCGGGGACGACAGAAACTGGACCAGACTTACTACGTGTTCGGGCGATAGCGGGTCGATCTGGCCGGCTTCTATCTCTGGTGCTGCACCGAAGACGTCGGCCGTCATCGCGGTGCGGGCTCGCGGACAGATCGCGTTGGCACACACGCCATAGCGGCCCAGCGCCCGCGCTGCCGACAGGGTGAGCGCGATGATGCCCGCCTTGGCCGCACCGTAATTGGCCTGCCCCACCGGACCTACCAGGCCGGCCTCCGACGAGGTGTTGACGAGCCGGCCAAAGATCGATCCCCCGGCGTCTTCGGCTTTAGTGCGCCAATAAGTGGCCGCGTTGCGGGTCAGCAGGAAATGGCCGCGCAGGTGCACCGCGATGACGTGATCCCACTCTTCGTCGGACATGTTGAATAGCATCCGGTCGCGGGTGATCCCTGCGTTGTTCACCACGATGTCCAGCCCGCCCAGCCAGTCGGCGCAGGCAACCAGCTCGTCGGCGGTGGCGCGTTGGCTGATGTCGCCGGGAACGGCGACCGCCTTAGAACCGGCAGCCGCGCCGGTCGCGTTGATTTCGTCGATGACGTCGGAGGCATCCAGCACGGCGGCGATGTCGTTGACGACGACGGTGGCGCCGAGCCAGGCCAACCCGAGTGCCTCGGCGCGTCCAAGCCCCGCAGCCGCACCGGTTACCACCGCGACCTTTCCGGACAGATCGGTCGCGTTCGTGCTGCTAGCCAATTTATGAATACCTCTAGTCTCAGGTCATGCCCTCTAGTCTTGGCGCAACAGGGCGGCGCGCGGGCATTCGGCGATTGCCTGCTCGGCCAGATGTTCCTGGTCGGGCGGAATCGGGTCAACCGTCACGACGGCGTAGTCTTCGTCGTCCAGGTCGAAAATATCCGGCGCGATTCCCAAACACACCGCGTTACCTTCACACCGGTCACGATCCACGATCACCCGCACGGCACCCTCCTTGAAACTGGCCTTCAATCTGAGCACATGCCCCATTCGGTATCCAGAGCTCCACCATAGGGCCCCGGTACGTCTAGCGAAACGGTCGCTGGATTCCCACACTAGAACGTGTTACAACCTCCGAAGACGAACGGTTAGCCGTTGGTCGGGCTACAGCTTGTGATCTATACAGATGTTCAACTTCAAGGACGGCTTGGAATGCGCATCAGTTACAGCCCTGAACAGGAGGAGCTGCGTCGCGAGCTGCGGTCGTACTTCGCCACGCTTATGACGCCGGAGCGTCGTGAGGCACTGAGCTCGGTCCAGGGCGAACACGGCGTCGGCAATGTGTACCGCGAGACCGTCGCGCAGATGGGCAAGGACGGATGGCTCGCCCTGGGCTGGCCCAAGGAATACGGCGGCCAGGACCGCTCCGCGATGGGCCAGCTGATCTTCACCGACGAAGCAGCCATCGCGGGTGCTCCCGTGCCGTTTTTGACGATCAACAGCGTGGCGCCGACGATCATGGCCTTCGGCACCGATGAGCAGAAGACGTTCTTCCTGCCCAGGATCGCCGCCGGCGACCTGCACTTCTCGATCGGCTACTCCGAGCCCGGCGCCGGCACCGACCTGGCCAACCTGCGCACCACCGCGGTCCGCGACGGCGACGACTACGTGATCAACGGCCAGAAGATGTGGACCAGCTTGATCCAGTACGCGGACTATGTCTGGCTGGCGGTGCGCACCAACCCCGAAGCCAAAAAGCACCGCGGCATTTCGGTGCTCATCGTGCCGACGACCGCTGAGGGTTTCTCCTGGACACCGGTGCACACCATGGCCGGTCCCGACACCAGCGCCACCTATTACTCCGACGTGCGGGTGCCGGTGACCAACCTGGTCGGGGAAGAGAACGGCGGCTGGAAGCTGGTGACCAACCAGCTCAACCACGAGCGGGTAGCGCTGGTGTCGCCGGCCCCGATCTTCATGTGCCTGCGCGAGGTTCGCGAATGGGCGCAGAACACCAAGGACGCCGGCGGAGCACGGCTCATCGACTCCGAATGGGTACAGCTCAACCTGGCCCGGGTACACGCCAAGGCCGAGGTTCTGAAGCTGATCAACTGGGAACTGGCGTCGTCGCAGAGCGAATCGCCGTCGCCGGCGGATGCGTCGGCGGCCAAGGTGTTCGGCACCGAGCTGGCCACGGAGGCCTACCGGCTGTTGATGGAGGTGCTGGGTACCGGAGCGACACTGCGCCAGGATTCGCCCGGCGCGTTACTGCGAGGCCGGGTCGAGCGGATGCACCGAGCGTGCCTGATCCTGACCTTCGGGGGTGGCACCAACGAAGTGCAGCGCGACATCATCGGGATGGTCGCGCTGGGACTACCCCGAGCCAGCCGCTGACCCTGGTAAAGGACTCGACTCATGGATTTCACGACAACCGAAGCCGCACACGACCTCGGTGGTCTGGTCGACACGATCGTGGACGCGGTCTGCACGCCGCAGCATCAACGTGAGCTGGACGGGCTCGAGCAACGGTTCGACCGCGAGCTGTGGCGCAAGCTCATCGACGCCGGCATCCTGTCCAGCGCGGCGCCGGAATCGCTGGGCGGCGATGGTTTTGGGGTGCTCGAGCAAACAGCCGTGCTGGTCGCGCTGGGCCACCAACTGGCCGCCGTGCCATACCTGGAGTCGGTGGCGCTGGCCGCCGGTGCGCTGGCCCGGTTCGGCTCCGCCGAGCTGCAGCAGGGCTGGGGTGCGCCGGCGGTGAGCGGCGAAAAGATCCTCACCGTCGCGCTCGAGGGCGAGATGGGCGAGGGCCCAGTGCAGGCCACCCATGCCGGCGACGGCTACCGTCTCACCGGCACTCGCACCATGGTCGGCTTCGGTCCGGTTGCCGACGCGTTTCTGGTTCCCAGCCAAACCGATTCCGGCACAGCGATTTTCCTGGTCGCCGCCGATGACCCGGGCATTAAGGTGACCGCGCTGCAGACCACTGGCTTGGGCAGCGTCGGACACCTGACGCTCGAAGCGACCGGAGTGGACGACACGCGGAAGGTTGGCGGCGCCGACGCTGCGGTCTGGCTAGACACGCTTGCTACCTTGGGCCGCAGCGCATTTCAGCTTGGGGTGCTCGAGCGCGGATTGCAGATGACCGCCGAATACGCGCGCACCCGCGAGCAGTTCGACCGCCCGATCGGCAGCTTCCAGGCGGTGGGACAGCGGCTAGCCGACGGTTACATCGACGTCAAGGGGTTGCGCTTGACGCTCACCCAGGCGGCCTGGCGCGTGTCCGAGGATTCCCCCGCAAGCGGATGGGGGTACTCCCCCGCAGGCGGGAGGTACCCCCACCCCGCTGACATCGACGTGGCCAGTGCGGCGTTCTGGGCCGCCGACGCCGGACACCGGGTGGCGCACACCATCGTGCACGTGCACGGCGGCGTCGGCGTCGACACCGATCACCCGGTGCACCGTTACTTCCTGGCCGCCAAAGAAACCGAGTTCGCGCTGGGCGGTGCCACCGGGCAGCTCCGCCGGATAGGCCGTGAACTGGCAGAGACCCTGCTTGACTGTGATTCCGATTGACCCGACCGTCACCAAACTGCTGGTGCCGCTGGCCGAAATCGACGACCGGGGTGTCCTTTTCGAGGATTCGTTTACCGGCTGGCGTGATCACGTGCAGCAAGGTGGCGCGATCGCGGCGACGCTGCGTGAACGCCTCGATGCGGCCCGACCACCGCATGTCGGCGTGCTGCTGGAAAACACCCCGTTCTTCTCGGCGATGTTGGTGGCGGCAGGAATGTCAGGGATAGTGCCGGTGGGGCTCAACCCGGTGCGCCGCGGCGCAGCACTGGCCCGCGACATCGACCGGGCCGACTGCCAGCTGGTGCTCGCCGACTCGAAATCGGCTGCGGCACTGGACGATGTCGAGCATGTGAACGTCGATTCCGCCGAATGGGCCGACGAGGTGGCCGCGCATCGGGATGCCGAGCTGCGTTTTCAGTCCGCGTCGCCTGCGGATCTGTTCATGCTGATCTTCACGTCAGGCACCAGCGGTGAGCCGAAGGCGGTGAAGTGCAGCCACGGCAAGGTGGCGATCGCCGGGGTGACAATGACACAGCGATTCGAGCTGGGCCGCGACGACGTCTGCTATGTGTCGATGCCGTTGTTTCATTCCAACGCGGTATTGGTCGGCTGGGCGGTGGCGGCGGCATGCCAGGGCTCAATGGCGTTGCGGCGCGAGTTCTCTGCGTCGAGCTTTTTGGTCGATGTCCGCCGCTATGGCGCCACCTACGCCAACTACGTGGGCAAGCCGCTGTCGTATGTGCTTGCCACACCCGAGCGGCCCGACGACGCGGACAACCCGCTGCGCGCAGTGTACGGTAACGAGGGTGTACCCGGTGACGTCGAGCGCTTCGCCCGCAGGTTCGGGTGTGTCGTCCAGGACGGGTTCGGTTCGACCGAGGGCGGAGTGGCGATCAGCCGTACCCCAGATACCCCGGCGGGTGCGTTGGGGCCGCTGACTGAGGGAATCGAGATCGTCGACCCCGACACCGGCAAGCCGTGCCCGGTGGGGGTGGTCGGCGAGCTGGTGAATACGGCCGGGCCGGGCCGTTTCGAGGGTTACTACAACGACGAGGCCGCCGAGGCCGAGCGGATGGCGGGCGGGGTCTATCACAGTGGCGACCTCGCCTATCGCGATGACGCCGGCTATGCGTATTTCGCTGGGCGGCTTGGCGATTGGATGCGGGTCGACGGCGAAAATCTCGGCGCGGCCCCGATCGAGCGGGTACTGCTGCGCTACCCCGACGCGACCGAGGTGGCGGTGTATGCGGTGCCCGATCCCGTCGTCGGCGACCAGGTGATGGCCGCGTTGGTGATGGCGCCGGGTACGGAGTTCGATGCCGAAAAATTCCGGGCTTTCCTGGCCGAGCAGCCCGACTTGGGGCCTAAACAGTGGCCGTCGTACATCCGGATCAGCGCGGAGCTCCCGCGAACGGTGACCTTCAAGGTGCTCAAACGTCAGCTGTCGGCCCAGGGTGTCGACTGCGGCGATCCGGTGTGGCCGATCCGCCGGTAGACGCATGACTTCCCGGCCTCTCGAGCGTGCGCTTGAAGCGAGCTTTGAACAGCTTTCCGCCACGGTGCCGGCAAACGTTGGTATCGCGATCGCGCGTCCGGACCGGACCTATTCGCTGGGTCGCTGGTGGTCCGGTGTCGCCTGGTCGACGATCAAAGTGCCGTTGGCGATCGCGGCGTTGCGCACCGATAGGTCACGCGCCCAGGACTTGGTCGTCAAAGTCATCACCGAATCCGACAATCCCGCGTCCGAGCAGTTGTGGTCCCAGCTGGGCGATCCGGTGGACGCGGCGCGGCAGGTACAGGGCGTCATCGCCGAGTGCGGCGACGCTGCCACCGTGGTCGAATCACGTCGAGTTCGGCGTGGTTTCACCGCATTTGGCCAAACCCAGTGGACCCTGCATCGGCAAGCACGTTTTGCCGCGCAGTTGCCTTTTGTTCCTGGCGCGGCAGCGGTCATCGATCTGATGCACGAACTGACCATCGATCAACGGTGGGGACTGGCCGCCAAAGGCCTTGCCGCCAAGGCCGGTTGGGGTCCGGGGGAAAGCGGCGACTACCTGGTGAGGCAATTCGGGATTGTGCCCACCCAATCCGGGCAGTGGGGCGTGGCGCTGGCGGCCGAAGTTCACGACGGCGTGTTCGAGACGGGAGTAGAGGTAGTCAACACGTTGTCGGATTGGCTTGTCAGTCGCCTTCCCGGGCTAGCTCGCTATTGACGGGACGACGGCGTCGATCAGGTGTGGTCCGGTTTCGGCGAAGGCCGCGCGCAAGGCGTCGGCGAATTCTTCTGCGGTGGTGACGCGACGGGCCGGAACTCCCATGCCCTCCGAGATCTTGACGAAATCCATTGTGGGACGCGATAAATCGAGCAGATCAAGCGCCTTCGGGCCCGGAGCCGACCCGGCGCCGACGCGTTGCAATTCAATCCGCAGGATGTCGTAGGCGCTGTTGTCGTAGAGCACGGTGGTCACGTCGAGGTTCTCCCGCTCCTGGGTCCACAACCCGGAAATCGTGTACATCGCCGACCCGTCGGATTCCAGGCAGAGTACCGGACGGTCGGGGGCCGCGACCGCGGCACCCGCCGCGGCTGGGATGCCGTAGCCGATCGCCCCGCCGGTCAGCGTCAGCCAATCATGGGCCGGCGCCCCGGCGGTGGCCTGCGGTAACAGCAGACCGGACGTGTTCGACTCGTCGACGACGATCGCCCGCTCGGGCAGCAGCGCCCCGATCACTTCGGCCGCCGACGCCGATGTCAGCGCACCCGTCGGCAGTTGCGGGCGCGGCGCAGCCACCACCGGCGCAACCGTCCCGGGCGCTAACTCGTCGGCCAACGCGATCAGCGCGTCCGCAGCGCCACTGTGCTCCGCCAACACGTGCGCGTCGCAGCCGGCGGGCACCAGGTCGCTGGGCATGCCGGGGTAGGCGAAGAAGGACACCGGCGACTTCGCTCCGGCCAGCACCAGATGCTTGGCGCCGTTCAGCTGAGCCGTGGCGGCCTCGGCGAAGTAGGCAAGCCGGTCGACGGCGGGGATGCCGGCGCCGCGCTCCAATCGCGTCGGGAACGTCTCGCATAGCAATCGGGCGCCGGTTGCCTCGGCGATCCGCGCGGCCGCGGCCAGCCCCGGCCCGCGGGTGGCGTCCCCACCGACCAGGATCACCGTGGGCTCCCCCGATCGCAGCACCTCTAGCACCTCAGACGCCCGGAGTGGGTCCGCACCGGCGGGCTGCGTGGGCACTGTGGACGCGGGTTGCGCCCCGTCAGACCAGGACACGTCGGCGGGCAGGATCAGCGTCGAAATATGCGAGCCGGACCGGCTCGCGGCGATGGCCTCGGCGGCGTCGGACCCGACATCGGCGGCGGCACCCGTCCGGCGCACCCATCCGGAGACGGTGCCGGCGAGTGCGTCGATATCGGATTCCAGTGGGGCGTCGTACTTTTTGTGATAGGTGGCGTGGTCACCGACGACAACAACCATCGGCACCCGGGCGCGTCGCGCGTTGTGCAGGTAAGCCAGGCCGTTGCCCAGTCCGGGGCCCAGATGCAGCAGCACCGCCGCCGGCCGATCGGCGATGCGGGCATAACCGTCAGCCGCGCCGGTGGCGACACCTTCGAAGAGAGCCAGCACGCCACGCATTTGCGGCACGGTGTCCAGTGCGGCCACGAAATGCATCTCCGAGGTGCCGGGATTGGCAAAGCACACGTCGACGCCACCGTCCACCAACGTATTGATAAGAGCCTGAGCACCGTTCACGTGTTTACCTCTCGGTTGGCGAGCCTGAAAACACGCTCGGCATTGCCATGCAGAAAGTCGCGGCGAGCTGCGTCGCCGAGCCCGAGTTCGTCGAACCCCGCCAATGCATGCGCGTGGGTCATCATCGGGTAGTTCGTGCCGAACAACACTTTGCGCTGTCCGGTACCGGTTTTCATGAAGCGGATCAGTTCGCGCGGAAGCCGCTTGATGGTGTAGGCAGAGGTGTCGATGTAGACGTTCTCGTGCTTGCGGGCCACGGCGACCATCTCCTGGGTCCACGGGTAGCCGACGTGGCCGCACACGATCACTAACTCCGGGAAGTCCAGGGCCACCTGGTCGATGTAGGGAATCGGGCGTCCGGTCTCCGATGGCCGCAGCGGGCCGGTGTGACCGACCTGGGTGCAGAATGGCACCGCGGACTCCACACATTCGGCGAACAGTGCATAGTAGCGGCGGTCGGTGGGCGGCGCGTTCCACAGCCACGGCACCACCCGCAGACCCACGAATCCGCCGTCGCGCACTCGGGATCGCAACTCGCGGACCGCCGCCATCGGGCGATCGAGGTCGACCGTGGCCAGGCCAGCAAACCGCGTGGGGTGCAACCGAACGCATTCGGCGACCTCATCGTTGGAGATCAAATCCTGGCCGCCCGGACCGCGCCAGGCGCTGAGCAAGCCCAGGTCAACGTTAGCGGCGTCCATCGACGCGACGGTCACCTCGATCGGGACGTCGGTATCCGGTATTCCCCCGGTCCAACGTCGCAACGAGGCCAACATGTCACTGCGCAGGAACCGTTGCGTCGGATGCTGCATCCACACATCGATCGTCATAGAGCTTCGACTGTAGACGCCGTGCCGGCGCCATCGCGCTGACCGGCTTCAGTTGCGCGGGGGCCAACAGCGAAAAGCAGGCGGCAGGCGCGCACGCGCCCTGGGCGACCCTCGCACGCTAGACCGCGGCGAGCGCGGCGCGGGCGGCGGCATCCGTCTGCCTTGCGTACCCACCGCCGAACAGCACGACATGCGCCAGCAGCGGGAAGAGCTGGTGCAGCCCGATGCGGTTGTGCCAGCCGGGTTTCAGCGGTCGCAGCTGCTGGTAACCGGCAAGGACAGCGTCGTAGTGGGGGCAGCCGAAGAGCGCGAGCATCGCCAGGTCGGTCTCGCGGTGACCGGCGTGCGCGGCCGGGTCTATCAGCACCACCCCGTCGGGTGTCCACATCACGTTGCCGCTCCACAAATCGCCGTGCAGCCGGGCCGGCTGGTCATCGTCGTCGAAGTCGCCCGCACGGCAACGTGCCACGACGGAGTCGATCGTGGCACGGGTCGAAGCCTCGAGCCGCACCGCCGCGAGCTCGGCCATCGGGGCCAGCCGCTCCTCGGCGTAAAAGTCGCCCCAGCGTCGATGCTGCCGCAGCGACATCGGCAATGGCTGCGACGGGGGCTTCCCGGGCCCGAAGAACCCGGGCCCGTCCCATCCGTCGGGCCCTGCGCCGAACGCCGCGGCACCCGCGTCGTGCGTAACAGCGAGTCGGCTGCCGAACACGTACGCCGCCTCGGGGCTCGGAGTCACCGAATCAAGCCGCCGCAGGGTCAGGCTCGTCGCACCAAAAGAAACAACCTGCGCGCAGGGCACGCCGCCGTCGGCACCTGAAAGCCATCGCAACCCTGCGGCTTCCCAGGCGAAGAAGCCGGTGGGCGCGCCCGGATGGCGCTTGACGAAGTCGGTCACGCTCTAGTCGATACAGAACCGGTCGCACAGCTCGGTGCGCATCAGGCAGTTACCTGGCTCACGTGCATCTCGTCGGCGGGCCGCGCCTCGGTCTGCTCCTTGGCCCAGCGGTAGTCTGGTTTGCCGGCAGGCGAACGCTTGACCTCGTCGACCAGCCAAAGGCTGCGCGGCACTTTGTATCCCGCGATCTCAGAGCGCATGAAGCTGTCCAGCTCCGCCAGCGACGGCCGGCACCCGCGCCGGGCCTGCACGACGGCGGCCACGTGCTGGCCGTAACGAGGATCTGGCACACCGACCACCAGCGCGTCGAAGACGTCGGGATGGCCCTTCAAAGCGGCCTCGACCTCCTCGGGGTAGATCTTCTCACCACCACTGTTGATCGACACCGAGCCGCGGCCCAGCATGGTGACGGTGCCGTCGGCCTCGACCAGCGCGTAGTCCCCGGGAATGGCGTAGCGCACGCCGTTGATGGTCCGGAACGTCTCGGCGGTCTTCTTCTCGTCCTTGTAGTAACCGACCGGGATGTTGCCCGTCTTGGCGATAAAGCCCCGCACGCCCGAGCCGGGCTTGACCTCGTTGCCTTCGTCGTCGAGGACGACGGTGCGGTGGTCGATGGTCACTCGCGGGCCGCCGCTGTGCGGTGCGTCCTTGGCGACGATGCTGGTGCCGCCGAAGCCGGTCTCTGAGGAGCCGATCGAGTCGGTGATGACCCGGTTGGGCAGCAGCTCAAGGAGCTTTTCCTTGATACTCGGCGAGAACAGTGCAGCGGTGCTGGCAAGTAGGAGCAGCGATGAAAGGTCGTAATCGTTGTTCTTGGTAAGCGCGTCGAGCAACGGTCGCGCCATGGCGTCGCCGGTGAAGAACAGCAGGTTCACCTTGTGGTCGTGAATCGTGCGCCAGACCTCGTCGGCGTTGAATTCCGCTGCGAGCACGGTGGTTTGGCCCGAGAAGATCGCCATCCAGGTGGCCGACTGTGTGGCACCGTGGATCATCGGCGGAATCGGGTAGCGGATCATCGGCGGATTGGCGGCGGCGGCCTTGGCGAGGTCGTACTCGTCCTTGACGAATTCGCCTGTCGCAAAATCAGTTCCGCCAAAGAGCACCCGGTAGATGTCCTCGTGGCGCCACATCACGCCCTTCGGGAAGCCGGTGGTGCCGCCGGTGTAGAGCAGGTAGATATCATCAGCGCTGCGCTCACCGAAGTCACGCTCGGGTGAGCCCTGGGCGATCGCGGAGTGAAACTCGACGCCGCCGTAGCGCTGATAGGCGCTGTCCGGGATATCCGAGCCGTCCTCAACGACCAGGATCGTCTTGACGTCGGGGGTGTGCGGTACCACGTCGGCGACCCGGTCCGAGTACTGGCGCTCATGGACCAGAGCAACCATGTCGGAGTTGTCGAACAGGTAGCGAAGTTCACCCTCGACGTAGCGGTAGTTGACGTTCACCAGGATGGCGCCCGCCTTGACGATGCCAAGCATCGCGACGACGATCTCGATGCGGTTGCGGCAGTAGAGTCCGACCTTGTCGTACTTCTTGACGCCCTGATCGATCAGGTAGTGCGCGAGGCGGTTGGCCTTCTCTTCTAATTGGGCGTAGGTCAACTGCTCGTCGCCGCAGATCAGGGCGACGCGGTCAGGCACAGCGTCAACGGCGTGCTCGGCGAGATCGGCAATATTCAGGGCCACGGCACCAAACTAGAACGTGTTACATTCCTTGACAAGCTCATGCCCACTGTCGAGGGAAAGGCGGTAGCCGTGGCCCCGAATTATGCCGGAGCGCCTGCAAACGAGGAATCCGGACCCGACGCGCTGGTGGAGCAGCGCGGTCACACGCTTATCGTCACGTTGAACCGGCCGTCCGCCCGCAATGCGCTGAGCTCCGAAATGATGCAAATCATGGTCGAGGCTTGGGACCGCGTCGACAACGATCCAGACATCCGCTGCTGCATCCTGACCGGGGCGGGTGGCTACTTCTGCGCCGGCATGGACCTCAAGGCGGCAACCAAGAAGCCGCCAGGTGAGTCGTTCAAGGACGGCAGGTATGACCCGTCGCGGATCGATGCTTTGCTGAAGGGTCGCCGGCTGACCAAACCGCTGATCGCAGCCGTCGAAGGACCCGCGATCGCCGGCGGCACCGAGATCCTGCAGGGCACCGATATCCGGGTCGCCGGTGAGAGCGCCACGTTCGGCATATCCGAGGCTAAGTGGAGCCTGTACCCGATGGGCGGTTCGGCCGTGCGGCTGGTGCGGCAGATCCCCTACACGGTGGCGTGCGACCTGCTGCTGACCGGGCGCCGCATCACCGCCGCCGAGGCCAAGGAGATTGGTCTCATCGGATATGTCGTCCCGGACGGCCAGGCGCTGTCGAAGGCGCTGGAGATCGCTGAAGTGATCGCCAATAACGGCCCGCTGGCCGTGCAGGCGATCCTGCGCGCAATCCACGAGACCGAGGGTCTCAACGAAAACGACGCGTCCAAGATCGACACCCAGATCGGTATCAAGGTGTTCCTGTCCGAGGACGCCAAGGAAGGCCCGAAGGCCTTCGCTGAGAAGCGCAAGCCCAACTTCCAGAACCGCTAGCCCAGGCCTTTCGCCGAGCGTGACCCTGTTGCGAATCTCCGCGCCATTTTTTCGCAGCAGTTTCACGTTCGGCGCAAAGGCGCTGTGGGCGTGAATACCACCGGCATCGACTCCAGGCCGCTGACGAAGTTCGCCGGGCGCAGCGGCAGCGCGGAGTCGTCGGCCAACCGCAAGTCGGGTAACCGCTGCAGCACCCGACCCGTCATCAACGACAACTCCAAACGCGCCAGCTGATTGCCCAGGCAGAAGTGTGTGCCGAATCCGAATGCCAAGTGACTGTTAGGGTTTCGCTGGATGTTAAAGCTCTCCGGCTGGTCGAACACCGCTTCGTCGAAATTCGCCGACTCGAACAGCAGCATCATCTTCTCGCCTTGATGCAGCGCGGTGCCGTGAAATTCGGTGTCGGCGGTCAAGATTCGGCACATGTTCTTCACCGGCGCGGTGCACCGCAGCATCTCCTCGATGGCACCCGGCAGTAACGAAGGGTCGCGCTGCAACAGCTCGCACTGGTCGCGGTTGCGCAAAAGCTGCTCGGTGCCACCGCTCAACGTGTGCCGGGTGGTCTCGTCGCCACCGATCAGGATCAGCAGCGTTTCCATGACGAGCTCGTCGTCGGTCAGCCGCTCCCCGTCGACTTCAGAACTCACCAGCACGCTGACCAGGTCGTCGGTGGGCTCTTCCCGCCGTGCCGCGATGGTGGCCCGGGTGAAGTCGTTATAGGCCGCGAAGGCGTCCATGGTGACCTGGAAATCCTCTTCGGACACATGCGAACTCAGAAATGTCACCAGGTCGTCGGACCACTTGAGGAACATGTCGCGCTGCTCGGGACGCACTCCGAGCATGTCGCCGATGACCGCCATCGGCAGCGGGGCGGCCAGGTCCCGCACGAAGTCACACTCGCCACGTTCGCACACCGCATCGATCAGTGTGTCGCACAGCTTCTCGATCGATGCTTCCTTGTCCTTCACCCGCTTGCGGGTGAAGCCGGCGTTGACCAGCTTGCGCCGCAACAGATGTGCGGGGTCGTCCATGTCGATCATCATCGGCATCACGGGCTGGTCCGGGCGGATGCCGCCGGCGTTGGAGAACAACTCGGGCTGGCGTTCGGCGTCGATCACAGCCTGGTGGGTCGACGCCGCAGCCAGCCCGTTGCGGTCCCGAAACACCGGTTGATTGGCCCGCATCCACCGATATGCCTCGCGCGCTTCGCGGCTGGCGTAGAAGGTGCCGTCGGCCAGATCGACATCCGGGATCGTCGAAGAAACAGCATCAGAAACGACTTCAGTCATGGATATCCTCCATCATCGCCGGCACGGTGCTGACCATGCCCGTTCGCATCCGCACAGCTAATCTG
>DATJBA010000092.1:0-3501 GCA_035515675.1 Mycobacterium sp.
CCGGAGTCCATGCGCCGCTGGCAACTGGAGTACGGTGCCGAGATCGGCCGCGCGGTGACCAACTTCCGCGGCCCGTTCGTGTTCGTGGTGGTCTCCCGCTACCACGGGGGTTCTTTCGTGGTGTTCTCCAAGCCGCTTAACGAGGGGCTGGAGATCGCCGCTGTGGAGGGCTCCTTCGCATCGGTGATCGGCGGCGCGCCGGCCGCTGCCACCGTGTTCGCTCGAGAGGTGAACGCGCGCACCCAGCGGGATCCCCAAGTACGTGAGGCGGCCGATGCGGTGCGCGAGGCGAGTGGGTCCGACGCGAGCACGGCGCGGGCCCGGCTCGCCGAGATCACTGCGACGGTCCGCGCCGCGATACTCGGCGAAATCGCCGACGAGTTCGACAAGATCCACACCGTCCAGCGGGCACAGGCGGTGGGCTCGGTGGACCACATCGTCCCCGCCGAGACGCTGCGACCCTACATTATCGATGCCCTCGAGCGGGGGATGTCACGGGTATAGCGGCCGGTCTAGCCAGGAGTGCCGGGGTTCTGCTGCCGCCAACCCCCCCGGGTCGCCCAGGGCGAGCGGCGGTAGAACCGCCACCTTCGCGGCGACGGTGAGCAGGAACCGGCCTTCACGCCGCCACCAACCGGGAAATACCGTGCCTTCGACGGCTCGCACCGTTAATGCGCCCCAACCGTCACCGCGTGGCGCGGCCGGGGTGACCTCGAGCGTGTGGGTGTCGCGACGCAGCCCGATGCCCAACAGCTTTAGCGCACTCTCCTTCGCCGACCAGATCAGATTTACGACCGCGTCGCGTTCGTCACCGGCCACGCAGGAGTCAACCAGACGTTGCTCGGTCGTAGTGAGGAAGTCGCACACGAAGCCCGGCGAACGCGGCTCCACCAGCTCCAGGTCGCAACCGACGGCTGGCGGCTCCGCCGGCGACGTCACACAAACCGCCCACCCGGCACGGTCGCTGATCGACACACCCACCTCGATCGGAGCGCCGTCGACGCACACGTAGGGAGCCCCGCTGGGCGCATTGCGGACTTCGATACCGGCGAGCGTCGCCGCGTCGGTGGGCCAGCCGTTGACCGAAGCGACGGCGTGCTTGGTAACAAGCCGGCGCAGCAAGAACTCGCTCCGCCGCTTGGTATACCGCAGCCCGGCCAGGGTGGCCGCTTCCCCGGGCGCCAGCCATTGATCTTCCGTGGGTAGCGCCTCCTCACCCAGCGCAAGCCACCGATGCCCACCCGGATCGGCTGGGCGTGGTTGCATGGGGACCTCCAGTCCGGTTGTGTCATCGCCCAATCGTGCTGTGGCTGGGCATCTCGTCCCCGAAGCTGATCCCCATATCGCGGGCGGTCAGTATCGAGTCGCAGTCGAGCGGGATCTTCTTCTGCCGGCGGGTGGCCTCGGCGAGCGGCACGTAGTCCACCGTCGGCGGGTTCAGCGCCACCATGACACCGTTTTGTCCTTCGTCGAGGGCACGCACGGCAGCGGCGCCGAAGCGCAGGCCCAGCAACCGGTCAAACGAGGTAGGCGAACCACCCCGCAGCAAGTGGCCTAGCACGACCGTGCGCGCCTCTCGTCCGGTCATCCGTTCGAGCTCGGCGGCCACCTTGGCGCCGATGCCGCCGAGGCGTTCGGCCTGCCCCGGTGCCTTGCCCATGATCGATGCCTCTCCGCCGACCGGGCGGGCGCCCTCTGCCACGCAGACCATAGAGAACTTCGCGCTGTGCCGCTCGCGGTCGGTGATCACGGCGGCCACCGGCTCGAGACTGAACGGGATCTCGGGGATGAGGATCGCGTGCACGCCTGACGCCATGCCGGCGTTCAGGGCGATCCATCCGGCGTAACGGCCCATCACCTCCACCACGATGATCCGGCCATGTGACGTCGCGGTGGAAAACAGCCGGTCGATGCATTGCGAGGCGAAGTCGACAGCGGAGTCGAAGCCGAATGTGGAAGTCGTCTTCTCCAGATCGTTGTCGATCGTCTTGGGCACGCCGACCAGACGCAGCCCCGCCTCGTACAGGTGGCGGCCTATCGACATCGATCCGTCGCCGCCGATCGTGATCAACGCGTCAATCCGGTGCTCCTGGAAGCGGCCGAGCAGCTCCTGGGTCCGGTCCACCTCGATCCAGCTGCCGTCGCTCTGTTGCATCGGATAGGCGATCGGGTTGCCCCGATTGGTGGTGCCGATGATCGTGCCACCCAGGTGGATGATGCCGCGAACCCTGTCACGAGTCAGCTCGATCAGCCCCCCATCGGGATAGTCGTCTGGCAACAGCAAGCCGTTCAAGCCGTCGCGGATCCCGACGACATCCCAGCCACGGTTTCGTGCCGCCAGAGTGGCGGCGCGGATGACAGCGTTCAGTCCCGGCGCGTCACCGCCACCGGTGCTCAGAGCGATCCGTTTGATGGAGGATTTCACAAGGCGAACCCTACGCCGGCGCCTGGGTTCGGTGCGCGCCAACGATCCCCGCGTTCATTTCCGCACGATCCTTCGCGGTCTGCTAACGGTGGCCAGATTTGGTTCCGATCCGTGGCGGCTGGCGGTACAGTGCGGCACCAGCGATGACGTCCGCACCGGTGGCGACGAACAGAACCTGCGCGCCCGCCGGGAGCCGCTCGGCCTGCTGCTCGAACGCCGCCGCCAACGCGGCGGTATGCATGCGTTGGTCGTCAGCGACGCTGATCTGGTCGACCGGCACCCCGAGCCGGCTGCTCAGTGCGGTGCGGTACCCGGGCGAGGCCGGGGCGGCGACGATCACGTCAATGTCCGAAAGTTGCAGGGCGTGTGCATCCAGGCACGCGCGCACCGCCTCCGCGGCCGCCGCGGCGAATTGCTCATCCATCGTGGCTGACTGATTGAACCGCAGCACGTTACGCGCGTCGGCGAATCCCACTGTCGCGCGGAATGTCTCGTCGCCTGCTCCATTGTTCACCCAGAACACCCGGTTCAGGCCGTAGTCGTCATCGGTCCATCCGCACAACAACGCCGCACCGGCGGCCGAAAACGGAAAGTGCTCGCTCATCCCATGACCCGGGTCAGCATCACTGGCCACGACAAGCGCACGCTGAATGCTGTGTGTCCGCAGAAATCCGTCCACGATCTGCAGCGCGGTCAGCACCCCGCAGGCGCCGTTGGCGATGTCGAAGGAGAACGTGCCGTGAGCACCGGCATGCGGATCTTCGGGGTTGGCCCCGATATCGTCCTGAATCAGCGCGGCCAGCGCTGGCTCCCCAAGATTGCGGTCGCGGTAGATCCCCGCATTGACCACGAGATCCAATTCATTTGCGTCGCACCCGGCCTGCCGCAGACAGTCCTTAGCGGCGGTGACGGCAAGGTGCAGCGCGCTGTGCCGGCCATGCCACCGCGGGTGCGCGATGTCGACTCGATCAATCACTGTGCCCATAGCGGCTCACCAAATCCTCATCCAGGGTCAGTAAGACCACGCCGATCTCTAGTCCCGAGGCCAGCGCAATCAGCGCGATCCTTTCTCCGGC
>DATJBA010000093.1:0-4644 GCA_035515675.1 Mycobacterium sp.
CGTCCCCGCACTGGTCAAGCTCATGGGCAACGCGAACTGGTGGAGCCCCTGGCGATCCGCCACCTCACTGCGGGGCGACGAGAACGAGCCGGCGCGCGGCGAAAAGAACAGTGCCCAGAGTTGACATCGAGCCGAGGGGTCAAGCCCCGACCGAATGAGGAACAAGCATGAAGGATCTCAAGGACAAGGTTGCCGTGATCACCGGGGCCGGCTCCGGTATCGGCCGCGCACTTTCAATCGAACTCGCCCATCACGGCGTCCGACTCGCGTTGTCCGATGTGGACGCGGACGGACTCGCCGAGACATCCCTGCAAATCTCCCGCATCGGTGCGCAAGTCAGGCCGGACCCGCTCGATGTCCGCGACCGAGTCGCATGCTTCGCCTACGCGGAAACGGCACTTCGACGCTGTCAATCTGGTGGTCAACAACGCCGGCATCACCTTCCTCGGTGAAATCGAGTCAATGAACTTCACCGACCTGGAACGCGTCATGGATATCGATTACTGGGGAGTTGTCAACGGTACCAAGGCTTTTCTTCCCCACCTCATCGCATCCGGCAAAGGGCACATCGTCAACATGTCCAGCGTGTCGGGATTCATGGCCGGCGCCGGGCTCAGCGCATACAACTCGGCCAAATTCGCGGTCCGCGGCTTCACCGAGGCACTCAAAATAGAAATGCTGATGAACAAGCGGCCGGTTGGCGTGGCATTGTCAGGTTGGTGATTGGTGCGGTCAAAGTGGATGATCTTGGAGTCGATACGCCGGAGGGGATCAGCGTGGGCGAGGTGTCCTACAAGGGTCACCGGTATCCGGCGGAGATCATCG
The DNA here is from genome assembly GCA_035515675.1 of Mycobacterium sp. Lineage (GTDB taxonomy): Bacteria > Actinomycetota > Actinomycetes > Mycobacteriales > Mycobacteriaceae > Mycobacterium. Next base: position 826 of record DATJBA010000093.1, read on the forward strand.
CGCATTGCGTATGGCTGTATCACCGCTTCCCGCTGAGCTTTCGTGAGGGCACTGTCAACTCGAGCAATCCGAGGGCGATTTTCGCCGGTTCGCCTCCGCGATTCACCAGGTCGCGTGTGACGTATGAGGCTTATGTGGTTAGCAGAAGGTCCACACGACCTTAAGTTGACAGCGCCCTCGCGCGGCCTCAACGCTGTCTTCTGCGTAGGTGATGAATTCTGTGATGTCGGCATCGATCGCGTGTTTTAGTCTCGGAATCTGAGATCTCAGATAAAAGTGATTGCCTGGGAACATCCGTAGACGGAACCCTGCGGTGGTGTGGTGTCGGCAGCGTTCCGCCTGGTCAATGTCTACCCGTGGATCTTGGTCTCCTATGTATGCTCGGATCGGACTGGACAGGACCGACGAGTTCGTGCCGTAGTTTTCGATTGCCTTATAGTCACTACGCAACAACGGCAAGATCATCTGCACGACGTCGGGGTTGTGCAGCAGGGGCGACTCTGTTCCGCCCAGATCCCGGATCTCGGTGAGGATCTCGCGATCGTCGCGTTGATGCACCGCCTGCGGGTCGCTCACCGAGGGTGCGCGCCGACCGGAGGCAATGACTCCCAGCAACCGCAGCCTGCCTTCGGCTTCGACACGGCGAGCAACCTCGAACGCAACTATCGCACCCATGCTGTGCCCGAACAGTGCCACCGGTCGGTCCGCATGGCGCGCCAGTGATTCGGTAGCGCGGTCGGCCAGCTCTGCGATGGTCTCCACCAGGTGCTCAGACCGCCTTTCCCGGCGACCGGGATACTGGCCAGAATACATCGAGCTCGCTCCGCAACGCCTTGGCCAGTGAGAAGAGGTAGCTTGCGGCGCCTCTGCGTGAGGGAACCACACCAGCTGTGCGCCATTTCCGATTGCGGGACGATACCGTTGGAGCCACGGATCCTTATCGAGCATCGCTCCCTGCCTGTCTCCTGACCGGGATCATGACACGTGTTCGATATTCTTCGCAGCGAGCTGGTCGCGGATGTACCGGGCAAGTGCGCCGGGAGTCGGGTACTCCAGGATCAGGAAGAGCGAGAGCGCGAGCCCGGTCAGCGTCTGCAGCTCGTTGCGCAATTCTAGGGCGTTGATCGAGGAAAATCCCAGCTCAAGGAATTCTTCGTCGGCCCCGATTTCGCTTGGATCGCAGCCCAGATGCGCGGCCGCATTGCTGATGATCAAGTCGAGAAGGTATGCGTGTTGACCATCCGGGGAGAGCTCGGTCAACGCCGCGAGCGCTGAATCAGACTCCGTTGCCGCGGGATCGGAGTCGTCGAGCGCGTTTCCGGGCATAGCTTTGGCGACGGTGAAGCTCGCGTGGACGTCATTGGCCGCGTATGGCAGCTGCTGGAAGACGAATTCGGCGGGCATCGTCGTCGCGTTGTCGAGATCGGGATCGCCGAAAGACGCGAGCGGCGACTTCATCTGTACCGCGACTGCAGGTAGGCCCTGGGCACGTCGGTAACGAGCCAGGCCCGCGAAGAACTCCGCGGCGATCATCTCGTCTGGCGCCGAAGGATCGGCGGATTCCGACAACAGAATGAAAGCCGACAGGCCGTGCTTCTCGGTCGCGCGATGCAAGGCCCACGCGGTCGCCGGGGCCGACTTCTCGAGCAGCCCGGCGCAACACACTGCCGTCACTGCGTGGTGTTCCAGCGCTGCTGCGATCCGCATTTCGGCCGCTACGGTGGTGATGTCGTCACTTCCGTCGAGGACGGAAATTTGCGTAGCGAACCGACCGAGCTGTGCGTCGTCGAGGTCGGATCCGCGGTCTGAGGCGACAACCACGTGCCCCGCGCCGCTGGTCGACAGCCATCGTGCGGTGTGGCGCACGAGTGGGCCCGACCCGACGACCAAAACCGTTCCCCCTGGCCGCCAGGCGGTGACAGAGTCCACACCGAGCAGCGCGACCTTTTGCCGACGGACCGCGACGGCTGAGGACCGGACGAGCAGGTCCCCGCGGTTGGCCGCCAGCGCGATGGCGAACTGCCCTGCCACATGCGCGGTGAGCGTGTCGGGTAGGTCGATCAGCCCGATGCGCCGCTGTGGTGCGGCAGTTTTCAACGCCGTGATCAAACCGCGCAGCTGGGCCTGGCCGAGGCTGGCCGGTGTTGGTGACTCGGCGCAGGCATTTCGGGTGACAACCCAGGTCGGCAGCGCGAGCCCCCAACTGTCAAAGGCTTCGGCAAGCTGCTTGGTGTAGCGCACGAACTTCGCCGGATTGGGCGGCTCGGTGTCGGCTTGCAGGCCCAGCAGGCTCACCGCACCGGCCGGGATCGCGCCAACCGGCAGCGCCTGCATCAGCCGGTCTGTGGGGAGCGAACCTCTGAAGTCCTCGTCGCCGAGTCGCAGGACAACAGGCGTGCCGCCCGCCTCGCTGATCGCGCTCTGCAGCAGCTGTATTTCGTTGTCGTTGCTGCCGCCCGCCGGGCCCAAGAGAATGTAGGCACCGTTCAGCTGGCTCGCACTGCCTGTGGGCAGCGGCTCCCAGTCCGGGTAATGCCACCACGACGCCGCGTCTCGCCACGCGGACAGGGCGGGCAAGGCCGGCCCGAGCAATTCCAGTTGCGCGGCGTCCAGCGGCATGACGCCGGCGAGGGCTTCGATGTCCCCCTTGCTGATGGCCTGCCAGAGCGCCTCATCGCGATCACCAGAGTGGCCGCCCGCCGTCGACGCGGCCCGCGGTGCCGGCCAGTAGCGCTTTTCTTGGAAGGGGTAGGTGGGCAGGTCGGTGGTGGTGTGGTGGGGGTAGATGGTGTTCCAGTGGGGTGTGGCACCGTGTAGGTGGGCTTGGGTGAGTGCGGTGCGGAATTGGTGTTGGTCGTCGTGATCGCGGCTCAGGCTGGTCAGCGTGGTGCCAGGGGTGTGGGTGCTTTCGAGGGTGGCTTGGATGGCTGGTCCGAGTACGGGGTGGGGGCTGGCTTCGATGAAGAGTCGGTAGCCGTCGTCGATGAGGGCGCGGGTGCCCTGCTCGAAGAGGACCGGTTGGCGCGCGTTGCGGAACCAGTAGTCGGCGTCGAGTTCGGCAGTATCAACGCAGGTGCCGGTCACCGTCGAATAAAACGCCATGTCCGACGGCCTCGGGACCAGATCTTGCTGATCCCGGAGGGCGCGCGTGCGGAAGGCATCGATCTGCGGCGAATGTCCGGCGATCGTGATCCCGGGGATCCGTCGCAAAAAGACCCCCGCCGCGTCGAGCTTGTCCGCGCACTCCTCGATGGCTTCACGATCACCGGTCACGCTCACCAAACCGGGAGCGTTCAGAGCGGCGATCGACACCCGGCCACCCCACTCCCGGAGTCGTTGCTCGAGCTTCTCGGCGGGTAACGCGACCAGGAGCATGCCGCCCCGTCCCTCAAGTGCCTTGGCCATGTCGCTTCGGAGGGTGATGATGCGTGCTGCGTCGTCGAGGGTGAGTCCGCCTGCGATGTGGGCGGCGGCGATTTCGCCTTGGGAGTGTCCGATGATGGCGGTGGGGTGGATTCCGTGTGCTTGCCATAGTGCTGCCAGGGCGACCGAGATGGCGAAGAGTGCGGGTTGGGTGATGTCGACGCGTTTGAGTGAGGGGGCGTTGGGTTTGTTGGTGAGGACGTCGATGAGTGACCAGTCGGTGTGGGGGTGGAAGGCGTCTGCGCAGTCGTTGATCTTTTGCCGGAAGGTGGGGGAGGTTTCGTAGAGTTGTTGGCCCATTCCGGGTCGTTGGCTGCCTTGTCCGGGGATGACGAAGGCGGTTTTGGGGGGGTGGGTGGTGTGGGCGTGGTGGAGGTGGGGGTGGGGGGTGTTGGT
>DATJBA010000094.1:0-5070 GCA_035515675.1 Mycobacterium sp.
TGGTTACCTGCGGTGGCCAGGCCACCGTGCCGATCGTCGCGGCGGTGGCGCAGAGCGGCATCGTGTCGTACGCCGAGATCGTGTCGGCGATCTCGACGAAATCGGCTGGGCCGGGCACCCGCGCGAACATCGACGAGTTCACCGAAACCACCGCCACCGCACTGAAAGTCGTGGGCGGCGCCCAGCGCGGCAAAGCGGTGATAGTCCTCAGTCCGGCCGACCCGCCCATGCTGATGCGCAACACCGTGTATTGCCTCGTCGACGGTGAGACCGATCATCGGCGCATCGAGACGGATGTGCTGGCCATGGTCGACAAAATCAGGACATACGTGCCTGGCTACCGACTCAAACAGAGCATCCAATTCGAAACCTTCTCCGCGGCCAATCCGCTCTGGATCCCCGAAACCGGCAAGTTCATCGGCACCCGGGTCACCGTGTTTCTCGAAGTCGCCGGCGCCGCACACTATCTGCCCGCCTACGCCGGCAACCTCGACATCATGACCTCAGCGGCCAAGGCCACCGCCGAACGCATCGCTACTAACCTCACCGAAATCGCCGGAGCCACAACATGAATCTCTACATCAGCGATGTCACCCTGCGTGACGGCATGCACGCCGTGCGCCACCAGTACACCCTCGAACAAGCCACCACCATCGCCGCGGCGCTTGACGACGCTGGCGTCGACTCCATCGAGGTGGCCCACGGTGACGGACTGGCCGGATCCAGCTGCGTCTACGGTTTCGGCGCCCACACCGACCTGGAATGGATCGAAGCCGTCGCCGGTGTCGTCACCCATGCCAAGGTGGCCACCTTGCTGCTGCCCGGCATCGGCAGCGTGCGCAACCTCAACGACGCCCACCGAGCCGGCGCCGCCGTCGTGCGGGTCGGCACCCACTGCACCGAAGCCGATATCTCCGCCCCGTACCTCGCCGCCGCCCGCGAACTCGGCATGGACAGTGTGGGCTTTTTGATGATGAGCCACATGACCACACCGTCGGTGCTGGCCGAGCAGGCCAAACTCATGGAAGGTTACGGCGCAACGTGTCTGTACGTCGTGGACTCCGGCGGTGCCATGACCATGCGCGACATCGCCGAGCGCGTCGATGCTCTACGCCAAACACTGCTGGCCACAACGGAGATCGGCATTCACGCGCACCACAATCTGTCGCTGGGCGTGGCCAACTCGATCGTCGCCGTCGAACACGGCGCTCACCGCGTCGACGCCTCGCTGACCGGCATGGGTGCCGGTGCCGGCAACGCCTCGCTGGAGGTGTTCATCGCTGCCGCCGAGCGGCTGGGCTGGAACCCCGGCTGCGACCTGCATGCCCTCGAGGACGCCGCCGACGACATCGTCCGCCCATTGCAGGACCGGCCGGTGCGAGTCGACCGGGAGACGTTAACCCTTGGCTATGCCGGCGTGTACTCGAGCTTCCTGCGGCACGCTGAGGCCGTCGGCGCCCGCTTGGATATCGATGCCCGTAGCCTGCTCGAAGAAGCGGGGCGACGCGGCATGGTCGGCGGACAAGAGGACATGCTCGTCGACATCGCTCTTGACTTGGTGGGTGCGCGCGACGATGCCTGAATCACCTCAAAGCCGCGCCGACGCGGAACTCCTCGCGGATGCTCTGCTCGCCGCCGTCGAAGAAGACCTGCAGTTACCGCACCGGGATGAGGCGTCAACGCCAGACGCGATGGCCACCGCAGCGATTGCCTTCCGTCGATTGGGTATTGACTTCGTTCGCCGCTACAACCGGCTGGAACTCGAGGTCGAGCACAGCGCGTTCGACAGTCCTGTGCTGTTTGTGGCCAACCACGGCTTCGGTGGAATATTCGACCTCAACGTCTTCGCCATTGGCGGCGCGCTGGAGCAGTTGCAGCTGGATCGGTCGGTGACTGTGCTGACACACCAGCTGGCGTGGACGCTTCGGGTAGGCGCGTTCTTCGAACAACTAGGTGCGCGACCCGCGAGCCGGGAGAGCGCTCGCGAGGCGTTCGATGCCGGCCACTGGCTCCCATGGGCGCCAGCATCGTTCCGCCGATGCCGGCCTTCTACAATCATCCGGCATCCGTCGGTGACATCGTCGATCACGTCGTAACCCGGATTCTGGATCAGTTCGGTATCGAATCACCCACCGCCAAACGGTGTAACGGTGTGCCAGGCGCTAAAGCCTCGAGCCTTAAGGTGGTGAATCGCTGATGCCCAGGATTAGCGATCTCCGGGACTATCTGCATGTGCTGGAATCGCTTGGGGACGTTGAGCATATCGACCGACCCGTCGCAAATCGCCAATAATTGCTTCCTCACTGGGGGTCAAGTGGTTCAAACGGATATGGTCGCTTGCCGGCGGGGGTTTGCCCGACGGCGGTCACAGTTGCCAAATGACGACAGTTTGGACGACAACCGTGACGACTGTGGGCCCCTCAACTACACCCCCTACAGCCTCAAAATGGCACTGTCACGTTAATTGAAATGTGTAGTGGTGCGGTTAGTATTAGAAGAAGTGCCGTGATGGTTCCACACCCTGGATCCCAACCGTGCCACCCGTGGCCTCATACCGCCGTTGCCAGTCGGTAATCGCCTGGTGCGCAGCGTGGTCGAGGTAGTTGACCGAAATGTCGAGCGTTACTGTCGCGCCTTCCGGGACCGACGTCAGCACGCGGGTCAGCCTGGGCAGCGCAAGGAAGGTGCACGCCGGCCCCTCGATGACCACCCGCCATTTGTCGCCTATGGCCTTGGCCTCAACCTTGACGCGCATCACCCGCCATCCGGTCAACGCGATGGCCAGGGCGAGCCCGATCAGCACGCCCTGCAGCAGATCGAGGAAGACGACGCTGACCGCGGTCACGACGTAGACGGCGAGATCCCCGTGCTTCATCGCGGTTTCGATGTGGGCCGGCTTCAATAGCTGAATTCCGACGACAATGAGCAGGCCGGCGAGTGCGGCGGTCGGGATCTCTTCGACCAACTCCGCGAACGGAAGAGTGAATAGCAGGATCCAGACACCGTGCAGTATCGCCGAGGCGCGGGATTTCGCGCCCGCGTTGACATTGGCTGAGCTGCGGACGATTACACCGGTGACCGGCAGCCCGCCGATGGTTCCCGACACGATGTTTGCCGCACCCTGTCCGATCAACTCGCGGTTGAAGTCGGTGCGCGGCCCGTGGTGCATCCTGTCGACTGAAACCGCTGACAGCAGGCTTTCGATGCTGGCGATAAGAGCGACGGTGATCACGCCGATGGCGATCGCACCCCAGTTGCCGTCCGGAATGTCAGGCAGCTGCAGCGCATCCAGCGGCGACCCGTCCAGGTCGATCCGCCGCACATGGAACGGAAAGATCTCCGAGATAGCCGTCACTGCCACGATCGCGACCAGCGGCCCTGGAATACCGCGCATCTTGGCCGGAACCCACCGCCAGGCGATCAGGATGACAATCACCACTACGCCCAGAATGACCCCGGGCCGGTGCGCGCCAATGATCTGTCCTGGTAGGCCAATGAGGTTGTGCCAGACCGTGCTTTTGGATTTCCCACCCAGCAATACGTGCGCCTGTTGCAGTGCGATGGTGATGCCGATGCCGGCCAGCATGGCGTGGACGACGACGGGTGAGATCGCCAGTGCAGCTCGGGCAACACGGCTGAGCCCCAGCAGAACCTGCAGGACGCCCGCGGCAACGGTGATCAAACACATTACCGCCCAACCGAAATCGGAGATGAGATTGGCGACGACGACGGTCAGCCCGGCCGCGGGACCACTGACCTGCAGCGGTGATCCGCCGATGGCTCCGGCGATGATTCCCCCGACGATCGCGGCGATCAAACCGGCGTGCACTGGGGCGTTCGACGCGATCGCGATCCCCACTGACAACGGCAGTGCGACCAGGAAAACCACGAGCGACGAAGGCAAGTCGTGCCGGATAACCGATCGTAACCGGTAACTTCGTGATCCCTTGCGGCCCTGGTCAACACCTCGATCGCCCAGCCGTTCGATGTCTTGCATCGGTCGTTCCCTCGTTAGGTCTTAACGGGGGATGTTCCGATATCCGCCCCGTAGTGCGCTTCGTTGCGTCGACGTACCTTGTCGGCGCACAAACGATTACAACCGCGCCAGTCCGCAGGTCAGAACCTGGCTACCTCGTTCGACAGTATTGGGGCGGCAAAGCGCGGGTCAAGCAGAGGCGCCGGGCGCATATCGAATGCAAATCTTTTCGGTACGCACGGCCAGCCTGCCAAAGTCAGAACCCCGAGCCGTGGACCTCGTGTCCGGGGACCTCGGCGGCCAGTCCGCGATAGGCCTGCACGACGGTCGAGCCATGGTTGATCACCGCATCTACTTCGCGGGCAATCGGCATGTTCAGCCCGAACTCGTCGGCGAGTTCCATGATCACCCTGGCGGCTTTGACACGCTCGGCGACCTGGTTCATCGATGCGATGATCTCGTCGATCGGCTTGCCCACACCGAGTTGTTGCCGACCTGGCGCGGTGGGAACGGGAACTGGCGACGGCGACCACCGCCACGATGGCGCCGAACGCAGCCAGCCCGGCGGCAAAGCTTGGTGCGCCGTTGCGGTGCTGCATGCGTTGGGGCTTGCCGGTGACGAGTCGTGCTCCAGTTCCGCGCGATCAATGTCGTGAGCGCCCAGTGTTATCAGCGCAACAGGCGGCGGAACAGCAGCGGAACCCTCGACTGGCGTCAGCCCACAACCGATGACATGGATGGATCTGGGCGCTGACCCTCACCGTGATCGCAGGGTTGTTGATGTTCGACTTCATCTTTCACGTGCGCACCGCGCGTGTGCCCACGCTGGGGGAAGCCGCGATCTGGTCGGCTGTCTACATCGGCATTGCGGTGATGTTCGGTGTGGCGATCATGGTGGTGGCCGGCCGGGATGCGGGTGAACAGTACTTCGCCGGGTTGCCGCGCTGCCTATCTCGGCGGCTCCGACATTGTGGATGTGCACCGTTCCGCCGGTGGCGTGATGTTGCCGCTTGACTCCGGTGTATCGCACTTGGCCCCGCAGAGCCCTTTGTGCCGCAACACTCATGCCGTTTTCCTAGAAACGGGCGGCCGCG
>DATJBA010000095.1:0-15140 GCA_035515675.1 Mycobacterium sp.
CAGCAGCACGTTCGCCCAAGACCGTGTGGGCGGTCTTCGTGGTGGATTCGATTACGCACGCACCGGCAACCCGACCAGGGCCGCGCTGGAGGCCTCGCTGGCGGCGGTCGAGGAGGGCGCCTTCGGGCGGGCGTTCAGTTCCGGGATGGCCGCCGCCGACTGCGCCTTGCGGGCAATGCTGCGGCCCGGCGACCACGTGGTCATCCCCAACGACGCCTACGGCGGCACCTTCCGGCTGATCGACAAGGTGTTCACGCAGTGGAACGTCACGTACACGCCGGTGGCGGTGTCCGACCTGGACGCCGTCCGCGCCGCGATCACGCCGCAGACCCGGCTGGTCTGGGTGGAAACACCGACCAACCCGTTGCTGTTGATCGCCGATATCGCGGGCCTTGCCCAGCTCACCGCCGAACTCGGCAAACAAAACTCCGCGAAGGTGTTGGTGGACAACACCTTCGCGTCCCCCGCGTTACAGCAGCCGTTGACCCTGGGCGCCGACGTCGTGCTGCACTCGACCACCAAATACATCGGCGGCCACTCCGACATGGTGGGCGGCGCGCTGATCACCAATGACTGGGAGCTGGACGACGCCTTCGCCTTCCTGCAGAACAGCGCCGGCGCGGTGCCCGGCCCGTTCGACGCCTACCTGACGATGCGCGGCCTGAAGACCTTGGTGCTGCGTATGCAGCGACACAGCGAAAACGCCCGGGCCGTAGCGGAATTCCTCGCCGGGCACCCTTCGGTGAGCACCGTGCTGTATCCGGGTCTGCCCACCCACCCCGGGCATGAGATCGCCGCACGGCAGATGCGCGGTTTTGGCGGCATGGTTTCGGTACGGATGCGAGGCGGGCGACGAGCCGCCGAGCATCTGTGTGCCAACACCACGATATTCATCCTGGCCGAGTCGCTGGGCGGCGTGGAGTCGTTGATCGAGTATCCGGCCGCGATGACCCACGCGTCGACGGCCGGTTCGCAATTGGAAGTACCCGACGACGTGGTGCGGCTTTCGGTGGGCATCGAAGACGTCGCCGACCTGCTGGGCGATCTCGAACAGGCTCTCTTGCGCGTAGAGAGTGAATCTGACGACGCGACACGCCGGTGACTCGTCGCCGGTTTCACATTCGAGGCGACGAAGGCTAGGAGTGGTACGGCTCCGCGCTGACCAACGTGACCTCGACGGTGTTGCCGTTGGGCACCGTGTAGCGACGGGTCTCACCCACCTTGGCGTCGATCAGCGCGCCACCCAGCGGTGAGTTCGGCGAATACACCTCGAGCTTGCCGTCATTGACGCCCTCCTGGCGGGTGGCGATCAGGAACGTCTCGGTGTCGGACTTGTCACCGTTGTAATAGACCTTGACCACCGACCCGGGCAGCGCGACGCCGGACTGCTTGGGCGCTTCGCCGACCTTTGCGTTGTTGAGCAGGTCCTGCAGCTGGCGGATGCGGGCCTCTTGCTGGCCCTGCTCTTCGCGGGCGGCGTGGTATCCGCCGTTCTCGCGCAGGTCACCCTCCTCGCGGCGGTCGTTGATTTCCGCGGCGATGATCGGACGATTCGCGATCAACTGGTCGAGCTCGGCCTTGAGTCGGTCATGTGACTCCTGGGTCAGCCAGGTCACCTGAGTATCCGTCATCTCGTCGCGCTCCTTGTGTTGTCGTTCCGGGTTATCCGCGTACGTCTTTCGAACCCCGCTGCCCGGGAGTATCCGGGTCACACCCCGTATGCCGCTGCTCCATTCTGCTCACGGCCTTTTATGCAGCAATACACGGTCCCAACAGGAACCGTGCATTCATTGATATTACCATCGCGCAAACAGTCGATGACTCCCATATTCGCAGTTCGCCCTTGTCGTGCGGTCAGGCCGAACGCAGGTAGCCGGGCACGTCGGTGCCGCAGCCGTAGATGTCAGCCATCACCGGCGGTTGGGAGGATTTCACCGTCGTCGTCACCTGCACCGTGGCCGCCTGCGATGGGCCGACCAGCACTTCTCGTCTGCCTGTCTCGCTGCCGTCTTCAGACCGAACCCGCACGATGCAGTCCACCGGCCGCGACGGGTCGGATCGCGTCACGCTGATCGTTATTGACGCCGTCTCGTTGTCGATCACCTGGTAGCCGGCCAGCGAGCCTGCGACGTCACCGGCGCCAAGCCGTTGGTAGCCGATGACGGCGACGACGAGGCCGGCCGCAACGACCAGCACGCCCAGCGCAATGACCACACCACGCCGTGATACCCGTGACAGTCGCGAACGCCCGTAGCGGGCCTCGGGACGCGGAATGGGAGTTTCGGTCATGCCTGGGGTTTGCCTGGACTGTCGGCTGCCGGATGTCAGCCGAGGAGGATGCAATGATCGGGAACTGGAATTATAGGGTCAAACCGGCCGACCGGCAGACCGACAAGGGGGCATGTGAGCGAACTGCGGTTGATGGCGGTGCACGCCCACCCCGACGACGAGTCCAGCAAGGGTGCGGCCACTCTCGCCCGCTACGCCGACGAGGGCCGTCGGGTGCTGGTGGTGACGCTGACCGGGGGCGAGCGCGGCGAAATTCTCAACCCGGCGATGGACTTGCCCGATGTGCACGGACATATCGCCGAAATCCGTCGTGACGAGATGGCGAAGGCCGCCGAGATACTCGGTGTGGAGCACACCTGGCTCGGCTTCGTCGACTCCGGCTTGCCCAAGGGCGACCCACCGCCACCGCTGCCTGAGGACTGCTTCGCGCTGGTGCCGCTGGAGGTGTCCATCGAAGCGCTGGTGCACGTGGTCCGCGAGTTCCGGCCGCACGTGATGACCACCTACGACGAGAACGGCGGCTACCCCCACCCCGACCACATTCGCTGCCACCAGGTTTCGGTCGGCGCCTTCGAGGCGGCCGCCGACCATCGGCGCTTCCCGGAGGCCGGCGAGCCGTGGGCGGTGTCCAAGCTGTACTACAACCACGGCTTTCTGCGGGCGCGGATGCAGTTGCTGCACGACGAATTCGTCAAACGCGGTCAAGAAGGCCCGTTCGAGAAGTGGCTCGCACACTGGGATCCCGAGCATGACCCGTTCGAGTCCCGGGTGACGACCCGCGTCGAGTGCTCGGCGTATTTCAGCCAGCGCGACGATGCTTTGCGGGCGCACGCCACTCAGATCGACCCGAAAGCCGAATTCTTCGCCGCTCCGATCTCGTGGCAACAGCGGTTATGGCCGACCGAGGAATTCGAGTTGGCCCGTTCCCGGGTGCCCGCCCGACTGCCCGAGGACGATCTGTTCGCCGGAATCGAGAGCGACGGGTGAGTCGCTTTCTTCTCGCAGTGAGCGCCACCGGGTGGGCCGGCTGGCAGGCTGACGGCGCGCCGCACAACACCGGGCCCGATTTTGGCAAGGCCAGCCCGGTCGGGTTGCTGATTGTCGTGCTACTGTTGATCGCCACGTTGTTGCTGCTGCGATCGATGAACCGGCAACTGAAGAAGGTGCCAAAAACGTTCGACCCCGAGCACCCGGAGCCCGATCAGGCCGCCGACGAGGGCACCGACAAGATTGACCAAGCCCGTGAGCAGCCGAACGGGTCGGCGGGAGCACCAGGACCCGGCGATGAGCCCGGCTGAATCTTCTCAGACGAACACGCTCGGGCTGGCCACTAGCCCGTATTTGCGCCAGCATGCCGACAACCCGGTGCATTGGCGGCAGTGGACGCCGCAGGCACTGGCGGACGCAGCCGCGCGCGATGTGCCGATCCTGCTCTCCATCGGCTACGCCGCCTGCCACTGGTGTCACGTCATGGCCCACGAATCGTTCGAAGACGACGAGGTGGCCGCCGTGATGAACGCGGGATTCGTCTGCATCAAAGTCGACCGCGAGGAACGGCCGGACATCGACGCGGTCTATATGAACGCCACCGTCGCGCTCACCGGACAGGGCGGTTGGCCGATGACGTGTTTCCTTACCCCCGACGGCCGGCCCTTCTTCTGTGGCACGTACTACACGAAAGCTGGTTTCCTGCAGCTCCTTTCGGCTGTCTCCGCCACCTGGCGGGACCGCCGCAGTGAGATCGAGGAGGCGTCCGACCATATCGCCGGAGAGTTGCGCAAGATGACTGGGGCACTCCGGGGGCTGCCCGGCGGCGGCCCGGATGTGGCGCCGACGCTGTGTGACCACGCCGTCGCGACTGTGCTGGGCGACCAGGACACGGTTCACGGCGGCTTCGGTGGCGCGCCCAAATTCCCGCCGTCGGCGGTTCTCGAGGCGCTGCTGCGCAACTACGAGCGCACCGGGTCAGCGGCGGCGCTGGAGGCGGTGACGCGCACCGGCAACGCGATGGCGCGCGGTGGCATCTACGACCAACTCGCCGGCGGCTTCGCCCGGTACAGCGTCGACAACGCCTGGGTGGTGCCGCATTTCGAGAAGATGTTGTACGACAATGCGCAGTTGTTGCGCGTATACGCGCACTGGGCCCGACGCACCGGAGATCCGTTGGCCCGCCGGGTCGCCGCCCAGACCGCGGGGTTCCTGCTCGACGAGCTGGCCGACGCCGGCATGTTCACGTCGTCGCTGGACGCTGACGCCGACGGTCGCGAGGGCTCAACTTATGTCTGGACACCGGGACAGCTGACCGAGGTGCTTGGCGCCGACGACGGCCGTTGGGCCGCCGAGGTTTTCGCGGTCACCGAGTCCGGCACGTTCGAACACGGGACCTCGGTGCTGCAGCTGCCCGCTGATCCGGACGATCCGCAACGAGCCGAACGCATCCGGACCGCACTGCTGGCCACCCGGCTCACCCGGGCCCAGCCCGGACGCGATGACAAGGTCGTCACGTCCTGGAACGGGCTGGCGATCACCGCACTGGCCGAGGCCAGTGTGGCGTTGGCAGAACCCGAGCTGGCCCAAGCCGCCCGGCGCTGCGCGACGGCGCTGCTCGACTTGCACGTCGTCGACGGCCGGCTGCGGCGCGCCAGCCTTGGCGGGGCGGTCGGCGACAGCGCCGCCATCCTGGAGGACTATGCGATGCTGTCCACCGGACTCCTTGCGCTATACCAGCTGACCGTCGACGAGACCTGGCTGAGAGCGGCAATTGAGCTACTGGACACCGCGCTGCAGCACTTCGCGGACCCGCAGCGGCCCGGTCGCTGGTTCGACACCGCCGACGATGCCGAGCAGTTGATGCTGCGGCCCGCCGACCCGCTGGATGGGGCGACGCCGTCGGGCGCGTCGTCGATCACCGAAGCGCTGCTGACTGCGGCGCACCTGGTCGATGGTGAGCGCGCGGAGCGGTATCTGCAGGCGGCCGCCGACGCGCTCAGCGCGCATTCCGTGCTGCTGGCCCGCGCGCCGCGCTCGGCCGGACATTGGCTGGCTGTGGCTGAATCCGCGGTCCGCGGACCGCTGCAGATCGCGGTCGCCTGTAACCCGTCGCGGTCGCCTCTGCTGGTCGACGCGCGCCGGCTGGCGCCCGGCGGGGCGATCGTCGTGGGCGGCGAGATGGACTCGTCGGTGCTGTTGGTCGGCCGGGACCGGCTGGCCGATGCCGATGCCGCCTACGTGTGCCGTGGCCGGCTCTGCGACCTGCCGGTGACCCGGGCAACGGAACTGGCGGCCGCCCTCGGTGTGCCCCGGTAGTTGCGTTGCGTTACATGCCGAATGCCGCCGACAAGGCCCAAGCGATCACTGACACGGTCAACCGCTATGTCACGCTGCTCGCCGAGGGCAGCGTGGATGATTTGGTCAGCCTGTACGCCGACGACGCCACCCTCGAGGATCCGGTCGGCGGTGAGGTGCATATCGGCAATGGCGCGATCGCGGGTTTCTACTCGGCGTCTATTTGGCTGGAAGCCAACCTCGAGCGCGAATGCGAGCTGGTGTCGCTGCGGGTCGGCGGTAATGAGGCGGCGTTCCAGTTAGAAGACCACGAACCACATCGCGATGTAGTGGCAGATCGCCGCTATCGCGGTGCAGGCGTGGAAGAACTCGTGGAAGCCGAACGTCGCCGGCCACAGGTCGGGCCAGCGCAGCGCGTAGAGAATGCCACCGATGCTGTACAGGACGCCACCGACGAATAGCAGCACGAAAGCGGCCACCCCGGCGTTGTGCAGGATCGTCCCGGTGAACCAGACCGCGACCCAGCCCAGCAGCAGGTAGAGCGGCACGCCCACCCAGCGTGGCGCCGACGGCCAGCACACCTTCAGCACGATGCCCGCCAGCGCGCCGCCCCACACGATCCACAGCACCGTTCGCTCGGCGTCGGGCGGCATGGCCAGCAGCGCGAACGGTGTGTAGCTGCCGGCGATGAACACGAAGATCATCGAATGATCCAGCCGCTTCATCCATTTCCGGGCGGTCCCGGATTCCCAGTTGACACGGTGGTAGGTGGCGCTGACGGTGAACATCACCACGGTGGCCGCGGCGTAGGCAAACGTCGCCAGCCCGGCGCGGGTGGATGCGACCGCCCACGACACCGCGATCAGTGACGCACCCGCGGCGACGGCGGCCCCGGCGGAGTAGACGTGGATCCAGCCCCGGAAACGTGGCTTGAAGCGTGGCTTGCTCAGTACCCGGGTCACGCCGTCGACGAGCTGGTGCGCGGCATTGGCCGCGAGTAATTGCGATTCGGACTCCGGGCTGGTGGCCGTGCTGGTCTGGCTGCTCATGTGTGATGTTGCCTTGTCGTGCACGTCGGGAAATTGCCAGTAGCTGGTACCGGTCACAGTAGTCGGAATGGTCACGCCGCGGTGTCGGACGCGGGCGACATTGCCCGCAATACAGGCCGGAATTTGTTGCCGCTCACAGTAGGGTGGATCTTCGTGGAGATTATCCCGCCGCGCCTCAAAGAGCCGTTGTACCGGCTTTACGAGCTGCGGCTGAGACAGGGGCTGGTCGCCTCGAAATCGGAACTCCCGCGCCACATCGCAGTCCTGTGCGACGGGAACCGACGATGGGCGCGCGACGCGGGCTACGACGACGTCAGCTATGGCTACCGGATGGGTGCCGCCAAGATCGCCGAGATGCTGCGGTGGTGCCAGGAAGCCGGAATCGAAATGACCACCGTCTACCTGCTCTCCACCGAAAACCTGCAACGCGACCCCGACGAGTTGGCTGGACTCATCGAAATTATCACCGATGTCGTCGAGGAGATCTGCGCACCGGCCAATCGCTGGAGTGTGCGTACTGTTGGGGATCTGGAGTTGCTCGGCGAGGAACCGGCCCGCCGGCTGCGCGATGCCGTGGCGTCCACGCCGGACGTCGCACCTTTCCACGTCAACGTCGCAGTCGGCTATGGCGGCCGTCGGGAGATCGTCGACGCGGTACGTGCCTTATTGAGCAAAGAACTCGCCAACGGCGCGACCGCCGAGGAGGTCATCGACGCGGTGACCGTCGAGGCCATTTCCGAAAACCTTTACACCTCTGGGCAACCCGACCCCGACCTGGTGATCCGCACGTCAGGCGAGCAACGCCTGTCCGGCTTTCTGCTGTGGCAAAGCGCGTACTCGGAGATGTGGTTCACCGAAGCGCACTGGCCTGCATTCCGCCGGGTCGACTTCCTGCGCGCGCTGCGTGACTACAGCATGCGGCATCGCCGATACGGCAAGTAGCGGCATGACAAACTAGATGCATGGCTGCGCTGTCCGCGGTCGTGTTCACACTGAGCGGCTGGCTCGGGCTGTATCTGCTGGCCCGTGATCCGCGTAAGCCGGTGCTGGTGTTGGCCGCGATCGGACTGTGTGGTTTCGCGCTGGTGGTAGCGCTGGACGCGGTGCGCACAGCCAGCGTTACGCACACCGGGCTGCTCAGCCGGCTCGAGATCTATCTGGTTGCCGTCCCCAGCGTGGCGTGGTTCGCGGTGCTCGTCGAACTGTCCCGGCCGGGCGATCGCTGGCGGGCACGCACCCGCGACTTGCTGCTCGTCGGCGGCGTCGGCGCATTGACCCTGTTCGGCGCGACGATGGCCGGCAGCGTCGACGGCCCGCTGCGGCCGGGTCACGTGCTGATGTTCGCAGTGATCTCGGTTTCCACGCTCGCCGCGATGGTCGCCGCGCTGGTGCGGCCCGCTCAGCCGGTGCCGGTCGGCCGGAGTGGTCTAGGAGTTGTCATTGTGGCGACGCTGTTCTTCGCACTGGGTAACGCCATCCTGATCATTCCGCTGGGCCTGCTGCCCAGCTGGCTCGCACTCGCGTCCACGGGTTTCGACGTGCTGTTGCTGGGCGTGGCGGTGGCCTTGTGGGACGCGTTCGACGAGGGCCAGGCGCTGCGCGCCGACATGCTGCGCTCGTTTGCCGGCTCGATGACGGTAGCGGTGCTGTTCGGTGGTCAAGCCCTGGTCGGCTTGGCGGTGACGCGCCATGAGCCCACCGCGCAGACCGTGCTGACCGTGCTGCTGTTCAGCACGCTGGGGATCGCTATCGCGGTGCAGGTGCTGGCCGATCCGCTTGCCGGGGCGCTGGACCGGCTGGCGTTCTCGAAATCGCCCACGCTGCGCGCTGACCGGGCCGCGTTGCGGCATACCGGGACGGCCCTGCCGCTGCGCTCGGTCGATCCCCTCGTTGACGTCGACGACGACACCTTCGCCAGGCTCACCCGCCGGGCGCTGGGCCACTACGGTGACCTGACCAAGCTGGTGGCCAGCCCGCTGACCGCGTTGCCGGTGATCGATGAGCGGCTGGCCGCGCGGGGTGCACCCGACCAACCGCTTGAGCGGGCCAACGAACTCAAGGCTGTTCTCGCCGACGCTATCGGCGGCTCAAACCGCGCGACGCCGGCGATTTCGGAACCACCGAGCAGTGGCGTTACTACAACTCGCTGTATTTCCCCTACGTCGTCGGGGTGCGCGCGTACGCGCAGAACGCCACCGCCTCCGGATTGGATCCGACCGCCCGGCAAGCCTGGCAGTGGTTGGTGACCGAGGTTCCACAGCGCTCGCTGCACAACTGGCAAAACGCCGCGGCCCGGCTCATCGCCGCCGATCTGCGTGGGCGTGTCGCCGTCGCTGGCCGCTGACGTCCCACCTGTCACTTGTGTCACCGGCGAAGGGGGATTGGCGGCTTGCCCGCTTTAGCGCGACAACTGGGGTGGTGCCGAGCTGCGAGAAGCGTTGTCGCGCTGAGATGGGCACATTGGCCATGCCCCTATCCCTTGTGACAGGACTGCTGAGCCTACGACCAGCGCCGGCCTCACCGAAGCTGTAATAGCGCAGCGAAAATGCGAGTAGGGGTCTGCGAAATTACCGGCTCGGCGTCGCGGGCTGAGCCGTCGTGTCAGTGACGGGAATAGCCCGAAGAAATACCTGGTCTTTCTATGCGTGGCAGCAGTTGGCAGTGCCACGAGTCGATAAGGCAGTGCTTCGGCGGCACGCTCAAACCTGTTCGACCCAAACCGCCATCGCGAGGAGTAATCACATGACCGCTGTATCTGGTCTGAGAACCCGACCCCTATACGACTCAACCGACTCGCTGTTGCGTTTCGCCATGCGTGCGGATGCCACGTTGACGGGATTGTGCGGTCTGGCCGTCGCCTTGGTCGCCGACCCGCTCTCGTCGCTGACCGGCCTGACGTCCGGCCAGGAACTCGGCTTGGGCGCGGCCTTCGTGCTCTACGGCCTGGTGGTATTCAGCCTCGCGGCGTTGCCGAATTTGCGCCGCGTCGGCATCGGCGTCGTTGTGGCCAACATCGTGTACACCCTGGCCGCGATCGTGGTCGCTGAAGCAGTGTCCATGACCACAACCGGGGTTGCCGCGACGCTGGCCAGTGGTGTGTACACTGCGGCGTTCGCCGGACTGCAGTACCTGGGAGTGCGTCGTCTGGCGGCGTAACTTCCCTTGCCGCCGGTGCGGGGCGCCCCCATGGCACGTTGTGGAGCGCTGCCCCGGCATCGGCTTTGGCGGTTGCTACAGCTTGCGCAGGCGGAGCCGGTTGATGGAGTGGTCGGCGTCTTTGCGCAGCACCAGGGTGGCGCGGGGACGGGTCGGCAGAATGTTCTCGACCAGATTGGGCCGGTTGATCGACCGCCAGATCTCGCGTGCGGCGGCGACCGCCTTGGTGTCGTTGAGGGCCGCGTAGTGGTGGAAGTGTGATTCCGGGTCGGCGAACGCGGTGCTGCGCAGAGACAAGAACCGTGATGTGTACCACTGCTCTATGTCTTCGATGCGGGCGTCCACATACAGCGAGAAGTCGAACAGGTCCGACACCATCAGGGTCGGACCGGTCTGCAAGACGTTGAGGCCCTCCAGGATCAAGATGTCGGGATGGCGGACCACCTGCTTGGCCCCGCGGATGATGTCGTATTTCAGATGTGAGTAAACCGGCGCGCACGCGTACTCGGAGCCGGATTTGACCGAGGTCACGAAACGCATCAGCGCCCGGCGGTTATAGCTTTCCGGAAAGCCTTTGCGGTGCACGAGGTTTCGCCGATCCAGCTCCGCGTTCGGGTACAGAAAGCCATCGGTGGTCACCAGGTCCACCCGGAGGTGATGATCCCAGCGTGCCAGTAGCGCCTGCAGCACACGAGCGGTCGTAGACTTGCCGACCGCTACGCTGCCGGCCACGCCGATGACGAACGGCACTGGCCGGTCCGGGTGTTGTTGCGGTTCGCCGAGGAATTCAGCGGTGGCGGCAAATAGCCGTTGGCGGGCGGCGACCTGAAGGTGAATCAGCCGCGCCAGCGGCAGGTAAACCTCTTCGACTTCGAGCAGGTCGATCTGCTCACCAAGACCGCGCAGGCCGATCAGTTCCTCTTCGGTGAGGGGCAGCGGCGTCGACATACGGAGCGCACGCCATTGCTTTCGGTCGAACTCGACATACGGGCTCGGCTCGCTAGGCCGCGGCATAGTGCCAGTGTTGCAGGGACGGGTGCGCACCCGACGCCTGGGCTGGCTGAAAGCATCGCTGGATAGACTGGCGTCCGTGACTGCTGGAACCGCTCGCACCACCACCCCCGGCACGGCCTCGCTGATGTCCGCCCCGCTCGCCGAGGTTGACCCCGATATCGCCGAGTTGCTGGACAAGGAACTGCATCGGCAACGGGACACCCTGGACATGATCGCTTCGGAGAACTTCGCGCCGCGCTCGGTACTGCAGGCCCAGGGCAGCGTGCTGACCAACAAGTACGCCGAGGGGCTGCCCGGCCGGCGCTACTACGGCGGTTGCGAGCACGTCGACGTCGTGGAAAACATCGCCCGCGACCGGGCCAAGGCGCTGTTCGGTGCCGACTTCGCCAACGTCCAGCCGCATTCGGGCGCCCAGGCCAACGAGGCGGTCCTGCATGCGTTGATGACGCCGGGGGAGCGGCTGCTCGGCCTCGACCTGGCCAACGGCGGCCACCTCACGCACGGCATGAAGCTGAACTTCTCCGGCAGGCTGTATGACGCCGGTTTCTACGGCGTGGACCCGACGACGCATCTGGTCGACATGGACGCGGTTCGGGCCAAGGCGCTCGAGTTCCGCCCGAAGGTCATCATCGCCGGCTGGTCGGCCTACCCGCGGATCCTCGACTTCGCGGCGTTCCGATCGATCGTCGACGAGGTCGACGCCAAGCTGTGGGTGGATATGGCGCACTTCGCCGGTCTGGTTGCTGTTGGGTTGCACCCGTCACCGGTGCCGCAGGCGGACGTGGTGACCACCACCGTGCACAAGACGCTCGGCGGCCCCCGCTCCGGGATGATCCTGGGCAAGCAGGAGTACGCCAAGGCCATCAACTCCGCGGTGTTCCCCGGCCAGCAGGGCGGACCGCTCATGCACGCCATCGCGGGCAAGGCGGTCGCGCTCAAGATCGCCACCACCCGCGAATTCGCCGACCGTCAGCGGCGCACGTTGTCCGGCGCCCGCATCATCGCCGATCGGCTGCTGGCTCCCGATGTCAGCAAGGCCGGTGTGTCGGTGGTCAGCGGCGGTACCGATGTGCACCTGGTGCTGGTAGACCTGCGCGACTCTCCGCTCGACGGCAAAGCTGCCGAGGATTTGCTGCACCAGATCGGCATCACGGTCAACCGCAACGCGGTCCCAAATGATCCCCGGCCGCCGATGGTGACGTCGGGCTTGCGGGTGGGAACACCGGCACTGGCCACCCGCGGTTTCGGGGACGCCGAGTTCACCGAGGTCGCCGACATCATCGCCATGGCGCTGGCAAGCGGCAGTGGGGCTGACCTGCCCGCGCTCCGGCAGCGGGTTACGCGGCTGGCCAGAGGCTTCCCGCTCTACGAGGGACTCGAGGACTGGACGCTGGTCGATCGCCAGGCCAGCAGTTGAGAAAATCGGACCGCGACACGCGCCGTCCGATTTCACGAAACCTGTGTACGCGGGTTACAGTTACCGCATGGCACAGAAACCTGTCGCTAATGCGTTGACCCTGGAACTCGAGCCGGTTGTCGAAGCGACCATGAAACACCACCTCGACACGGAGGACATCTGGTTCGCCCACGACTACGTGCCGTTCGACCGGGGCGAGAATTTCGCCTTCCTCGGCGGACACGATTGGGACCCGTCCCAGATGACGCTGCCCAGGACCATCACCGACGCCTGCGAGATCCTGCTGCTACTCAAGGACAACCTCGCCGGCCATCACCGCGAGCTTGTCGAGCACTTCATTCTCGAGGACTGGTGGGGTCGCTGGCTGGGCCGGTGGACCGCGGAGGAACACCTGCATGCCATCGCGCTGCGGGAATATCTGGTGGTGACCCGGGAGGTCGACCCGACCGCCAACGAGGAGGCGCGAGTCCAACACGTGATGAAGGGCTACCGCGCCGATAAGTACACGCAGGTCGAAATCCTGGTGTACATGGCCTTCGCCGAGCGCACGCATGCCGTTTTCTGCGGCAACCTGGCCGCCCAGGTTGAAGAGCCCGTGTTGGCCGGACTCATCGACCGGATCGCCAGGGACGAGGTGCGTCACGAGGAGTTCTTCTCCAACCTGGTCGCGCACTGCCTCGACTACACCCGTGATGAGACGATCGCGGCGATTGCCGCCCGTGCGGCCGACCTCCAAGTGGTGGGGGCCGACGTCGACGCCTACCAGGACAAGGTTAAAAACGTCGCCGACGCCGGCATTTTCGGAGCGTCGCAGCTGCGGCAGGCGATCTCCGACCGCATCACCGCATGGGGGCTGGCCGAGGAGCCTCAACTGAAACAATTCGTCGTCGGTTAACCCAACCTTCGCGCGCGCTGGCGTGCATCTCACTCGCTCATCTTGGGGTCGCCAAGCCGGCCTCGGCGCGCCTGCGCAGCGGCCGAGCGGCCACAAGAGTAGCGTCGTTCGCGATGGCCAGCGACATGCTCTGCTGCCAGGGCGGCACCTCCCGTCACTACAACGGCAGGACCGGCCCCGGTCCTGGTGCTGCGACTCCCGCCGACATGCCTGTGCGGGTCCGCGCGGGCTTACCCCGCTCGAGGAGCGCTCCGTGACCGATATCCGAACCTACGTGCTCGACACGTCCGTGCTGCTGTCCGATCCGTGGGCGTGCAGTCGGTTCGCCGAACACGAGGTGGTTGTTCCGCTGGTGGTGATCAGCGAACTGGAGGCCAAGCGCCACCACCACGAGCTGGGGTGGTTCGCCCGTCAGGCGTTGCGTCTGTTCGATGATCTCCGCCTCGAGCACGGACGGTTGGATCAGCCCATTCCCGTTGGAACACAGGGCGGTACGCTTCACGTCGAACTCAACCACACGGACCCGGCGGTGCTGCCCGCCGGCTTTCGGACCGACAGCAACGACTCCCGGATCTTGAGTTGCGCCGCCAACCTCGCCGCTGAAGGCAAGCGAGTTACGTTGGTCAGCAAGGACATTCCCCTGCGGGTGAAGGCCGCTGCGGTAGGCCTGGCCGCCGACGAGTACCACGCACAGGATGTCGTGGCTTCCGGGTGGTCGGGGATGCACGAGATCGAGACCGCCGCTGAGGATATCGACGCGCTGTTCACCGACGGCGAGATCGACCTGGCCGAAGCCCGGGACTTGCCCTGTCACACCGGGATCAGGCTGCTGGGCGGTAAGTCCCATGCGCTTGGCCGGGTCACCGCAGCCAAACGTGTCCAGTTGGTTCGCGGTGACCGCGAGGTGTTCGGGCTGCGTGGCCGTTCCGCTGAGCAGCGGGTAGCGCTCGACCTGCTGCTCGACGAGTCGGTGGGCATCGTGTCGCTGGGCGGCAAAGCCGGCACCGGCAAGTCGGCGTTGGCGTTGTGTGCGGGTCTTGAGGCGGTGCTGGAACGGCGGACCCACCGCAAGGTGGTGGTTTTCCGTCCGCTGTATGCCGTTGGCGGCCAGGAGCTGGGGTACTTGCCCGGCAGCGAGAGCGAAAAGATGGGCCCCTGGGCGCAGGCGGTCTTCGACACCCTCGAGGGCCTGGCCAGTCCAGCGGTGCTGGAGGAAGTGCTTTCCCGGGGCATGCTCGAAGTATTGCCGCTGACCCACATCCGGGGCCGCTCGCTTCATGACTCGTTCGTCATCGTCGATGAAGCACAGTCGCTGGAGCGCAACGTCCTGCTGACCGTGTTGTCCAGGTTGGGTACTGGATCGCGGGTGGTGCTGACCCATGACATCGCCCAGCGTGACAACTTGCGGGTCGGCCGCCACGACGGCGTTGCGGCTGTGATCGAGAAGCTCAAAGGCCATCCGCTGTTCGCCCACATCACCCTGCTGCGCAGCGAGCGGTCGCCGATTGCCGCGCTGGTCACCGAGATGCTTGAGGAGATTGCCGGACCCCGCTGACAGCGCGTTTCGGTAGGCTTCCAGCGTGCCGAAACGACCCGACAGCCAGGCCTGGCGCTATTGGCGGACCGTTTTCGGTGTCGTCGCGGCCGCCGCAGTGCTGGTGATCGGCGGCCTCACCGGGCACGTGACCCGCGCCGACAACCTCAGCTGCTCGGTGGTCAAGTGCGTCGCGCTGACCTTCGACGACGGGCCGGGGCCATACACCGACCGGCTGCTGCAAATCCTGAAGGACAAGGACGCCAAGGCCACGTTCTTCCTGATCGGTAACAAGGTAGCCGCCAACCCGGCGGGCGCCAAGCGCGTCGCCGACGCCGGCATGGAGTTCGGCAACCACACCTGGGAACACCCGAACATGACCGCGATCCCTCCCGAGGACATCGCGGGCCAGTTCTCCAGGTCCAACGACGCGATCACCGCCGCAACCGGCCGAACCCCGTCGCTGTGGCGTCCCGCGGGCGGCCTGTCCAACGACGTGGT
>DATJBA010000096.1:0-5732 GCA_035515675.1 Mycobacterium sp.
AGGCTCAGCGCAAAACGGTGATACAGCCACACCGCATGCCCGATGATTTCGATCGGGTACCGATAGCCCTTGTATCTTGCCGCAATCGCCACAGCGACCAATCCTGGCAGCACCACACCTGGCCAACAACTTGACGATGCCATCTTGGGTGTCTGCGTGATTCCGGCCTGGTTGATTGCGAGGCGGTCGGTCGGGCGTCGGTATTTCGCCTCATCCAGCCGTCGCTGGTTGATGTGTTGACGGCAGCGGAAGCGTTGCTGGCAGCGACCGGCAGTGCGGTGGCGTTGTGCCCGAACTATGGCGCCGCTGGCTGCGCGTCGGAGCGGTCGTGAGTTCGCCTGGGTTCACGCCGGAGCCGATCGGCGTGTGCACCGATCGGTGCGACAGCGACGAGTGCTGCACACCGTCGCCGACGACCGAGCGTGATCGGGACTGGCATGACGCGGCGCGCTGGGCGCGGCTGTTGTCGTGGGTTTCGTTGGCTTACATGGCTGCCGAAGGTTTGGCCGCCGTCGTGGCGGCCATTGTGGCGGGCTCGGTGGCCTTGTTGGGCTTCGGGCTGGACTCGGCGATCGAAGGTCTGGCCAGTGTGATTGTCATCTGGCGGTTCACTGGGACCCGCACCTTGTCATCGACCGTGGAGCAGCGCGCCCAAAAGGCCGTGGCGGTCACCTTTTTCCTGCTTGCTCCCTATATCGGCTATGAGGCGGTCAGCGCGTTGACCGGCCACAGACCAGCTGGGTGGGCATCGGGTTGGCGGTCACCAGCCTGATCGTGATGCCACTGCTGGGCAGCGCCAAGAAGCGGTTGGGCGGGCGGTTGGGCTCGGCGGCCACCAGCGGTGAGGGTGCCCAGAATCTGTTGTGCGCCTATCTCGCCGTGGCCGTGCTGGTGGGGCTGCTGGGCAACACGCTGTGGGGATGGTGGTGGCTGGACCCCGTTGTGGCACTGGGCATTGCGGTGCTCGCGGTCTGGGAGGGCATCAAGTCCTGGCGCGGACACGGGTGCTGCTGAGCGCACGGTGGTCGACCAGTCGCCTTTGAGGGAGATGACTTCGGCGTGATGCACCAACCTGTCGATCATCGCTGCGACGACGTCGTCGCCAAAGACCTCTCCCCAGCGCCCGAAGGGTTGATTGCTGGTGACGACCACGTTCAACACCTCATGATCGTCGACGGGTGGGTCAAAATCCACCCGGAACTCGAGGGTCAGTATTCAGCCGGAAGCGACATTCCTGGCCGCAGGCCCCGAAAGCACCTGAGGCGTCCGATCCAGCAACGATGACATGGGATCGGGGCAGACACCGATTCCTTGTGACAAAGGGCTCTGATCGTCGGGCAGCCTCGTACGTAAGCTCCGCACTATGGAGGATCGCTACCTGAGAGCTACGGCGTTGCTCGATGTCGGTGATCCGCGCCTGCAGTCCCTCGTCGACAAGCGCGGCTGGATGCAGCTTCCCGGACGTGCGCGCATTGGCGCGATCTATGAGTTTGTCCGAAACGAGGTGCCCTTCGGGTACAACGTGTCCGACGACATCCCAGCGTCGGCCGTGTTGGCCGACGGTTACGGCCAATGCAACACGAAAACAA
Source organism: Mycobacterium sp. (assembly GCA_035515675.1). GTDB lineage: Bacteria > Actinomycetota > Actinomycetes > Mycobacteriales > Mycobacteriaceae > Mycobacterium. The sequence continues at coordinate 1,590 of DATJBA010000096.1, forward strand.
CTCTCTTGATGGCGCTGTTGCGAGCGAGCGGCATCGGTTGTCGCTTTCACGGCGCGACCATCGACAAGCGGCTCCAGCGCGGGGTGATGGCCGGTCTGCTGTATCGGCTCGCGCCGCGTAGCATCCTCCACAGCTGGGCCGAGGTGTTCGTCGATGGTCGCTGGGTCGGACTCGAGGGCGTCATCCTCGACGACGCCTACCTCGAGGGGATCCGGACCCGCACCGGCCAGGATGGCGGCGCGTTCCTCGGCTATGGCGTCGGTACCGACGACCTCGCAAACCCACCCATCGAGTGGACAGGAACAGACACCCGCATCCAGGCGACGGGCGTCAACCAGGACTTCGGTGTCTTCGACGATCCCGACGCCTTCTACGTCGCCCACGGCGTAAACGCCCGCGGCGGCAAGGCGTGGCTGTATCGGCACCTCATGCGCAACGCCATGAACCGCAGAGTGAACATGATCCGAACGACGGGCGCTGCCGCAGGTGATCGGTGCACGATGAGTCCGCCGGCGAACCACCCGAGTCCGTCGCAGTAGATACTCCGTCGCAACGGGTAGCGGACCTGTGCGTGTGTGGGCTTGTGCGGCCCCAGGTAGAGGCTCCTAAGGTATGGCGGGTGGTTGCGGTCGACATCGCACGCATCGCGCTGCGACGAGCCGCGGTGCCGGCATAATCTCTGAACGTGTTGGATCGCAACGACTTTGATTGCTGGAATTTCCCCACCCCTTCGGGGATTGGTAGCTTAATAAAATTATTTCCGACACTCCGTCGCCAATGTGCCTGAGACTCCCTCGAAGCTGGGGATGCCTGCGGGCGCTGATACGGGTGTCGACTCCGCAGCGCGGCAGTGACGCCAACTCTCAGCAAGCGACAACCGGTCGTACAGGATTAGGGCAGCGTGGAAATCCTTTGACATCAGGCAAGTTACTGAGCGGCGGTAACGCGCGATTTATTATGCGTTGATGGTCTATCTCCTGATGGCCTCGATACGACGACGTGGGCATTCAAGTGCACAGTGATGTCCAGCGATCACGTGGGGGCCGTTCCCGTTAAGTTTCTCTTGCTGCTGGCGTGATGCTCATTTGTCCTCCATCCCGGCGGCGGCCGCCTGGCGCAGCGCCGCAACGCGGTCGCCCATCGTGCCGGTACCGTTGAACAATGCCGAGCCCGCGCAGAAGACTGTTGCGCCGGCGCGGGCGGCCGCTCCGATCGTCGCAGCGTTGATTCCGCCGTCCACCTCGAGCTCGACTTGCAAACCGCGGTGGTCGATTTCGGTACGGGCCGCGGCGATCTTTGGTTCCATCGCCGCTAGATACCGCTGGCCGCCGAATCCCGGGTCGACCGTCATCACCAGCAGCAGGTCGGTCAAGTGCAGCACGTTTGTCACCCCCTCCAACGGTGTCGCAGGATTCAGCGCTACACCGGCCCGCGCGCCCAGATCGCGAATTGCAGAAAGTGTGTCGAGCAGGTGCCGAGTCGCCTCGGCGTGCACGATGACGATCTCGCAACCTGCTTCAACCCATCTCGGCAGCATCGGGTCGGGATCGTCGACCATCAGGTGCACTTCAAAGCCGAGGCTCACATGTCTGCGATTGGCGGCGATAACGTCGGGCCCAAACGTCAGGTCGGGCACGAATCGGCCGTCCATCACGTCCCATTGGATCCGGTCGACGCCTGCTTTCTCCAGTTGCTTGACTTGCTGGCCGAGCTCTGAAAAGTCCGCTGGGAGAACCGAAGCGACGAGAATCGCTGCGCGCATTCATCCTACTTCCCGGTGGTCCCCGGCAAATGCTAGGGACACGGCCTCCACCTTAGATCGATGCTCGGCCTCACGTCGGTCTGTCGCGGGTGAGGACCTGCACGGCGCCCAACCACGGGGCGGTGGGCCCCCAGCAGTGCGGCGAGCGGCTCGAGGTGGTACAGGAAACTGGGATGTGGCGGTGTACAGCCGGCCCCGCACCCGTGCCCGGCCATAACGGCTGCCGAGGTCTCCCGGAAACCGGGGGAAGTCTAGGCAATGGCGGCTTTGCGTGCTGCGTAGTACGAACGCATCGTGACGTTCGAATCCACCGTTCCCTCTAGGGCATAGACGAATCCGGCCAAAGCACTACCGGGGATTACCGCCAGGTTCATGTCATCGCTGATCTCCGTGAAGGTGCGCATGCCTACGCAGCCCAGGGACATGCCTGGCTGGTTGTTGTGTAGTGCCCGCGGGAGGGCAGCACAGCCCGGACGTCCCGTTATGTCCATTTGGGCGCCCGTCCAGGCGGCACGTCCAGCGGCCTCGCTGTAGAGCATGCCTTGTGCCACGTTCACCCAGATCAGCACCAGTTCCGGGTCTAGCGGGAATTCGCACAAGGGGCCGTAGACGATGCCTACGCTGTTCCGACCTACGTTGGGGATCTTGGCCGCCTCGTCCATGCTCAGGTAGGGCGCGTCGCACATCGACTGCACCAGCCCGCCGAGCTGCTCGCGCACAGTCGCTGGGAGGTCGAAGCCCATCACCATCGATCCGATCGGGCAGTTGTAGTGCTGGTCAGCGGAGGCGTAGAAGGTACCTTGCTCTGCCCGCCGCCAGAACGCGCAGGCCGATGGAACGGGTTTGCTGACCTGCACGATGTCTTTCGGCGGCCGGTCAACGAAAGCGAGCGCGATCGGCGGGTTGCGAAGTGACAGCAGGGCTGTGAGCCGAGCTGCGGTCGCGGCACGGTCCATTCGGTCCATTAGGTGGTCTTTATCTGGGAGCGGTTGAGGCACCCTTGGTCGCAGTACCGACTCGTTAATGATAATGGTTTTCAATAAGTGTGGCAAAGCTGATAGTCTTGCCGCAGGTCCGCGGCGATGTTGGAAGAAAGTTCCATGTAGTAACTACCCAAGGCATCTCGCCGATGCGGCACCGGCCGTGGCGTTCAAGACCATCGTTGCCGCTCGTTCGTCCAGCAGCTCGTCGATCCGCGCGGCGGTGCTTGGCGGTCGGCCTTCTGCCTCGCTGACCGTGCGGCGAAACGTCCGCAGCAGTCGGAGTTCGTAATCGATCACCTCAATGTCGCGCATGTGCGGAGCGTAGGGCCACGCGACTCGCGGCACACTTCACCTTCGGCCCCAGCGACTTTCGCTGTGGGTTGTGTTGGACCGGCGCCGTGTCAGGTGATCAGGGTCCCGGGCTTGAAAGATGACCCGGCGTCCGATCTCCACGGCGTGATCGGCAAACCGTTTGCAGTAGCGGCTTAGCAGTGTTACGTCGACGGCCGTGGCGGCCGGATGGGGCCATTGGTGGTCCATGACAACGCCACGATGCCATCTGTCCTGGCATGCCGCCTTGGCCGACAAGTCGGTGCGCGAGACCCAGCCAGCGGTGTCAGATGGGTCGACAACGAGCGGTTGTTCGACGCGGTCCTGAACCCATTCACCGCGGCGAACCTACGCGTTGGGCTATCACCGTTGACGGCGAGCCACTACGACGTCGTCGTGCGTGTGCTGTCCCTCAGGGCCGGCAGGCACCTCGCGTGGTCGTCGCCTGTGGATACGGACATCCCAATCATCAGAAAGCAATTCAACGATGTCGTCGTGACTGAGGTAGTCGGCGGGGTCGAAGCCATGCGCCTTTGCCCTTTCCGCGTGGACGTCGGCGTGATGCACGACGAGAAGGATGCCATGCGGGGCGACCGCCGAGACAAGTGCCTGTTCGGCCTCGCGCGCGTCCGAGTGACGCAAGGCCGGATAGAACGCGGTGACCAGATCGAAGCCGCACGCGGCAACCGGGGCATCTTCGAGTCTGGCTTGCACCCACTGCACGTCGACGGCGGCTTGCCGGGCTCGATGCGCCGCGTGCTCGAGTGCCACTCGTGAGACGTCAAGTGCCGTGACGTTCCATCCGTGGGTGGCAAGCCAGATGGCCTCAGCGCCCACCCCGCAACCAATGTCGAGTGCGCCGCCTGGCCTCAGTGCACCCGCCTCCGTGATCAGCACCGCATTGGGCTCGACGTCGGGAATTCTGTCGGCATCGTCAAGTTGTTGGCCAGGTGTGGTGCTGCCAGGATTGGTCGCTGTGGCGATTGCGGCAAGATACAAGGGCTATCGGTACCCGATCGAAATCATCGGGCATGCGGTGTGGCTGTATCACCGTTTTGCGCTGAGCCT
>DATJBA010000097.1:0-5623 GCA_035515675.1 Mycobacterium sp.
ACCATCATGATCAGTGCGATCGCACGCACCAGCAACCCCGGAGTCGGTCGGATAGGCCACGTTGGCCTCCACCACCGTGGTGTCGGCGCGCACCTTGTCCAACCTGACCACCTTCACCCCGGCGGCCCTGACCAGCAGCGCATTGTTGAGCGCCTCGACCGCCTCGGGCCCGCAGCCGGTGGTGATCTTGCCCAAGGTGGACCGGTGAGGCACCGTGGTGCCCAGCGGGATCCGGCAAAACCGCGACCAGCAGAGCGAATCGGCCACCTCGCGGCATAACGTCTCATACCCCAGCCGGTAGCGATGCTTGAGGAACATCATCCGCAGATAGGTTTCGATCGGGATCGACGGGCGCCCCAGAAGCGCGGAGAAACGCGCCCGGTACGGTTGGAAGAACGCCGGGTCGTCCAGCAGCGCGTCCACCGCGGCCAGCTCCGTGGGCAGGTCCTGGTAGCCCGGCGGCAGGATCGTCTCCCACAGTGTCTGCTGCGGGTTCGTGGTCACCAGCATGAAGCCTCGATTCCTTTACGCCCCAATCGTTTTGCACGATTATCCCGCCATTGGACCGCGCACCGCGGCAGGCGCGCCGACATTTGCGCAGGTCACAGCACCTGCGGTTCAGGCCTTTTTCGGGGCGAAGTAATTAGACGTGCTGCCAAATCATTCGACCCTTATTCGTCCGCTGTGGTGGGCGGAGGTTGTCCCGGTCTTCGTGGAATTTGAGGTGGCGGTCCCCCGCCTGAGCCCTGCCGCGTGGTAGGTCTCGGGTGATCCGCCAAGAACACCCACAAGGAAGGGGACCGCTGATGAAAACCGTACCGACTGTACGTGTTGCCGACACCACCGATGCCGTTGTGTTGCCTGATCTGCCCGAGGAGATTCAGCTGGCGATGGGTGACATCGCCGGTGCGGCCCGCGAGGGGTTGCTGGCGATGAGTGTGGCCACGGGGCTGGCGGTGATGCAGGCCATGTTTGAGGCCGAGATCACCGAGATCGCCGGGCCGAAGGGCAAACACAACCCGGATCGGGCCGCGGTGCGCCATGGCAGCGAGAAGGGCTCGGTAACCCTTGGCGGGCGGCGTGTTTCGGTGACCCGGCCGTGGGCACGCACGGTGGAGGGGCACGAGGTGCCGCTCAATAGCTATGCACACTTCGCCTGCGAGGATCTGCTGGCGCAGGTGGTGATGGAGCGGATGCTAGCCGGGATGGCCACCCGCCACCACGCCCGCACCGCCGAACCGGTCGGCGAGGCCGCCGGCAAGCAGAAGTCGACATCGAAGTCCGCGGTGTCGCGCCGATTTGTCAAGCAGACCGAGACCGCGCTGGCCGAGCTGATGGCCCGCGACCTGTCCGGCGAGGACATCAAGGTGCTCATGATTGACGGCGAGCACATGGCCGAACGCTGCGTGGTGGTCGCCCTGGCGATCACCGCCGACGGCATCCAGCTCCCGCCACCTCAAACCGTGCATGCGGTTCTCCCGCACACGGCTTACCGACGCCGTTCACCGCCGGCATTCGGTTTCTCCCGCCAGGGCTTGTTGGCCCTGGGTACCCGGCCTCGCGCCGCGCACGACCTCGCGGCACAAGCCGTAGCCCCCCGAATCCGGTGTGGTTGCGCATTGTGGCGGGTGCCGGGTTTTGACAGTGTTGCGCTTCAAGATCAGCCGCCGGTACGCAGCGGGTACGCAGTTGGTGGCGCCGGTGGGGTTAAATAGCCCAAAGCCCGACGAGCTGACCTGCGGGGTTTCCGCTAACCAAGACAGCTTGGCGCAATAAAGGTCGAGGGGAACGGTCTGTAAATCCGTCGCGAAAGCTACACAGGTTCGAATCCTGTACCTGCCACCACAGCTCAAAGGGGTCACCTTCTGCGTCGATCGTTACTTTGTTACGGATTGTCACACCTTGCGGCTAACTCTGCGGCGCTGTGGGGCGAACACCGGTTCGACTCAGCTAACAATCGGTAGCGCTGAAGCCGCCTGCCGGGACTACGAGGGCCCTTCGATGCGGCTGCTACGAATTTGTGACAACGCGGGCCAACCTGCGAGCTGCGTCTGCCGGCGCGGGCTCCTGCGAGTGCGCGTATGTCGCCATCGTGAACGCCGACGACGCGTGGCCAAGCCAGGCCGCGATCACCGCGATCGGCACGCCCTCAAGATGCATCAGGGTTGACTGCGGGCGAGATGAGCGAAGCCATGGTGCCAAGCTCATCAACGTCTCGCTGTCGACCACACCAACCACGCCGGCATTCTCGACGATCTTCATGTGGCTGCGGTATATGTGGGTGACCTGGGCAATAGATTAGCAATGCCCTAGATAGCATCGATTCCCAAGCGTATCAACAGATCTCGGCGTCGCCTCCCGAGGCCCGTGAGGGGATTATAGACGAATATCACGCTATCGCTGTGACGGCCCACCAAGATTTCACCGAAACGCTGAGGAGCTACTACACGTTCGCGCCAGGTCGGGTGAATCCTATTGCTGCGGCAGTAATCAGAAGAACCCTACCGACATCACCACCGGGACACCCAACTACCCATGCGCTGAGTAACGATCCGCAGAGCACCGCGAAATATACGACCGGCTGCAGCGCCTGGCCGACGCTGAGCCAAATTTGCAGGAGCGGGTGATCCTGCCAATCAGCGGGCGATTAGTGGATTCAGCGAAATCGGCGGTGGCTGTGGAGGTTCCGCCAATATTGCCTGCAGTATGAATGGCGCCGACGGCCGGCAACGAGCCAACACCGGCAGTATGGGAGAAGTCCGACGCGGAAAACGCGGTATTCGCACTACTGCCCGCCGCGCATCGGCCCGGCGGGTTCGAAAATGGCTCCCATCAGCCAGAGGACGTCCCCTCGGGCAATGGCGAGTTTTACCGCAACCAGTGGGTTTGTGGGCCGAACGTTGGAGCATATCGGCGGTTGGTCGACTCGACCGTTACCGCTGGCGAACATGGTTTATGCGGCGGCCCCTCCACACGGACCGTCTCGACGGTGCCATCCTCTGCCTTCGTGCGCACCTGCCCGAAGTGCGTGACGTGTTGGATGGCGATTCTCCAGTGTTCGTGTAGACGATCCTGCGTCCGCTGGTCTACTGGCGGCTTCCAACTGCTCCCCAGCAGATCGCGAGCTGACCGGTCCCATTCTGCCGGATGGATGCCGAAGTACTAAAAGATGGACGAAAACGCGCCGTGGGAGCGCGGCTAACTACACCGCGACCGTCAGTTCCGACAAACCGCGCAGCGTGACATTCTTCTTGTATTGTGGCTCGCCGTCCAGCCGCGCGTCCGGGAAGCGCGCTGTTATCGCCGACAGGGCCATGCCAGCTTCCAGCCGCGCCAGCGGGGCGCCCAGACAATAATGCGCACCGCGACCAAATCCCAAGTGCCGCAACACCCCCCGATTCGGATCGAAGGTGTCGGGTCGGTCGAACTCGGCAGGATCACGCTGAGCCGCGGCCAGCAACAGCAGCATCGCGTCGCCCGCGGGCACCTCGATTCGCCCAATCGTCATGTCGTCGGCGGCAATTCGGCCGACTAGTTGCGTGGGCGGGTCGTAACGCAAGGTTTCCTCCACGACCGCCGGCGCTCGACCGGCATCGGCGCCCAGGGCCGTCCAGTGAATAGGGTTGCGCAGCATAGCCAAGATGGCATTGGCGATGAGGTTCACCGTGGTTTCGTGTCCCGCGATGAGCAGCAGGTTGCAGGTGGAGATGATCTCGTCGTGAGTCAGCTGATCGCCGGACTCCTCCACCGCGATCAGGCCCGAAATGAAGTCGTCGCCAGGCCGGGACCGGCGCTGTTCGATCAGGTCGTGGAAATATCCGCGGCTCCATCGAGTGGCCTTCAAGAAGGCGGCAAGCCTCCTCAGCGAGGGCCGCTCCTCGAAACCGCTCGGCACAGAGCCGGTGAATGTGACGAACGGGTCCAGCGCTTGCGCGAGTAGCGCCGTCGCGTGGCTGAACTGCGACTCGTCCTCGAGCGGCACGCCGAGCAGCTGGCAGATGACCGCCACCTGTAGCGGGTAGGCGAAGTCTTCGACGACGTCGAACTGGCCTTTCTCGGCGATCCGATCAAGCAACCCGTCCACCAGCGCGGCGATGTCGGGCTGCAACGCGTTCACCACCTTCGCCGCAAATGCCTTGCTGACCAACTTGCGCAGCCGGGTGTGATCGGGCGGATCCATAAACAAAAATCCCGGCGGGCCCAGTGGCCGCGGCGCCGCCGCGCCCCGCAGGAGGCGCTGCGCGATCGTCGACTTGAGCCGGTCGCTGCTCGTCGAGGGGTGGCGCAAAACCTCGTCGCAATCTCGGTAAGTCGAGAAGACAGCGAGGTTGGCTTCGGACAGCTGGAGCGGCCCGCGGTCGCGAAACTGCGCGAAGAGGGGATACGGGTCGGCCCGGTTGGCCGGGTCCATCAGCTGCAGCAGCAACCCTTGTGATTCGGCCTCCTCGGTCGGCGCGCTCGTCACGCTGACATTGTGCCCCAGGTGCGTGACCGGCGCCGGGTCAGCGACGCAGAAACTCCGCTTATCTTGCACGGCAAAAGGTTTCTGTCTGCTCTCCTGGGTCTCGTCGAGCAGGTGGGGGAAGCTCCGCCCGTTCTGCTCGGCAAAGGCGGGCATGTGGCAACGCACGCGCCATGACCAGGCGCTGGATTTCGTTGGTGGCCCTTATAGGTCTGGGTGATCTTGGAACCTCTCGATATCGAGATGGTTGAGGAAGCGAAGCAGGTTGGCCAGCTGGGTTCGTCGGTAGGTGGGGGCCACAGATTTGGACACAGAACATGGTGGAACCGATGCGAACAATCGTGACGTGGCGAGACAGGTTGGACGGCTGAACGTCGCTGACCTGCAGCTATGAGACCGAGCGTAACCCAAGCGAACGCGACCGGTTAGCTCATAACCCAGACGTCGTCGCCGCGATTAATCCAGATGCCTGAGTTGTCACGACGTTGTCACAACTCGCGTGACACACCCTGCGTCACGATGGGGGATCGCGAGACGGTTTGCGCAGGTGAGATGGGCTTGTCGAGACATGGCGGGATACCCTGAAACAGGCTGAAAGCAGGCTGTTTCTGACTACCACTCAGACGGCGGGCTGCTCGGCCTGATCGCCGACCGGTCGCGGCCCGCCGGGTCGGTCGGTCGCACGAAGAGAGCCTCAAAAAGGCTTCGGCGCTTTGTCGAGTCGTAGCTCAAGTGAGCGACTCCCTAAAGTCCACGCGCGTTATGGTCCGAGTGACTGTCGTAGCGACGAAAGCGCCATGCTCAGCGCATGCAGCTCGACGCTGTCCGGCAGCGCTACCCGGGAGAGCCAGGGAATCCCTGCGACGTCCTCGAGTCGGCTGCCGAGGATGCCGCCGACGATCGCCGCGACGGTGTCGGTGTCGCCGCCGAGTGAGACCGCGTAGCGCAGCGCATCGGCCAAGGCGAAGCTCTCCCGTGCCGCGTGCCCAAGAACGTGGACCACGGCCGCAAGTGTTTCCGCCGCGTTCATCGACACCCCGGCTGGGTTCGGGGACCAGTCGCCGGAGCCGGCGCGGCGTGCGGGCTGGAAAATGGTGCGGCTGTTGGGGAATTCCGTTTCGAGCCAGGTGATTTCGTCGACGGCAGCGCCGATGATGCCGC
>DATJBA010000098.1:0-30747 GCA_035515675.1 Mycobacterium sp.
CACCCGGCATGACCGGCCCCCAACCTGCGAGTCCACTCGCTATGCACGACTTCGTGTCGCACGTGAGAACTTTCCTTACTGCTATCAAGGGCGCGACAGGCAGATAGCGAAGCTGTTGTCCAAGCTCGCTGACAACGGGCAGGTGTGATGGCCGACGAGCGCCTCGAATATTTGCTCCCGGAGCAACGGGATTAGTAGATCGCGCATGCGGAGATGCCGCCGACGTTGATCCTGCGGTGCGGGATCGATGGTTGTGGTGAGCGTGTGGGAGAGGTCAAGACCGAAGACCGACCCAGGCATCGCACTTGCGCTGATGTACAGCAGGTTTGGCGATCGGACGGTTACACACTCTCCTCTCGTCGACGAGAATCGGCTCGGATGGGCCGAGTCCGTGCATGACGCCAACGGCAAGTCTCTTGCTGAGCTACTGAGGGAACGGCAGGACGACCTTGCCGCCGATACGCTCCGCTTCGTCTGCGACGGCCGGCGGGTGGCGAAGCACTACGCCGCGCCGCCGACAGCAATCCCTCTCGACTGGATCGGTCAGGTTACCTGCCCCAAGCATGGCACCGTGGCTTTCCCTGATCAGCCCGCAGCCATCGCCGAAATGCGCGCGTTTCTCTATGTCCGTGGACTGTTTCCGCCGGGGCTGTCAAAGCTTAAAAAAGAAACGAGGGATATTTAATGTCCAATATCCGTATCCGCAAGGTGCGCGCCATTTTGACCGCGCCAGCCGGGATTAACCTCATCGTCGTCAAGGTGGGTCAAGGTGGAGACCAACGAGCCGGAGCTCTACGGCCTTGGCTGTGCAACTTTTGCCTACCGCGAGCTCGCCGTCAAATGCATGGTGGAGGATTACCTCGACCCGCTGCTGCAAGGCCGTGACCCCGCTGACATCGAGGATCTGTGGCAGCTCATGAACAACAACTCCTACTGGCGCAACGGCCCGGTGGAGAACAACGCCATCTCGGCGTCGACATGGCGCTTTGGGATATTAAGGGCAAGATGGCGAAGATGCCGGTCTACGATCTTCTTGGCGGAAAGTGCCGTCAGGCGGCAGCAGTCTACCGCCATGCCAGCGGTGCTACCCTCGAAGAAGTCGGGGAGAATGTCCGCAAGTGGATGGATCAAAAGGTGCGGCATATCCGCGTCCAGTGGGGCGCTTACGGCGGCAGGGCGAGTGATTTGAACACACCGCCTAACTCCCCTCCCGGCGACTACTTCTGCCCCGACCAGTACGTCCGCAACGCCATAAAATTGTTCGAGCATATTCGCGGCAATATTGGCGATGAAATCGAGCTGCTCCACGACCCACGAGCGCTTGCCCGGCATCCAGGCGGTACAGCTCGCCAAGGAGATGGAAAAGTTCCGCCTGTTCTTCCTGGAAGATATCCTCTCCCCCGAGCAGAGCCAGTGGTTTGAGCTGGTGCGCAAGCAATGTACCACCACCATCGCCATGGGCGAGCTGTTCAGCAACCCCAAGGAATGGGATTACCTCATAGCCAACCGCCTGATTGACTTTATCCGCGTACACATCAGCCAGATCGGCGGCATCACGCCGTCCCGCAAGCTGGCGGTCTTCTGCGAGGCCTTTGGTGTGCGCACAGCCTGGCACGGCCCCGGCGACGTCTCCCCTGTTGGCCACGCGAGCAATGTCCACCTCGACTTGGTGTGCCGCAACTTCGGCATCCAGGAATGGGCGGGCATCAACGAGACACTGCATGAAGTGTTCCCCGGCAGCCCGGTGTTCAAAGACGGTTATGTCTACGCAAATGACAAACCCGGCCTTGGCATCGACATCGACGAGGAACTGGCCGCGAAATACCCTTGCAAGACGCAGGTCACTACCTGGACCCAGACCCGCTTGCCGGACGGCAGCTTAAAAACCCCATAAGGGAGGATAACTTATAAAAAAGAGAGCCAAAACCGCATTTGTCACCGGCGGGAGCCGCGGCATAGGGCGCGGCATCGTGCGGGTGATGTCCGACGAAGGCTACAATATCGCCTTCACCTACAACAGCGCTTTGGATGAAGCAGAGAGCCTTCACGCGGAAGTTACCACAAAAGGCCGCCGCTGTTTCTTCTATCAGGCGTCCTTGCATGAACCTGATGTAGCCGAGGTTGTCACCGCAAAGGCTGCAGAAGACCTTGGCGGCATCGACCTGATGGTCTGCAACGCCGGTCTCACCCGCCACAACGACCTGCTGAACCTGGAAGGCAGCCTTATCGACCTTATCTACAACCTCAACTACCGCTCCTATATGCTCTGCGCCAAGGTGGCGGCAAATGACATGGTCAAACGTGGCGAAAAGGGCAATATTATCTTTATCGCATCCACGCGGGGCATTCGCGCCTCTCCGGAGGACTCCATCTATGGCGGCATGAAGGCCGCGCTAATCCGCTCCGTGGAATCCATGGCGCTGGATATGGGCCAGTACGGCATCCGCGTGAACTGCGTTGCCCCCGGCAATACCGCCATACGCGGCGGCTTCTCCATGGAGGAGCTTTCGCAGGGACCGCCCTTTCTCCAGAAGATCCCGATGAAGCGCAGGGGCAGCCCGGACGAATGCGGTTATCTCGTCCGTTACATCGCCTCCGACGAGGCCGGCTATATGACCGGCAACACCATCAAGCTGGACGGCGGGCTGATCCTGCCGGGTATCCCTGAAAGAGGTTAATATTGATCGATTCTCATCACCTTTTTCCGAAAAGGTACCTATCTGATTTCAGGCTGAGTGAACTTCTACTCAATCGAGCCCTTATTGATAGTGAGACGAATAAGCTTATTGGAAAGCTACAGTGAAATGACTGACGCCGACCGGCAGCGAGTCGGCGTGATTCTGAACGCTATCGCTGCCGCGGTCGGCGGGAATGTTCAGTGGGGCGCGAAGAACTACCTGGATGTGTGGATCACCGAGCATCGGACGACCGCTGAGCGTCATGCGACGAACCGGCTGACTTTCGCGACCTGGGCGCTGGTGGCGGCGACGTGCGTGCTGGCCGCGGCGACGGTCGCTCTTGTCTTCGCGACCGCACTGCACACCTAAGTTCGTAGACGCCCATTATGGGCTAGCCACAGCGATCGGCCCGCCACCCAAGCAGGATGACGGGCCGAAACCGCGACTCAGCTCAGTTCGTCCCACTCAAATGTCTATGCCGACCGGCGAACTACCCACTGCCCCAACGCCAAACCGGCCACCTGGCGATCGCGGCATCATGATGCGCACCCGCCGCCGAACCCGATAACAAGACCGCGACCAGCGCATCAACGCCGAACGCGCCCTCAACGCCGCCCACATCGCCGAACGCAACCAACCCCCACCCTTTTAGACGGTATTGCCGCTAGCTCTCAGGTTCCAGCAGCAGGTCGGCATCGAAACAGCTGTGGTTGCCGGTGTGGCAGGCGCCGCCGACCTGGTCGACCGTCAGCAACACGGTGTCGCCGTCGCAGTCCAGTCGCACCGAGTGGACATGTTGGGTGTGGCCGGAAGTCGCGCCCTTGACCCACTGTTGCGCGCGGGATCGCGAATAGTAGGTGGCCTCACGGGTTTCCAGGGTGCGGGCCAATGCCTCGTCGTCCATCCAGGCGACCATCAGCACGTCACCGCTGCCGCGCTCCTGCACTACCGCGGTGAACAGTCCGTCGGCGTTGCGCTTCAGGCGCGCGGCGATCTTCGGGTCGAGCGTCATCGCACGATAATCCCTTCCGCGGCCATGGCGGCCTTCACCTGCCCGATCGTCAGCTCGCGGAAGTGAAAGACGCTGGCCGCCAATACCGCATCAGCGCCGGCGGCAACCGCGGGTGCGAAATGTTCGACAGCCCCGGCACCACCGCTGGCGATCACCGGCACCGTGACCGCCGCACGGACCGCGTGCAGCATCGGAAGGTCGAACCCGGCTTTGGTACCGTCGGCGTCCATCGAGTTCAACAGGATCTCCCCCACCCCGAGATCGGCGCCGCGGGCCGCCCACTCGACGGCGTCGATACCGGCGCCGCGGCGACCTCCGTGGGTGGTGACCTCCCAGCCCGACGGTGTCGGCGCCGACCCGGCGGGCACCGTGCGGGCGTCGACGGACAACACGATGCACTGCGAGCCGAACTGCCTTGCCATCTCCGCCAGCAGGTCGGGGCGGGCGATGGCGGCGGTGTTGACCGCGACCTTGTCGGCCCCGGCGCGCAGCAAGACGTCGACGTCGGCAACGGTGCGCACCCCGCCGCCGACGGTCAGTGGGATGAACACCTGCTCGGCGGTACGGCGCACCACCTCCAGCATCGTTGCCCTGCCCGACGACGACGCGGTCACGTCGAGAAAGGTCAGCTCGTCGGCGCCTTCGGCGTCATAGGCCGCTGCCAGCTCCACCGGATCACCCGCGTCCCGGAGGTTCTCGAAATTGACCCCCTTGACCACCCGCCCGGCGTCGACGTCCAGACACGGGATCACCCGCACCGCAAGGCCAGTACCCGAATACATCTCAGTAGCCCTCCGGTTCGCCGGTAGCGCGCAGGATCTCGAGGATCTCGCCGTGCACGCCAGGCGCCGCGGCCAGCGCCGACCGCGATGCGGGGGTCCAGGGTTCACCGTCCAGGTTGGTGACAATGCCACCCGCGGACCTCACCTGCGCGACACCGGCAGCATGGTCCCACACGTGGCCGCCGAAACTTATTGCACCACCGAGGATTCCGTCGGCAACGTAGACAAGGTCAATCCCAGTGGACCCGTGCATGCGCAACCGTGAACAGACCCGGCTGAGATTCGCCAGCACCGCCAGCCGATAGCGCCCCGGGAACCGGCCCCGTGAGTCGGCGCTGAACGTTCCCACCCCGACCAGGCTGTCGGCCAATTTGACGGGAACCAGCGATGGTTGCGGAACGCCGTTTTTCCTCAAGGGGCCACCGGCGACGGCGGTGTAGCGCTGGTCGATGAACGGCAACCAGGTCAGTCCGGCCACCGGATCGCCGTCATGCAGCAGGCTCAGCAGAATCGCGGCCATCGGCGATCCGGCGGCATAGTTGAATGTGCCATCGACGGGATCCAATACCCACACCCACGGCGAGCCGACGTCCGGACCGCCGAACTCCTCGCCGTGCACGCCGATTCCGGTTTTCGCGACCACCGCGGAGACGACCTGTCGCTCGATCGCCAGATCGACTTCGGTGGCGAAGTCGTTGCCCTTTTTGAGAACCGCTGAACCGGCGCGGTGGCCCGCCAGGAACCGCGGCACGGCCGCGTCCAGGATCGCCGACGCCTCGGCCACCAGCGCGTCCAGGTCCATTGGGCCTACACCCGTACCGCGGCCAGTGCCTGCGGCAAGGTGAACCGCCCGGCGTAGAGGGCTTTGCCCACGATGGCGCCCTCGACCCCGCGGCCGGTGAGAGTGGCGATGGCGCGCAGGTCGTCCAGGCTGGACACTCCGCCGGACGCGATCACCGGGGCTTCGGTGCGGTCGGCGACGCCAGCCAGTAGGTCGAGATTGGGGCCGCCCAGCATGCCGTCCTTGGTGACGTCGGTGACCACGAACCGCGAACACCCTTGGCTGTCAAGGCGTCCCAGCACGTCCCACAAGTCGCCACCGTCGGTTTCCCAGCCGCGTCCGCGCAACCGGTGCTCACCGTCGACGATCTGGACATCCAACCCGACGGCGACTTTGTCGCCGTGCTCGGTGATCGCCCGCGCGCACCACTGCGGGTTCTCCAAGGCCGCCGTCCCCAGGTTGACCCGAGCGCAACCGGTCGCCAACGCCGCGGCCAGGGAATCGTCGTCGCGGATCCCGCCGGACAGCTCCACCTGCACGTCGAGCTTGCCCACCACCTCGGCGAGCAGTTCGCGGTTGGAGCCGCGGCCGAACGCGGCGTCCAGGTCGACTAGATGGATCCACTCGGCCCCGTCGCGTTGCCAGCCCAGCGCGGCGTCCAGCGCTGAGCCGTACTCGGTTTCACTGC
Source organism: Mycobacterium sp. (assembly GCA_035515675.1). Taxonomy (GTDB): domain Bacteria; phylum Actinomycetota; class Actinomycetes; order Mycobacteriales; family Mycobacteriaceae; genus Mycobacterium. Next base: position 5,942 of record DATJBA010000098.1, read on the forward strand.
CGGCCTTGCCTTGCACCAGGCGCACGGCGCGACCCTCGACCACGTCGACTGCGGGCAACAAGATCAACGGCATCTCTACAGTCCCTCGACCCAGTTGCTCAGCACGGCCGCACCGGCATCCCCGCTCTTTTCCGGGTGGAATTGGGTGGCAGCCAGCGGCCCTTCCTCGACCGCCGCCAGAAACGGCACCTGATGGGTGGCCCACGTCAGCACGGCCTCGGGGGACCCTTCCCAGCGCTGCGCGGCGTAGGAGTGCACGAAGTAGAACCGGGCGTTCGCGTCCAGCCCCTTGAACAGCACACTGCCTGGCGCGGAATTCACCACGTTCCAGCCCATGTGCGGGATCACGGGGGCGTCCAGCCGGGTGACGGCTCCCGGCCACTGCCCGCAGCCTTTCGTCTCTACCCCGAATTCGACGCCGCGGGCGAACAGGATCTGCATGCCGACACAGACTCCTAGTACCGGGCGTCCGGCGGCGACCCGCTCGGCGATGATCCGCTCTCCCGCGATTTTGCGCAGGCCGGTCATGCAAGCCTCGAAAGCGCCGACGCCGGGTACCACTAGCCCGTCGGCGGCTGCCGCGGCACCTGCGTCGGCGGTCACCTCGACCGACGCGCCGACCCGCTGCAGCGCACGCTGGGCGGACCGAAGATTGCCAGAGCCATAGTCAAGGACAACAACGGATTTGGCTGTCACAAAACACCTTTGGTGGACGGCACACCCGACACCCGGGGATCCGGCTCGACCGCCTGACGCAACGCGCGGGCGACGGCCTTGTACTGCGCTTCGGTGATGTGGTGCGGGTCGCGCCCGTACAGGACGCGGACGTGCAGCGCGATGCGGGCGTTGGCCGCCAGCGACTCGAACACGTGCCGGTTGATGACGGTGTGGTAGGGCACTGAGCTGCCGGCAATGGTGGTGTGCTGCAGGTGATCCGGCTCCCCGGTGTGCACACAATAGGGGCGGCCGGACACGTCGACCGCGGCGTGGGCCAGCGTCTCGTCCATCGGGATGAAAGCGTCGCCGAACCGGCGGATGCCCTTCTTGTCGCCGAGGGCCTGGCCGAGTGCCCGGCCCAGCGCGATGGCGGTGTCCTCGATGGTGTGGTGCGCTTCGATCTCGACGTCACCCTTGGTGCGCACAGTCAGGTCGAAGCCGGCATGACTGCCCAGCGCGGTAAGCATGTGGTCGTAGAACGGCACACCGGTGTCGACGTCAACCTGCCCGGTGCCGTCGAGGTCGAGCTCGATGAGGATGTCGGATTCGCGGGTGCGACGCTCGATACGCGCACGGCGGCTAGCGGTGCCTGTTTGGGTGGCTGTCACGGTGCTCCTACGGGGCTGGGGGTGGCTGGGGCCAGTTCGGTGGCGGCGATCTGGGCGCTGGCCCGCAGGAACGCATCGTTCTCATCGGTCAGTCCCGTGGTGGCGCGCAGGTAGCCGGGAATTCCGACATCGCGGATCAGGATGCCGGCGTCCAAATAGCGCTGCCAGGTGGCCGGCGCGTCGGCGAATTCTCCGAACAGCACGAAGTTTGCGTCGCTCGGGATTACCCGAAAGCCCATGCGGGCCAAGGCTGTTGTGACGCGTTCGCGTTCAACGATCAGCGCGGCGACACTGCTCAGGGTGTCGTCGGCGTGCCGCAGCGCGGCCCGGGCCGCGGCTTGAGTGACCGACGACAGGTGATACGGCAGCCGCACCAGCAGCATCGCGTCAATCACCGCTGGCGTGGCGACCAAATACCCGAGCCTGCCGCCGGCGAAGGCAAACGCCTTGCTCATGGTGCGGGTGACGACGAGCTTGGTCGGATACTCCTGCACCAGCGCCACCGCGCTGGGCTGCGAGGAGAACTCGCCGTAGGCCTCGTCGACGATCAAGATGCCCGGCACCACGTCGAGCAGCCGGCGCAGGTCCGGCAGCGAAACGCTCTGCCCGGACGGGTTGTTGGGGCTGGCGATGAACACCACATCGGGCCTGCGGTCGATGATGGCGGCGACTGCGGTATCGACGTCAAGGCTGAAATCGTCGGCGCGGGCAGCTTCAAGCCATTGGGTGCGGGTGCCGTCGGAGATGATCGGGTGCATCGAGTAGGACGGGACAAACCCAATCGCGCTACGCCCCGGCCCACCGAACGCCTGCAGCAGCTGTTGCAAGATCTCGTTGGAACCATTGGCGGCCCAAAGGTTTTCCACACCAAGCTGGGTGCCCGTTTGCGTGGTGAGGTAGCTGGCCAGATCACGGCGCAGGGCTACCGCATCGCGGTCGGGGTAGCGGTGCAGGTCTGCGGCCACCTGGGCCACCGACCGCGCGACGTCGTCGATCAGCGCCTGGGTGGGCGGATGCGGGTTCTCATTAGTGTTCAGCCGCACCGGCACCGCCAATTGCGGTGCGCCATAGGGCGATTTGCCGCGCAGGTCGTCGCGCAGCGGCAGGTCGTCCAATGTGGGCCTTGAATTGGATGCGCTAGATGCCCCCGTCATCGCTCGAACCTCCGCCGTACCGCCTCGCCGTGCGCCGGCAGGTCTTCGGCTTTGGCCAGTGTGATCACATGTCCGGAGACGTCTTTGAGGGCCGCCTCGGTGTAGTCGACGACATGGATGCCGCGCAGGAAAGTCTGCACCGAAAGGCCGCTGGAATGCCTGGCGCAACCCGCGGTCGGCAGCACGTGGTTGGATCCGGCGCAGTAGTCGCCGAGGCTCACCGGCGACCACGGGCCGACGAAAATGGCTCCGGCCGAACGTATTCGGCCGGCAACCTGCGGCGCGTCGGCGGTCAGGATCTCCAGGTGCTCGGCGGCGTAGGCGTTAACGGCCAAGACGGCGGCGTCCAGGTCGTCAACCAGGATGATCGCCGACTGGCGTCCACTTAGCGCGGCGGTCACCCGTTCGCGGTGCACCGTCGTTTGCAGCTGGGCGGTCAATTCGGTGTCGGTGGCGTCGGCCAGTTCCACGCTGGGGGTCACCAATACGCTGCCCGCCATCTCGTCGTGTTCGGCCTGGCTGATCAAGTCGGCGGCCACGTGGGCCGGATCCGCGGTGTGGTCGGCGAGGATGGCGATCTCGGTCGGCCCGGCTTCGGCGTCGATACCCACCCGTGAGCGGCACAGCCGCTTGGCGGCGGTGACGTAGATATTGCCGGGGCCGGTGATCATGTCGACCGGCGTCAGCTCGGCGCCATCCATGTCGGTGCCGCCGTAGGCCAGCAGTGCCACGGCCTGCGCACCGCCCACCGCCCATACCTCGTCGACTCCCAGCAGCCGGGCCGCGGCCAGGATAGTCGGATGCGGCAAGCCGTCAAAGCGGGCCTGCGGTGGACTGGCCACCACCAGCGAGTCGACACCGGCGGCCTGTGCCGGTACCACGTTCATTACCACGCTCGACGGGTACACGGCATTGCCGCCGGGCACATACAGGCCCACCCGCTCGACGGGAACCCATCGCTCGGTGACCGTCGCGCCCGGGCCGAGCACGGTGGTGACATCGCGGCGGCGCTGGTCCGCGTGCACCGCGCGGGTGCGCTCGATCATCACCTGCAGCGCTTCGCGGACACCCGCGTCCAGTCCGGCCAGCGCCGCCGCCAGCGCGGCCTCGGGCACCCGGATGGCCGGGGGCCGCACGCCGTCGAAAGACGCCCCGAACTCCAAGGCCGCCTCGGCTCCGCGCTCGGCGACGGCTTCCACGATCCGCCGCACCTGGGGCAGCACCGTCTCCACATCGGCGCCAGCGCGCGGCAACGCCGCCCGCAATCGGGCGGCCGTCAGCTCCGCGCCTCGCAAGTCGATACGGGCCATCACCGATGTGGTCACCCGACCATTGTCTCAGAGCAGCTCAACTCGATATCGTCGCCGCATCGGTACAGTGAGCGTGCACCAGTCGAATGGAGCTGCCATGTCCGTAGAGGATCGTCCCAACAGTGCTCCCGGCGTCCCGATGATCTTCCCGCCGTGGTTGGAGCGCCTGCAGGTCAATTACATCAACCCGGCGCTCAAACCGATCGCGCGCTACCTGCCCGGAACCGCGACCATCAAGCACCGCGGTCGCACGTCCGGCAAGCCGTACGAGACGATCGTGACCGCCTACCGCAAAGGCAACGTGCTGGCTATCGCGCTCGGTCACGGGAAGACCGATTGGGTCAAGAACGTGCTGGCCGCCGGTGAGGCCGACGTGCAGTTCACCCGCAGCACTGTGCACATCACGAACCCGCGGATCGTGCCAGCCGGCTCCGGCGGCGAGGAACTGCCATGGATGGCCCGGCTGCAGGCGCGCCGGCTCGGCGTGTTTGTCGCCGACATCGCCTGAGCCGGCCTTTCCTCTCGGGCAGCCTAGGCCCTGGTGAAAACGGTCTTGCCGGTCATCGTCGGCCAGACCGAAGGAGCGTCCTCCCACGAAACGACGCGGTCGACGGCCGGCGACAGGTCGCATCCGCCGGCAAGCAGTTCCAGCACCTGGGGTATTACGGCACGCGCATTCACCCGTCCGGTGGCGAACCTCAGGCCGCGGGTGTACATCGGTAGCAGCGGCATCTCTACCGCGGGTTGGTAGTAGATCCCGGTGTCGGTACACACGCCGTCCGGCCAGGTGGCGCGCAGCGTGGCGGCCAGGACCGACGGATCGGCGGACGTGTGCACGGTGACGGGGTAGGGATCCCACGTCTTGTCCGGCTTGACCCGATCGTGGACCACTGCGCCAAGCTTTTCGGCGGCCGCCAGCCGCTGCTGGTCGGTGTCGACGTAGTCGACGTGGGCTCCCAGCACGGCCGCAAGCGCCGCCGCGTACAGCCCGATCGACAGCCGCCCGACCACCAGGACGCGGCGATCGGCCGGATCCAGCTTGGCAAATTCCGCCGCGTAGGGCCCGACGGTCCGCCAGCCGTCGGGTATGTTGTCCGACAACGACGCGATGGCGACCGGTTCGACGGTGTCGGGGACTGAGATGAGCATCGCGTCGGCATAGGGCACCAGCACCAGATCCGACATGAAGCCGCCACCATCCAGGCCGGCAAGCGGGCCGAGCCCATACATCGCCATCAGCGGCACCGAGCCGCATGAACCCGTCGCGCCGCGCCGGCATTCACGGCAGGTTCCGCAGCTGATCTGAAACGGCACGACCACCCGGTCACCGACCCGGACACTGCTGACGCCGTCGCCGACCGCGACGACCTCGGCCAGCCCCTCGTGACCGACCGCGTACCCGGGCGGCAGCGCCGCCCGGCCGTGGGCGACCGCGATGTCGAGGTCACAACAGGCCACCAGCAGGGGCCTGACCAGCGCTTGTTCCGGCGTGGTGATTTCCGGATCGAGCACCTCGCGCCACGCGTATCGCCCGGCGTCTTCGAACGTCAGCTGCCTCATCCCAGCATTCTTGAGTAGTCATTCAAGTATTGTCAATACTCGTGCCCCGACCAGATCGCAGCCGCGCAGCACTGATCGACAACGCCGCCACCCTGTTCCGCCGCCAGGGCTATGCGGCGACCGGGCTCAACCAGATCCTCGACGAGGCCGGCGTCAAAGCCGGTTCGCTGTATCACCACTTCCCGCGGGGCAAGCAGCAGTTGGCCGCCGCGGTCGTCGACACCGCCGGGGCTGGCATCGAGCAACTACTACGTCGATTGCTGGCCACCGACCGGTCAGTCGCTGACATCGTCGACCAATGGGTCGACCTGCTCGTCGCGGGACTGGCCCGCGACCAGCGCGACGGCTGCCCAATCGAACCGATCGCCACCGAGTCGGTGAACGCGAGTCCCCTGGTCCGCGCGGCCTCGGCACGCGCTTTCAAGGGTTGGTGTGTGGCGGTCGAAGATCGGCTGCGTTCCGACGGCTGGCCCGCGGCCGAGGCGCAACGGGTTGCGATTGCGGTGATCTCGCTGATCGAGGGAGCGTCGATCCTGTCACGAATCGCGGGCGATCCGGCCGCACTCAATGCCGCCAAGTCCGCGGCGCGATCACTGCTCGGCGGGTAGATGACCGTCGGGCTCCGGAAACAACTCCATCAACCGTGAACGACCCAGGGTTTAGCAGAACTGGCCGATTACCGTGCCGAAGGCTTCCAGGTTGGAGCCCATCGTGGCGAAATAGGGATGCCATAGGTTTCCTTCAGCTCGCGCAGCGAGTCGGCGATCTCCTCTTTGGTCCCGTGTTGCACCCCAGGCATTTTCAGTATTCCTCGTCGGACAGGCCGGGGTAGAACAAGCGCTGCACGGCCAAGTCCGGCATGCCGGCCTCCGCTAGGTGCACCCCGGTAACGACGAGGCACAGTTCGAGTTTCGCGAATCGGTCGCCGGCGGCTTGGCACACGAAGTCGATCCGCTCCGCTAGTGGGTCAACCTTCCCGGGTGGGCCCCAATGGTCACGATGTCGGCGTGGCGGGCAGCTAGGGTAAGCACCCGGTCATCCTGGCCGCCGATCATCAACGGCACCCGATGACCGGCCTCATCGAGCCGTCGGCTCACCTCGATCACCGTGTGCTCTAGGTAGTCGACCCGCCGACGAGCAATGGGAAATGGCGGCTCGGCGGCCGTCAGCCGCGTACCCCTGTCGCCATTGTTCGCGTTCGCGCCGCCAATACAGCAGATCGGTGCCGGAGAGCACGAACTTGTCGCAGTTGTGGCAGTCCAGGTTCCACGGACAGGCCCCATGAGCGAGCCCGCCCGATCGGCGGCACGCACCGCCGACGAACGACTCAAAGCCGCCCCGCTCCAACCTGCGCTTCCAAGACCGCCGCATCGCCGACCCCGAAACACGGCTGACCGAGTCTGCATACCCTGACCTAAGCTAAGCGCCAACCCTCAGTCCGAAACGGGCCACTGAACACCAGCACTGCCAGACCAAAATGTGGCTCTGCCAGTCGGTGATGCGCCGAGAGGCCGCGCTGCGGTGCGTCACGTTGACTGGCACGATTTGCCCACCAACTCTCCGTCAGAATGTTGACGCAAGTCGGCAGGCTGCTACTTCGGCCTAAGAAAGGGTTCGTCGGAGTGCTGGCGAGCCGCGGGTCATGGCCCGGAGTGGCGCCAGAATCTGAAATAGCGGCTTTGAGACAACCAGCCCTTTCCACGCCCGGCCCGTGTTTCGTGGAAAGCCGGATGACCCGGAGCTACCTTTTCCTACACTCACAGCAGCGTAGGAGGTAACGATGTTCGGCCAGATGATGCAGATGCCCCTGATGATCTCTTCATTGATCCGTCATGCCGACCGCTACCACGGGGATACGCAGATCGTCTCCCGCCTGACGGAAGGCGGCATCCACCGCTATACCTACACCGATGCCCACCGCCGTGCCCGCCAGTTGGCACGGGCCCTCGGCTCCCTAGGGGTACGACCTGGCGAGCGCATCGGCACCCTCGCGTGGAACAACCACCGCCACTTTGAGATTTACTACGCCGTGTCCGGCATGGGCGCCGTGTGCCACACCATCAACCCGCGTCTGTTCCCCAAACAGATCGCCTACATCATCAACCATGCCGACGACAGCTACCTCTTCTTCGATGTCAGCTTCACCGAACTGATCGAGGGGCTCGCGCCCCGCTGCCCGCAGGTCAAGGGTTGGGTGGCGATGACCGACCGCGACCATCTACCGCGGAGCACACTCGACCCGTTGAGCTACGAAGAACTCGTGAACGCGCACTCGGACGATTTCGAGTGGCCGATATTCGACGAGAACACCGCAGCCGCTCTTTGCTACACCTCAGGCACCACCGGCAACCCGAAGGGGGTTCTGTATTCGCACCGCTCCACCCTTTTGCACGCGTATGCCATCTGTTTGCCAGACGCTTTCAGCCTGTCGTCGCGGGAAACCGTGCTACCGGTGGTGCCGATGTTTCATGTGAATGCCTGGGGACTGCCCTACGGGACACCGCTGGCAGGCTGCAAGCTGGTATTACCGGGGCCAGGGTTGGATGGCGCCAGCCTGTACGAGTTGTTCGAGCAGGAACAGATCACCTTCAGCGCCGGCGTACCCACCATCTGGATGGGTTTGCTTGAGCACCTGCGGACGAACGGTTTGACTCTGTCCGCGCGGCCACGGATTCTCATCGGCGGCGCCGCCCCACCGCCGGCACTGATGAAGGCCTTCGCCGAGGAGTTTGGTGTCACGCCCCTGCATGCCTGGGGGATGACTGAGACGAGCCCGGTGGGCACGGTGTGCTCCCTCAAGGGCAAGCATCTGACGCTGAGTGAACGCGAAAAGAATGTGTTGCAGGCCAAGCAGGGACGTCCCCTGTTCGGCGTGGAAATGGAAATCGTGGACGAAGAAGGCAAGCCATTGCCCCACGACGGCAAGGCCTTCGGCGACCTGCTGGTGCGCGGGCCCTGCATCTGCGCCTCCTATTTCAAGGGTGAGGGCAGCGATATCCTGCGGCCCGACGGCTGGCTCGCCACCGGCGATGTGGCCACCCTCGATGCCGACGGTTACATGCAGATCACGGACCGTTCCAAGGATGTCATCAAGTCCGGCGGCGAATGGATCAGTTCCATCGAGCTGGAGAACCTCGCCGCCGGCCATCCCGCCGTCGCTGAGGCAGCGGTGATCGGCGTGCCGCATCCGAAATGGGACGAGCGTCCCCTGCTGGTGGTGGTGGTGAAGAAGAACGACGCGGGGCTGTCACGCGACGATCTAATGGATTTCATGCGAGACAAGGTCGCCAAGTGGTGGCTGCCGGATGACGTCGCGTTCGTAGACGCCTTACCCCACACTGCTACCGGCAAGGTGCTCAAAACCAAACTGCGAGAGGACTTCCGCAACCACAAGCTGCCTTCGGCCTGACCGCACGGCGGACTATCGCGCGCGGGTAGTCCTCGAATACGAATACGCAACAGGAATGCGTCACATTACTGGCGTGCTTCACAGGCACGGTGTCGGCAAAGTCGTGATCTGAGCGTTTGACCTGCTGCAGTGTTGTAGGTGTGACACGCGGGACTGGTGTGGTTACGGACGGGCACGGCAGAGCACGGGATGATCACAGTTTCCACACAAATCACATCCCAGGAAGCCCCGCCGCGCCCGCCGTGCCATCATCGCCCATCTTGTCCGTTGCCGACGACTCCGACCCGCTGCTGGGCGAGTTGGCCGAGGTTCCGCGCGCACCAGACAGGTTGTTGGAGCTGCTGGCGCGAGTGCCCGACCCGCGCCAGCGGCGCGGGATTCGGCACGGTCTGACCGGGGTGCTGGCGGTGGCGCTTCGGCGGTGGTCGCGGGGGCACAGTCGTTCGTGGCGATCGCCGAATGGGCCGCTGATGCCGCTCCGGAGGTGCTGGTGCGGCTCGGTGTCACCCGGTGTACCTACATTGTCTGGGCGCATCTTCCTTGTTCTTGTTGCCGCACAACACCGTTGACGAGACTGCTGCTGTTGGACGGTAGCACCGAACGGGAGCTGCCCCATCGAGGCGTACCGTACTTCCGGGCGGCGTCGCGTCGCCCTGGTAATTCGTGCGGACAGCAGGAGGTAGCTCGCGTGTTGAAGGGGTTCAGGAATTTTCTGATGCGGGGTGACGTGATCACCGTGGCCGTCGGCTTGGTCGTGGCCTTGGCCTTCTCGAATCTGGTCAAGGCCTTCACCGACAGTGTGATCAATCCGCTCGTTGCCGCTGCGCAGCCCGGTCGTCACATCACCTTCGGATTGGGCTGGCAGCTGGGCAAGGCAGGCAACAAGGCGACCTTCATCGACATCGGATCGTTAATCTCGGCCGTCATCTACTTCATCGTCTTCATGGCGGTCGTCTACTTCATCATCGTGCTGCCCTACAAGCAGATCCAGGCTCGCCGTGGGGTCACCGTGTTCGGAGCCGAGCCGATGACCAAGGCATGCAAAGAGTGCTTGTCCGATATCCCGGAGGCCGCGCAGAAGTGCAAGTACTGCGCCTCCGAGCAGCCGAGGTCGCGTGAAAAGACAGCCGAGTTTGCTGTAGATCAGCACTGATCGCCAGCTAGGTCCTCAATGCAGGGTGAGGGTCGTCATGGCACGTCCTCATGAGCGAGGTATCGATACAAGGTGGCGCGACTGACCCCGAGATACTTGGCGATGTCCTTGCCGGTGTGCCCGTCGGCCTTCATCCGCTTCGCGGTGGCGATGTGCTCGGCGTCGGTAATCTTGCGCGGGCGCCCGAACTTTGTCCCGTTCGCTCGGGAGACCTGGCGCTTCAGCGCTGTTTTTTCCCTGATCAGCTCGCGCTCGTACTCGGCCAGCGACCCAAGCACGCCGATCATCATCCGACCTGCCGGTGTCGACGAGTCAATGCCGTCGCTGGTCGACACCAAGCTCACACCCCGGTCGGTCAGCTCCTTGACGGTCTGCAGGATGTGGAGCATGTTGCGGCCCAGCCGGTCGAGCTTCCAGACCACAACCGTGTCGCCCGCACGAACGTAGGCCAACAGCTGTGCCAGGCCTGGCCGGTCGTCCCGCGCCCCGGACATCACGTCTGAGAACACCTTGGTGACACCGGCAGCGTCGAGTACTGAGTTCTGCTGGTCAAGTGTCTGGGCGACTGTGCTCACTCGGGTGTAGCCAACGCGGGTTCCGGTGTTCTTTGCGGGACGTTCGCGGCGTAGGGAACTCGAGTACCGTCCGGGCAACGTATGTCGTCGAACATGTCTATTACCCATTGACCATCGACCAACTGCGCTCGGCTGGTTCCAGCCCCAGCTTTTATGTCGGCGCATCCGTCACCGCAGGGATTGACGTTCCAATCGGTGACAAAGGTTTGGCCAGCTGGGTTGGTTTCAGTAAGGACGTAGTCGCCGCGCATCACCGGAGCGGCGGACGCGGGTGCAGCTGCTGCTCCGGCAGCTACGGCGGCGAAGGTCGCGGCTGCAGCAACCGCGCGCATGATGTCCATGTTCTTCTCCCCGCTTCGGCAAATATTCGATTTGCTTGGTTACCTGCGGTTTTTACTCGCCGTGGCCTCGACTTAGAGACAGATTGAGCAAAATTGACGGCTGAATCGACTGCAGACCGTCACGGCGGTTTTGGGCCGAAGGGACGGGAGATTTTGCCTGCAGCGTCAGGCCGTGATCGCAAGGAACCCGGATTTGCTAGAGCGCGACTTGCTGAAGCGCGCCGCCCTTACCGCAGCCATGGCGCAGGCCCTGCGCGAACGCGGCGTGAGCGAGCCAACCGCCAGCCTCGCCGCAGAACTCGGCGATCTCGCTTTCAACACCGCCTACTCGCGTTGGCTCGACCCGGCTAACCGGCAGACACTCACCGACCTCGTCGCACAGGCGCTGCAGGAACTGAGTGCAGCGACCCAGACACTGCGCTGAAGCCCACCGCAGCGAATGGGAAGATGCGCGGCGTACCGCACCTACTTTCCAACCCGTCGAGATAATCGCTCCCGATGCCAAGTAGCCGCTGGCGCCGATCTCGGTACTGGGGTTACATATCCAAACCGATGTCGAGCGCGCGTACCGAATGGGTCAGCGCACCGACGGCCAGGTAGTCCACGCCGGTTGCGGCGTAGGTCGCCGCGGTTTCCAGGCTGAGGCCACCGGACGACTCGAGCAGAACGGTGGGTGCCCGGGCGTCCCGACGCTGCACAGCCATCTGCGTCTGCCACACCGGGAAGTTGTCCAGCAGGATCAGCTCGGGCTTTTCGGCCAATACCGCGTCAAGCTGCTCGAGTGAGTCCACTTCGACCTCGCACGGCAGATCCGGTGCAGCTTCGCGTACCGCCCGCAGTGCGTCGACCACCGATCCCGCGGCCGCAACATGGTTGTCCTTGATCAGTGCTGCGTCGCCGAGCCCCAGGCGGTGGTTGACGCCTCCGCCGACTCGCACCGCGTATTTCTGCAGCACGCGCAGGCCGGGCAGGGTTTTGCGGGTATCGCGGACCTTGGCCTTGGTACCTCGCACGGCCTCGACCCAGGCCGCGGTCGTGGTGGCGATCCCCGACAGGTGGCAGACCAGGTTCAGCATCGTCCGCTCCGCGGTTAACAGACCACGGGTTTCTGCCTGCAGCGTCAACAGCGACTCACCCGGCTGCAACCGGGCCCCGTCGTCGACGCGGTCGAGCACCTGATAGCCCCCGGCACCGAGCACCTCATCGAGTACCAGCAACGCGACGTCCACCCCGGCGATCACGCCCGGTTCCCGGGGCACCATCGACGCCGTGGCCACCGCGCCCGCAGGGACTGTCGCCAACGTGGTGATGTCGGGCCCGTAGCGCAGATCCTCTTGCAGACCGCGTCGAATGGTGTCTAAAGCGGCGCTGCGTTCGCAGTCGGACAGCATCGTCAACCCACCGCCGCCAGCGTCTCCACCAGCACTGAGTTTTGGTCGTCGGCCAGCCGGAGCACGCTGCTACGTGCCTGTTCTGGTGCGGCGTCCGGGTACTCGGCACGATGGTGGCAACCTCGGCTTTCGACGCGGGCCAGGGCCGCTGCGGTCACTGCCCGGGCGGTCAGTGTCAACGCGACGTCCTCGAAATCGCGACGGCCGGCGACACGGCGAGCCCGCGCCTCGGACAGCTTGTCGGACAACCGGTTTAACCCGGCAACGTTGCGCACCACTGAGGCGTCCCGGCTCATCGCGCGTTGCAGTTCGCCGCGCTCCGACGCGGTGTGGGTGATCGGCTCGGGCACCGTCGCGCGAGAACGCCCGGCCGCCAACGCATGTGCGGCCGCGGCCTTTCCGGCCCGGCCACCGACCACCAAGCCTTCCAGCAGGCTGTTGGACGCCAAACGGTTGGCGCCATGCATTCCGGTGCGGGCCACCTCGCCCGCGGCAAACAGCCCCGGCAGCCCGGTTTGGCCGTACACGTCGGTCACGATGCCGCCGCAGCTGTAGTGCGCCCCCGGAACGACCGGAATGGGTTGGCGGACGGGGTCGATGCCGGCGGCCCGGCACGCGGCGGTGACGGTGGGGAACCGAATCTCGAAGCCCTCGATGCCGCGCGCGTCGAGGAAAACGCATGGATCGCCGGTGGCCTTCAGCCGCGCGTCGACGGCTGCCGCGACGACGTCGCGCGGCGCCAGATCGCCCAACGGGTGAACGCCGGCCGTGACTGAATTGCCTTGCCTGTCAATCAATATCGCACCCTCACCGCGGACGGCCTCGGTGACCAGCGGCCGCCGCCCGCCGGTACGGCCGGTGAAAAGCATCGTCGGGTGGAACTGGATGAACTCGAGATCGCTGACCGCGACACCGGCCCACAATGCCAACGCGATTCCGTCACCGGTGGAGCCGTCGGGATTGGTGGTCGTGCTGTAGAGGTGCCCGAGTCCGCCGCAGGCCAGGATCACCGAGGGCGCGCTGACGATCCCGTACCCGTCCGGGTTGCCCACGAACACCCCGGTCACCACGGTTCCATCGTGCAGCACGCGCAGGGCCACGTGGCTGGTGCGGATGTCCAGCATGCCTGCGGCGTGGTCGAGGGCACGCTGGACCTCGGCGCCGGTGGCGTCGCCACCGGCGTGCACGATACGTCGCCGCGAGTGGCCACCTTCGCGCGTCAACGCCCACCGGCCGCGCGCCGATTCATCGAATCTTGCTCCATCACCGACCAATTCAGACACCGCGCGATAGCCGTCGGCGACGATCGAGCACACCGCGTCGGGATTGCACAGACCCGCGCCAGCGGCCAGGGTGTCGGCGACATGGGCATCCACCGAGTCACCGTCATCTGGGTTGTCCGGCAGCACCACCGCGATGCCGCCTTGCGCGTAGTGCGTCGCGGTCGCCCCCCGCCTCTGGTCTGCCTTGCTGAGGACGACGACACTGCGGCCGGCGCGATGGGCGGCCAGCGCGGCGGCCAATCCTGCGACGCCGATGCCGATTACGACGACGTCGGCCGTGTGCGTCCAAGCGGGACGGGCCATCATTCGCCGCCGCCCGGCTGCCCGATTTCGATCATCCGCTGCACACTGCGCCGGCCCGCTGCCGCGATTTCCGGGTCGACATGAACTTCGTCGGCACCCTCTACCAGGCAACGCAACAAGGCTGCGGGGGTGATCATCTTCATGTACTTGCACGACGCGCGGTCATTGACCGCGCGGAAGTCGACTTGCGGTGCCGCCCGGCGCAGCTGATACAACATGCCGACCTCGGTGGCGACCAGAACCTTGCGTGCCTGCGTCCGGTTAGCGGCCTCGAGCATACCGCCAGTGGACAAGATCTTCACCCGGTCCGGCGGGAAGACACCCTCGCCGGCGAGATACAAAGCCGAAGTGGCACAACCGCATTCCGGATGCACGAAGAGTTCGGCATCGGGATTTGCGCGGGCTTGGTCGGCGAGCTCGTCGCCGTTGATGCCGGCGTGCACGTGGCATTCGCCTGCCCACACATGCAGGTTCTTGCGACCGGTCACCCTACGGACATGGGCCCCGAGGAATTGATCCGGGCAGAACAGCACCTCGCGGTCCGGGTCGATGGACTCGACCACGTCGACGGCGTTGGATGAGGTACAGCAGATGTCGGTGAGCGCCTTCACGGCCGCTGTGGTGTTGACGTAGGAGACGACGACGGCGCCGGAGTGCTCATCCTTCCAGGCACGCAGTTCGTCGGGGGTGATCGAATCGGCCAGCGAGCAGCCGGCCCGCTGATCCGGAATGAGCACGGTCTTGTCCGGGCTGAGGATCTTGGCGGTCTCGGCCATGAAGTGCACGCCGCAGAACACGATCGTGTCCTTAGGTGCGTCGGCCGCGATCCGTGACAGCGCCAGCGAATCCCCCACGTGGTCGGCGACGTCTTGGATGGCGGGCAGCTGGTAGTTGTGCGCGAGTAGGGTGGCGCCGCGTAACTCTGCCAGTCGGCGAATCTCGGCGGCCCACCGCTCATCGGAGTCCACACCGGCGTAGCCGGTGGGTGAATTCGTGATACATGCAGTCATCTCGTCCGCGAACGTGTCCATGCGATTCAGTACCGTCATGGCTGCTCCTTTCGCGCCCGGGAGGTTTTCGACTTACAATCGAAAACATGACCCATGGTAGCACCGCTCACGAAGTGCTCGCAGTCGTGTTCCAGGTTCGCCAGGTTACGGCGGACCCCGCAGACGGGTTAAGCGGGGAAAAACCGCAGCTTAACGTGCTGTTATGGGAACGTGCGCTGGATCCGCAACAAGGCGCCTGGTCGCTGCCGGGCGGACGGCTATGCAACGACGAGGACATGACCACCTCGGTCCGGCGCCAACTGGCCGAGAAGGTCGACCTGCGAGAGCTGGCACATCTCGAGCAGCTGGCGGTGTTCTCCGACCCGCACCGCGTGCCGGGTATCCGGATGATCGCGTCGACCTTTTTGGGCCTAGTGCCCTCCCCCGCCACTCCCGAGCTGCCGCCGGACACGCGGTGGCATCCGTTAAGCGCACTGCCACCGATGGCATTCGATCACGGCCCGATGGTGACCCACGCCCGCGCCAGGCTGGTCGCCAAGATGTCGTACACCAACATCGGGTTCGCTTTGGCACCAAAGGAATTCGCGCTTTCTACGCTGCGCAACGTCTACGGCGCCGCGCTCGGCTATCAGGTCGACGCGACGAATCTGCAGCGGGTACTGGCCCGCCGCGGAGTCATCACCCAGACCGGCACCATCGCGCAGTCCGGCCGCAGCGGCGGGCGCCCGGCAGCCCTGTACCGATTCACTGAGTCCCAGTTGCGTGTTACCGACGAATTCGCCGCGCTCAGGCCTCCAGGGCCGGGCGCGCTTTGAACCGGTGACGCGCCGGTAATATAGGGCGACAACACCGGCCCGTGTGGGCCGCAAGCACTGACAAGAACTAGCTCACATTCCGGCGATTAGGCTTTGGTTACCGGCCATTCATGCGCCACAATTCCGGGATGGCCACGAAGGGAGCCTCCATGGTGGATCTCGGCAATCTGGCAGGCACGCGCCGCGCGGAGTGGATAGGCCGGCCTCCGCATGAGGAATTACAACGCAAGGCGCGTCCGCTGCTGCCGTCGGACGATCCGTTCTGCCAGCCGCCGCCCGGCTATCAGCACGCCGAACCCGGCACCGTGCTGCGCTCCCGTCATGTCGAACTGGCGTTTCTGGGTCTCATCCCCCAGCCCACCACCGCCACCCAACTGCTGTACCGGACCATGGACATGCACGGCCAGCCCGACGCAGCGGTAACCACCGTGATCATCCCGGCAGAGCTTGCTCCGGGGCAGCCCTGCCCGCTGCTGTCGTATCAGTGCGCGATCGACGCCATCTCGTCCCGCTGTTTTCCGTCCTATGCGCTGCGGCGCAGGGCGAAGGCTCTCGGGTCGCTGGCCCAGTTCGAGCTTCTGCTGATCACCGCCGCCCTCGCCCAGGGTTGGGCGGTCTCGGTACCGGACCACGAAGGCCTCCAAGGGTTCTGGTGCACGCCCTACGAACCTGGCTACCGTGTCCTGGACGGGATCC
Organism: Mycobacterium sp.; assembly: GCA_035515675.1. Classification (GTDB taxonomy): domain Bacteria; phylum Actinomycetota; class Actinomycetes; order Mycobacteriales; family Mycobacteriaceae; genus Mycobacterium. The sequence goes on from DATJBA010000098.1 coordinate 22,267, forward strand.
GGGCCGCCCTGAGTTCAGAAGTTATCGGAATATCCCCGTCGGCGCCGATCGGCCTGTGGGGGTATTCCGGCGGGGGGCTCGCCAGCGCATGGGCTGCCGAAGTATCCGGCGAGTACGCGCCTGAGCTGGACATCGTCGGGGCGGTGCTGGGATCACCCGTCGCCGACCTGGAAAACGCCTTCCGCCGGCTCAATGGCAGCTTCCTTGCCGGTCTGCCCGCGTTGGTGGTAGCTGCGCTCGCACACATCTACCCCGGAGTGGACCGGGTGATCAAGGAACACACCACCGACGAGGGGCGCAGGCTGCTGGAGCGGCTGAGGAAGATGACAACTGTCGGCGCGGTCCTGCACATGGCGCGCAAAGACTTGGGCGAGTTTCTCCACAAGCCACTTGAGGACATTCTGTCGCTGCCCGAGATTGAGCATGTCTTCGACCACATCAAGCTGGGCACCGCGGTGCCGGCGCCACCGATTTTGCTCGTGCAGGCCGCCCACGACTACCTCATCGACGTCAACGACATCGACGCGCTGGCCCACGCCTATTCGGCCGGCGGCGCCAAGGTCACCTACCATCGGGACGCGTTCAACGAACATATTGCCCTGCACCCGCTGTCTGCCCCGATGACGCTTCGCTGGCTCACGGACCGGTTCGCCCGCCGACCGCTTACCGAGCACCACATCAGAACCACCTGGCCGACGATTTTCCATCCGATAACCTACATCGGCATGGCGCGACTGGTCAGGATCGCGGGCAAGGTCATCACCGGCAGGAAGATCCGCCACCACCCGCTATGACACGGCGGCTTCTGTGTGCCCTCCGACTCCCAACGGCAGTGCATGCGAAGGCTGATCGGCTACCGGAAGGCCCCCCAGGTCGTCGCGGGCATTCGCAGCCGCGAGCAGGGCGTATACCAGCGCTGCGATGGCGGCAGGCCACATCAGGGTCAAAACCACCTGCAGCGGCCCATCGGAGAAGAACACCGGCGGCCCCTGAGTGACATAAGCCACCGATGGGCGCCCCGACAGCGGTACCGCGTCGAAGTTCAATGCGCCATAGCTCAGCCGAACCAACACCGCCCCCGCCGCTGAAGCCGCGACGGCAGCGATCGTCATGCCGATCGACAGCCCGACGACCATCCCTGGCCCGCGACGCTTGCGCCACTGCCACGCCAGTGTTGGCGCCACCACCGCCAGCACGGTCAATAGGCCCAACATCAGACATGGCGCGTCGAAGAAGTGCTCGGATTCGGTGCCCAGATAGTCGTGGACCCGCTCACCCGCGCGAGTGATTGCCACCACCGCATGGATCGGCGGAGCAATTCCTGCCCACAGCCCGCCGATCAGCACACCCGTCGCCGACAGCCCGACCCCGGCGATGACGATCGCGTGCACCCGCGCCGCGCGGGGGGCGCCGGCAGGCTCGAAAGTCTCGGGCCCTGCCTGCTCGGTCACCGCTGTGCCTCCATGTCGGCCGAGTCCACCTGTCCGTGCCGCGAGCATTGCGCCCGCCAGCCGTCGGGACGAACCTGCACCACCATCCGGCGGCCGCATGCCGCACAGAACCGGGGAGGCTCGAGGCCCAGCTGGGCCGCTGCCGGCACCGCGGTGCCCCCTAATTCCCCGGTGTAGACGTTGTAGACGCCCGCGCTGACCGGGGCGCCCAGATCCCGAACCACGGTTCCCAGTGTCTTACAAGCTGGCGTTGAGCGCCTTGATCGGCATCTGCAGATCGTCGAGCAGTTCCAGATCGGCTTCGGCAGGGCGGCCGAGCGTGGTCAGGTAGTTCCCGACGATCACGGCGTTGATGCCGCCCAGGATGCCCTGCCTGGCGCCGAGGTCACCCAGGGTGATCTCGCGGCCCCCGGCAAAACGCAACATGGTGTGTGGCAACGCCAGCCGGAACGCGGCCACCGACTTCAATGCTTCGGTGGCCGGCATCACCTCCAGGTCACCGAACGGCGTACCCGGCCGCGGGTTGAGGAAGTTCAACGGCACCTCATCGGGGCCGAGTTCAGCCAGTTCAGCGGCGAATTCCGCGCGCTGCTCCAAGGTCTCGCCCATGCCGAGGATGCCGCCGCAGCACACCTGGATGCCGGCGTCGCGCACCATCGACAACGTCTGCCAGCGCTCTTCCCAGGTGTGGGTGGTGACGACGTTGGTGAAAAACGAGCGCGCGGTCTCAAGGTTGTGGTTGTAGCGGTGCACACCCATCGCCGAGAGCTGCTCCACCTGCTCAGCGGTCAGCATCCCCAGCGAGCAGGCGACGTTGATCTCCACTTCGCTGCGAATCGCCTCGATGCCAGCCGCGACCTGGGCCATCAACCGTTCGTCGGGTCCGCGTACCGCAGCCACGATGCAGAACTCGGTGGCACCCGACTCGGCGGTTTGCTTGGCCGCCTCGACCAGGCCGGGAATATCCAGTCGCGCACTGCGCACCGGCGAAGCGAAGAGCCCCGACTGGGAGCAGAAATGGCAGTCCTCCGGGCAGCCGCCGGTTTTCAGGCTGATGATGCCCTCCACCTCGACCTCAGGGCCGCACCAGCGCATCCGCACCTCGTGGGCCAGCGCGAGCAGCTCATCGAGCCAGTCGTCGGGTAGCTGCAGCACCTGCAGCACCTGCTCCCGGCTCAATCCCTCGCCGCGCTCCAGCACCTGCTGCCGGGCCTCCGCCAGAATGCCGGTGCTGTGGCTGTCGGTGCTTGGCTGAGTCGCCGACTGAGTCACCCAGTACCCCTTTACGCCTTGAGCGGGTCCGACCTTGCGCACACCGACCGCCTCCTGACATGAACGCTGTTCAGGCTAGGGTAGCCGTCTGCACCCGACCAAACGCAACGCAGTCAACTAATCAGGTACTCGACGCGCTTGTTGCCGTCCCAGCGACGCAACCCTACGAAGCGCCCGTCGATCTGGGACGGCCGGCCCGCAACGCGCAGTGCCCGGCCCAGCTGGGCGCCACTTACCCGGCGGGCCAACGTGACATGTGCGGTCCACTGACCGGGCAAACTGGTGGGCTTCGGCCCGGGCACCAGGTGCGGAAGGCAGAGCCGGTGCACGTCGGCATGCAGGGCCAACAGCTCGCTCGTCGGCACCATGAGCCGCGCGAACACGACGTTCGCCCGGCCGAACAGCACCGGTGCACCGATCGCAGCGCTCAGCGGCAGCCGTTTGCTCACCGGACTCAGCAGCTCATCGACTTCGGCGGCAATACGGTCGGCAACGACCAACGTTACGTGCGGACGGCTAGCCGGCGCCTGGCTGGGGATTCCGGCGCCGGCCAGCTCGTCCCAAATGCGACGGATCGCCGCCTCCGTGTCGCGGTCGAAGATCAGCTCGATCGAATGAACCATCAGCGGACCAACGTGGCTACCCAGTCGCGGTCGAACGCCGCTGCACTCATCTCCGCGAATTCCGCGGCGTTCAACGATCCGGCCCCGGCGGGCAGCGCGGCCCGCACCGGAGCCAGCCGGGCCAGTGCAGACCGGTTCGAGTTCTCCAGGATCCCGGGCCGCTGCGGCCAGCTGCCGATCACCAACCCGGCACACGAAACCGTTTGTGCGGCGAGCGATTCCAGGGTCAGCGCGGTGTGGTTGAGGGTACCCAGTTGCGCGCTGACCGTGACCAGCGCCGCCGCACCGAGGTCGACGGCGAGATCACGCAACGTGACGCCCGCGTCGGTGAGTTCGACCAGCAGGCCGCCGGCGCCTTCGACCAGGGTCAGCCGGCCCGGGCGGTCCAGGCCGCCGACGAGCTGCAGCAGTTGATCGCGGGTGGGCAAAGCCATCCCGGCTTGCTCGGCCGCGGCAGCCGGCGCCAGTGGCTGCGGATATCTCGCCAACCCGGCGAGTTCCGTCGCACCGGACAGCCGGGCCACCTCGGCGAGGTCATCATCACCGGAATCGGTGCCGGTCTGGACTGGTTTACACACCGCCACATCGATGCCGGCCTGACGGGCGTGACAGGCCAGCGCCGCGGTGACGACCGTCTTACCGACCCCCGTGCCGGTACCCGTGACGACCAGGACCGTCAACGGCGTGCCGCAGAAAGCACATCCGTCAGCACCCGGCGCGCGATCTCGAGTTCGGCGGCATCCAGCGACGCGCGCGCGGTCAGCCGCAGCCGCGACGTTCCGGCGGGCACGGTCGGGGGCCGGAAGCACCCCACCTTGACGCCGGCGTCCAGGCAGGCTGTCGCGGCGGCCAGCGCCACCTCTGGATCACCCAGAATCACCGACACCACCGCCGACTGCGGTTCTCCCGGTACATCACAAATCCCGGCCAGAGTGCGGGCATGCCGCAGCACCGCCTCCGGCCGCCACGCCTCGGCCCGCAGGATTCGCAGCGCGGTCAGCGCCGCACCCACCGCCGCCGGTGCCAGGCCCGTGTCGAAGATGAACGGCCGGGCCGCATCGATCAGGTGAGCACGCACCGGCGCCGGCCCGAGAACCACACCCCCCTGGCTGCCGAGCGCCTTGGATAACGACGTGGTCATCACCACGTCGGGCGCACCCGCGAGCCCCAGCTCGTGCAGCAGCCCGCGCCCGCCACCGCGCACACCGAGACCATGGGCTTCGTCGACGATGAGCAGCGTGCGGTGACGGCGGCATACCTCGTGCAATTCGCGGACGGGGGCCAGCGCGCCGTCGGCGCTGAATACCGAGTCGGTGATGACGACGGCGCGTTCCTCGTCGCGTGCTCCCAGGGCGGTGTCCACGGCGCCGACATCACGGTGCGGCGTGACCACCACCCGGGCCCGCGACAGCCGGCAGGCATCCACCAGAGACGCGTGCGAATGGGCATCAGACACCAGCAGCGAACCGGGGCCGGACAAGCCGACGACAGCGCCCAGGTTGGCGGTGTAACCCGAGGAGAACAGCAGACCCGAGCACGCGCCGACGAAATCGGCGAGTTCGGATTCGAATTGGTGGTGCAGTTCGGTGTCGCCGGTGACCAGGCGGGAACCGGTGGCGCCGGCACCCCAGGTGCGCAGCGCCGCAACGCCGCCCTCGATGACGTCGGGATGCTGTGACAGACCGAGGTAGTCATTGGACGCCAGGTCCAGTTCGGTGGCGGCGGCAGGACGCGGCCGCAGCGAGCGACGCAGCCCGGCCTCGCGGCGCTGCCTCTCCACCGCCTCCAGCCAGGCCAGCGGTGTGGGGGTACCACCCGCTTGCGGGGGCGTCTTGATCGGTGCCTTCATCGACCTAGAGCCTACGAGAACCGGTGAGCCGTGCGACCTCGACCATCGCCGAGGTGATCTGCGCGATCTCGTCCGGCGGGCAGATATAGGGCGGCATCGCGTATACCAGGTTGCGGAACGGGCGCAGCCACACGCCATAGTCCAGCGCCGCCGGAGTGGCGACGGCCAGGTCGACCTGCCGGTCGCATTCGATGACGCCGACGGCGCCGCACACCCGGACGTCGGTCACGCCGGGCAGTGCCTGGGCAGGTTCGAGTCCGTCCGCCAGCCCGGCGGCTATCTCAGCCACCCGTGACCGCCAGTCCTGGCCGAGCAGCACCTCGATGCTGGCCACCGACACCGCGCAGGCCAGGGGATTGGCCATGAACGTAGGGCCGTGCATCAGCGCACCGGCCTCACCGGAGCTGATGGTGTGCGCAAAGTCGGTCGTACACAAGGTGGCGGCCATGCTGAGGTATCCGCCGGTGAGCGCCTTGCCGACACACATGATGTCCGGGCTGACCCCGGCGTGATCGGCGGCGAACAGCTCACCGGTGCGGCCGAAGCCGGTCGCGATTTCGTCGAAAATCAGCAACACCTCGTGCCGCCGGCAGATGTCGCGCAGGTCACGCAGATAGCGCGGGTCATGGAAACGCATCCCGCCCGCGCCCTGCACGACGGGCTCGACGACCACGGCTGCCAGTTCGGCGGCGTGTTGCCCCAGTTGCGCCTCAAACGCCGCGCTGTAGGCGGGGTCGTAGTCGCGTGGCACCTGTGGGGCGAACACCTGCCGGGCCAGGATGTCGGTCCACAGCGAGTGCATGCCGCCATCAGGGTCGCAGATGCTCATCGGCGTGAACGTGTCCCCGTGGTAGCCGCCCCGCCACGTCATCAATCGCCGCTTGCCGGGCCACCCGCGGCTACGCCAGTACTGCAGCGCCATCTTCACCGCGACCTCCACCGACACCGAACCGGAGTCGCTGAAGAAAACCGTGTCCAAGCCCGCCGGCGTGATCTCCACCAGCAGTTGCGCCAGCCGGGCCGCGGGCTCGTGGGTCAGCCCGCCGAACATGACGTGGTTCATCACGCCCAGTTGGGTGGTCAGCGCCGCATCTAGGACCGGGTGGCCGTGACCGTGGATCGCGGTCCACCAGGAGCTCATCGCGTCGAGCACCTCGACGGGCTTGCCATCGCGGATCAGCGTCAGCCAGGCACCGTGGGCGGCGACGGCTACCACGGGCGGTACCGACTCGCTGCCGATAGTGCTGTAGGGGTGCCACAGGTGCATAGCGTCGATCTCGCTGATTTCCTCGGGCGTCAACCCGGCCCTCGCCGCAGGCATAAAGACCCAGCGTAAAGCAGCCGGGTCGCACAAATTCCAGCCATCGGGGAGCATCTAACGGCATGGCTTCGCCGCACCAGCCCGATGACGCTTACCCGGGCCCCTATCCAGCCAAGGACACCGACTCCCCGATCGTGCCCGAAGACGTCCAAGACTTCCCCGAGGAGTCTCCGGAATCCCCCGATGGTTTCGCTGACTCGCCCGACGCACACGACGGCGACCCAGAGGCACCGCGGGTACTTCGGCTGCGGATAGCCGCCTGGGACGTGATCAGCACCCTTGCGATGTGGGGAGCGCTGGTCTTGATCGCCACAATGACGAATTGGCCGTCCCGGCTCTTCGGCTTTACCTCAGAGATCTGCGAAGGGGAAAGGTGCGGGCCGGTCCCCTACGGAATCGATTACTACATCCACCCGCTGGTGTGGGGCGGCATCGGCGCGGCAATTGCTGCGGCTGTGCTCGGCCCGTTTGTTTCGATGTTGAAGGGCTGGTACATGTCCTTCTGGCCGGTCCTGGCGCTCGCCATCATCATCTTTGTAGCCGTGGCCGGTTCGACCATGACCGCCTTCAGCCAACGTTATTGGCAATGAACGAGACTCACACCTCCGACGCGGTGGCGGGCTTACTGCGGTGCGCGGGTAGCGCGTTCCTAGATCGCGGGGTGACCGCCCACCCACCGCGGTCCTGCTGCTGCCCCGCGAAATCGACAGCCTGAGACCGAAATCACAACTGCGCATACAGGATTGGGCCGGCCAGTCACCGTCCGGTCACGGTACGACAAAAAATCCTTCGTGGACCTCACTAGCTATGTTCCATCGGCAACTTCTGTTGTAAAAGTTACTGTAGTGACTGGTGTGAATTCAGCCGGTTAACCGACTGGTTCACGTTCCAAGCGTCATGCAGCAGCGTTCGGCCCCGACGGGGCGGCCTTCGCGTGAGTCATGGAACAGCGGCCGAGGCGCGAAGTCACCGCGCTGGGGCCCAAAACGCAAGAAAGAGAGTGGGGAATCCCAATGAATCGCATCTACGCCTTCGCGATCGGTCTCGCGCTGCTGGTGGCCCCGCTGGTCGCTCCCAGCCTCGCGACCGCTGACCCGGGCACCAGGCCGATGGACTACCAGCAGGCCACCGACATCGTCGTCATGCGTGGTCTCTCGCAGCGCGGCGTGCCGTTCTCCTGGGCCGGCGGCGGTGTCAATGGCCCCACCCGCGGCACCGGTACGGGTATCAACACCGTCGGTTTCGACGCCTCGGGTCTGATGCAGTACGCCTATGCCGGCGCCGGGATCAAGCTGCCGCGTTCTTCAGGCCAGATCTACCGGGTCGGCCAGAAGGTCCTGCCGCAGCAAGCACGCAAGGGTGACATGATCTTCTATGGTCCTGAAGGTACGCAAAGCGTCGCGATGTACTTGGGCAACGGGCAGATGCTGGAGGTGGGCGACGTCGTCCAGGTTTCGCCGGTGCGCTCCAACGGCATGGCGCCCTACCTGGTCCGGGTTCTCGGGACTCAGCCGGCGCCGGCGCAACAGGCGCCATTGCAGCAGGCCCCAGCACAGCAAGCGCCAGTGCAGCAGGCCCCAGTGCAGCAGGTGCCAGTGCAGCAGGCCCCAGTGCAGCAGGTGCCAGGGCAGCAGGCGCCAACGCGGCAGGCCCCAGCGCAGCAGGCACCGTTGCAGCAGGCCCCAGCGCAGCAGGCACCCTTGCAGCAAGCGCCAACGCAGCAGGCACCCTTGCAGCAGGCGCCAACGCAGCAGGCTCCCCTCGGTACCAGGTAACCTTCCCGGTACCTTCTCGGCCTCCGGACAACCCGCCACTTGCTCCCTTGCCGACGGCGCTGATTGATCGGCGAGCCGGCTGAGCAGCCTCGCCGCGGACGCGAGCGCTCGGGAGCAGGTGGCGGTTTTCGGTAAATTAGCGGTTAACCATGCAGACCGTGTTACCGCCCCCTCCCGCCGGCACCAACCC
>DATJBA010000099.1:0-4097 GCA_035515675.1 Mycobacterium sp.
GGTGCAGCCGCAGCGACTGCTCCATCGTGGCGACCAGCTTTTTCCAGTCGCTTTTGGCCGCGGTGGTGTTATATGAGAATGGCGCCGTCCTGACTGGGATGAACCGCCCGGCGATCTGGCGGCCGCGGATTCCGGAGAACATGTTGGTCTCCTCGAGATCCAGTCCCGCGTAGATGAATGTCGCCGACACCGTGTCGAAGAAGTATTTCAGCTGGTCAGAGGCCCCTTTGCCCTTTTCGTCGAGAGGTCGAGCCGGTGAAGCTCGTCTACGAGGACGAGCCTGGTTGCGGCTCGGCGCATCACCGCGGCAACCGCGTGCGCCAACGCCTGCGGGCTGTCGGAGTAGCCGACCGGCAGCCCCAGGAACACCGCCAACTCGGTAGTGAGGGCTTTGGAGTCCGCGTCAGGAGGGATCAAGATGTAGACGACCGGGATCCGATCGGGAATACCAGGATTGCGGCGTTCGAACTCGACCTGGAAACGCCTGCCCAACTGGGTGATCGAGGTCGACTTGCCGGTGCTGCTGGCACCCGACACCAACAGACCCCGGCGGCCGAGCAGCTTGCCACGGTTGTTGACGATCAGCTTTTGCCCGGTATGGATGATCTTGCGGATGTCGGGGATGGCGACAAGCAGCAGCGACGAGTGATAGTCCTGACGGGCCTGGTTATAGAGATCCCGCTCAAGATCATCCATCCTGTCCATATCAGCGCCGGAAAGCAGCTGCGGTGGTTCAGGATTGGCTTTGCCGACAAACGATGCCCACCCCTCCTTGGTGGCCAGTGGATGCCGGGCATCCAGGTGCACGGAGCTCACCAGCGGCCCTCCCAGTCGTCGACGACGTCGAGCAACCCGAACGGCACCACCGTCTCGGGCGTCGATCTCGTCATTCGGGTTGATTGTGCTGACCTCTGCCCGCGCAGCGCCCAACGCGGCCTGTGGTGCGGGTTCGGGCAGCTCAGCTGGCCAGCGGCCGATATCGGTAGCCAGTTCTTTGGGCAGATGGTTGGGCATGTCCCTGGTGGAGGCGGTGCGGGCCAAAGGGCGGGTGGTGTCGGGTCCGGCTTCGGCGCGGCGCAGCAGCGCGGCCAGGATGACCGCGACGGCCATCTCGTTGGCGTCGTCGACTCCGCGCGCAGCAGCGAGCCTGCGTGCGGCACGCCAGGTAAAGTCCGCGAACGGTTGCCGCACGATGCTGTGATGCGTCCAGGCGACGGTGAACCAGCCGCGACCACGATGGTTGCGGACCCAGACCCGCGAGACATCGTAGGGGTCGTAGTGGACTTCCCAGCGCCCGTTCTTGCTCGCAACCCCGGAACTCTGCCCCACCAAGGGCCTCAACTCGGGGCTGTTGTAGGTGCGGTAGTCGATCTGCACGCCGGTGTCGCTGATGGCCCGCCATTCCGCGGGCAGCAGCTCGATGTAGTCCTCCCCGGTCAGGGTGACCGGAACGTATCCGGCCGCGGCGATCAGCGCCGCGTAGGCGTCGTTGGGCGAGGCCGTCTGGGCGGGGCTGAACGGATGCCGCAGGCCCTCATGGGGTCGGGTCTGCCAGATCAGCACCCACTCATCGAACAGTTCCTGCAGATCCGCCAGCGACCACACCGCGCGGTCGGCGACGTCGGCACCTCGGCGGGTGACATCGCGGCCGGTGTAGCCCGAAACATGTTGGCAGAAAAGGGTATTGATGGAGGCGAAGGTCCGTTCGATGATCGCCTTGTCGGTCGCGGTCAGTTCGTGGGCGGGCTGCACCGAGATGCCCAGGGTGTCCGCGGCGCGCAGGAACACCTCCGACAGAAACACCTTGCCGTGGTCGATGACCACGGTGTCGGGAACGATCACCGGCTTGGCGGCGGCCAGCGCCATCCGGGCGTCCAGCGACACCAGCCGCTGGTGCGGGATGCGGGAGGCTGACATCGCCAAAGCCTCATCCCAGCCCGGGCGCATCGGCTCGGGCACCGTCATCCGCGCTAGAATCAGTGCCGCGTCAACGGCTTTCGCCCCGACTGGTCGCAGCACTCCCGCGCCGATGCTGCGGGTGGCGATATCGACCGCCAGCATCAGCTCGGCGCGGCCGATCACCCCGTCGTCCATGACCGCCATCACATCCAGCGGGGTGGTGTCCAAATGCACCAGCTCACCCGGCCGGGCCGCCATCGTTGGGTGTAGACGCGGTCCGGCTTGTTCGCCGTCTGCCGGCGGGTCACCGCTGAGCCGAAGGTGTGCCGCCCTTTCGCCAGCGCATCCAGCAGCCGGTAACACGTCGCCTGTGACGGCATCGGCACCGCCCCGGGCCCGTGCTCGTCGTCGAGCAGCCGCCGGATCTGGGTGATAGCACGCGATTTCGTGCCCGTCGACGTGCCGGTCTGTGCGGCCACGACCGCCGTGGCTGCTGCGACCACGCGAGGATCGACCTGCCCGGTCGGCTCCGACATGCGGGCGTAACGGGAATCGACCAGGCCCCACAATCCTTGATTGCGATAGCGGCGCCGCATCCGCTGAACCGTACGGGCACTGGTCTTGCGCCCAGCCGCGGTCAACTCCGCCGCCTTGGCCTCCTCCCGCGCCGCCAGCGACCACGTCACCGGGTCATAACCCGGCCGGGGCTCGGTCCCGGCCGGGGCGTCCGGCGGCAGCCCGGTCTCGACCTCGACGACGTGGCGCTCCCAGTCCTTGGCCGCCACCAACACGTCTTCCGGCAATGTGTCCAGCAGGCCCCACGGTTCGATCTTCGGCGCCGCTCGGGCCGACCCCACCAGCTCGAAATCCTCCGCCGACAGCAGGAACGGCAACGCGACCACACTGGCCTGCCCAGCATCAGACAGCAGGCGGATCATCGTGCCCGAAATCGCGACCACGGTGTGCACCGCTGCGCCGAACACCACCTGGTCGCCCACCGACAGCACACCCGGGCGCTCGAACATCACCGGACCCGCTGCAGACGCACCGGCAGGTCCCGCGTTAGATTCGCCACGTCTTTCGACAGATTCGCCACGTTGGGTGACACCCGCACCACCGTGCGATGCGACAGCACCACCGACAGATCCGCCACCAGCCAGTGCCGCCACATCAGGTGATAAAGCACCGGCAGGGTTCCCAACGGATCGCCGACCGCCTCGGCGCCGTCCATCAACGGCTGCGGCTGCGTGAACACCGCCAGCAGTTCGCGGGCGAGCGCCTCGTCGAAGCACGAGGATGCCGATAGCCACCCAGCCAGCGATGATTGGCCGCCGTCACCGGATCCAGGCGATCCCACACCGCGTGCTCCCAGCCGACCATGCCGCTGGCCTGCGACATCGCCGCGCACGCGGCCCGATCCCGCTGGCCGATCCACCCCAGCGAGCGCGAATCCAGCACCAGCGTGCGCCCGTCGGTCAGCCGCACCAGGAAATCCGGCGCATGGCGCCGCTGTTTGCCCTGCTCATCGCACCAGACCAACCAGAAAGGCTGCGACACGATGTCCACCACGTCCGGATCGAAATCCAGCGCCACCAAGTGATCCCGTGCCACCCACGACTCGAACCCGATCCGCCGCCCCAGCGTCGCCGACCAGTACCAACCCGGATAGCTCTGACCCCGAAACGACCGCAACGACCGCAACGACCGCACCGGCCCGCCGATCGCGTCGACCACCAGCGGCAGCCTCCGCCACGGCACCCGCCGCTGCTCCCCCGATGCGGTCACAAATACCGCGTCAAACCCGTCCTCACCGTCCGGCAGCCAAACCGGTAGGTGCTCGAAACTATCCAGCACCAATACATCCCCACCACATTCGGTGAGAATTCGCCACCGTTACGACAGATCACCTAAGAATTCGCCACATCAGCTGAGAATTGACATTAAGGGTGTGGTGTGGGGGGTGTGCGCCGGGATAAACCGGCTTGGAGGAGGGGATGGAGGAGCCCTACGCCGAAGGAGTAGCGATCTACGGCGGCCCCGAGTCATGCGTCGGTGCTCGTGAGGGCGCAGGCGAAGCGTTGACAGGGGCACGTGTAGGCCGGGCTATTGAGCCGCGAAATCAACAGTTCGGGGCGCCGACACTGTATCCCTTGGTGGAAGGCAACACGACCAGTGGCGTTATGCGAGTCGCTGGCCGG
>DATJBA010000100.1:0-13559 GCA_035515675.1 Mycobacterium sp.
GGATGGCGCCGCGATGAAGGCGCTTGTCTATGGCGTGCCACCGGAACCTTTCGAGGTCCCCGAAAACGCCAACCCGCTGACGCAGAACTTGGCCCACACCCCGACCGCCCTTCGCGAAGTGCCGGATCCGCAATTGCCGCATCAGGATTGGGTGATCACCCGGCCGCGGCTGACCGGCATCTGCGGCTCGGACTCCAAGCAGATCCTGATGGACTTCGGCGAGGGCGACGCCGACAACGCCATGGCCGCATTCTGTTCGTTTCCCCAAGTCATGGGCCATGAGGTCGTCGCCGACGTGGTGGCGATGGGCCCGAAGGCCCGCGGGCTTCAGGTCGGGCAGCGGGTGGTGCTCAACCCGTGGTTGTCGTGCGGGCCGCGTGGCATCGAGCCGCCTTGTCCCGCTTGCGAAAACGGTGACTACAGCCTGTGCTGGAGCTTCACCGACGGCGACATCAAGCCCGGCATCCACACCGGGGTGTCGGCCGACGTAACGGGCGGATACGCCGAATTGATGCCCGCCCACGACAGCATGCTGTTCGCCGACCCGTTTTCGGTGTCCCTGCACGCGATCACCCGCCACCCACCGCCTCGCTCGGGCCGGGTCCTGGTGTACGGGGCCGGCTCTCTGGGATTGTGCGCGGTCGCGATCCTGCGGGCGCTCTATCCGGACGTGGCGGTCGCCGTGGTGGCACGTTTCGAAGCCCAGGCAGAATTGGCCCGGCGGTTCGGCGCTGCCAAAGTGCTGGCGCACGAGCCGCGCTTGGCCGTCATCGAAGAACTGGTCGCGTGGGGCGGCGGCCGGCTGCGGCAACCGCTGGAAGGTCTGCCGATGGCCCACCCGGGGGCGGTCGAGGTCGTCTACGACACCGTCGGCAAGCCCGAGACGTTTGAAGTCGGGGTCCGGGTGCTGGCGTCCCGGGGGACGCTGCTGAAGGCCGGTGTCCATGCGCCCGGCCGGTGGGAGTGGAGCCCGCTGTACTTCAAAGAAATCAGCTGGGTGGGTTCGAACGCCTTCGGAATCGAGGAGATCGACGGGCAGCGCAAGCATGCCATCGGCCACTATCTCGATCTGGTCGCGGCTGGCCGGGTGGACTTGCGTCCCATGCTGACCCACACCTTCGGGCTGGAACAATGGCGCGACGCCTTTCTGGCGATTGCCAACCAGGGCGAGAGCGGCGCCGTCAAGGTGGCCATCGACCAGCGTTAGGCGGGGGTGGTATCCGGGCGTGTGGAGATTACCGACGAACAACATCGCGCGCTGAGCGCGATCGCCAGCGCCGCGGCGTGCGTGGGTTCTCCACGCTTGTCCAGGAAGCACTGGATGGGTATCTCGCGAATTTGAACACCGACGAGGTGGACCTGCTGCTGGGACTCGAAGGCATGCTCACCGAGTCCGATGCGCAAGAGATGCGTTCTCGCATCAACGACGTGAGAACCACATGGCGGGCCTCGTAGTCGTCGACACCGGTCTCATGATCGACTTTCTCTGCGGCACGGGCCCGGGAGCGCCGTTGGTCCGCGAGTTGATCACCAGCCATCGCCTGCGCGTCACGGCGATAACCGCGTTCGAATTACGGGTCGGCGCGGACTTCTTGGCGCGGCGCGAAGAGATCCTGCGGCTGGTGCGCTCGCGGACCTTCCCGCTCGACTCCGGTTGTGCGCTTCGCGCGGGAGAGTTGGCTGCAACGCTACGCGGAGCTGGCCAGGATATCGGCCTGGCCGACTGCCCGCAGGCGGGCATCTGCTTAAACTTCGACCTGCCTTTCGCTACGCGCAACCACAAGCACTTCAACCGGGTACCGGGTCTACGCCTGCACGACGTCGCTCCGCTGTGAAATTTGCGACGCGTTGTCGGCGTGTCGCATAGTTCACACTCGGCGTTGCTACATCGGATTAGCGCGCAAATAGCCGTAGACCATGGCGAAGTTGCGGTTCACGTCCTCGGGAATGGGCACCGGACCGCCGAGAGTACGTGCGCCCCAAACGATTTGGGCGGTGCGCTCAACCAGGGCGGTGACGTGCAGGACCTTGTCGGGTCGAGGCCCCACGGTCACCAGGCCATGGTTGGCGATCAGGGCGGCGGCCCGGCCCTGGAGCGCCTTGACCGCGTTGAGGCCGACCTCAGGTGTGCCGGACGCGGCATAATCTGTGCACCGAACGTCGCCGCCGCAGTAGACCGCGAACTCGTCGATACAGGCGGGGATAGGCTGATGCGCGATGGCGAACATGGTCGCCCACACCGGATGACTGTGAATGACGCTGCCGATGTCGTCGAACGCCTGGTAGCACGCCAGGTGCAGCTTCATTTCCGACGACGGCGATCGACCGTCTTTGGCTTGCAGCACAGCGCCGCCCGGGTCGACCAGTACGAGGTCGTCGAGTTCCATGTCGCGATAGTCGACGGACGACGGCGTGACGACGATGTTGCCGTCGGAGCGCCGCGCCGAGATGTTGCCGGCGGTTCCCTCGACCAGGCCCCGGCGCAGCATGTCCTTGGCTGCCGCCAGCACAGCGGTTTCCGGGTTGTCAACGAATTTCATGAGGCCAACACCTCCGGGTTGACGATGTGGGCGGGCGTCTTGCCGGAGAGCAGCGCTTCCAGGTCGTCGGCCACCATCTGCGCCTGCCGAGCTTCAGTGTTCCACGTGGCGCCGCCGATGTGCGGGGTCAGGACGACGTTGGGCATACCCACCAGCGGGTGATCGGTCGGCAGCCATTCGCCGGCGAAGTGGTCCAGGCCGGCGGCGGCCACCTTGCCGGCGCGAAGTGCGTCAACGAGCGCGTCGGTGTCGTGCAGCTGGGCCCGGGCGGTATTGAGAAAGACCACGCCGTCGCGCATGGCCGCGAACTCCCTCGCGCCGATCATCCCGACGGTGTCGTCGGTGACCGGTGCATGCAGGGACACGATGTCAGCCTCGCCCAGCAGCTCGTCGAGGCTGTGCCGGGCCTCGTCGTTGTACGGGTCGTGGGCAATGACCCGCAGGCCCAGCCCGGACAGCCGCCACCGCAACGCAGTGCCGACGGCACCTAGGCCCACCAGCCCGGCGGTGAGCCCGGCGATCTCGGCGCCACGGAACCGCTGATAGGGGATGCTGCCGTCGCGAAATATGTTGCCGCTGCGGACATCTGCGTCTGCGGTCAGCAGGTGACGGGTCGCGGCCAGCAGTAGGGCCACTGTCATCTCGGCGACCGCGTCGGCGTTGCGGGCCGGGGTGTTCAGCACCGGGACACCGGCCGCGGTGGCTCCCGGGATGTCGACGTTGTTGGGGTCCCCGCGGGTGGACGCGATCGCGCGCAATCTCAGGTCGAATACCGGGCCGCGCACCGAGTCGCTTTCCACCAGAACAACATCGGCGGCTTCGGAAGCGATCCGGTCGGCCAGCTGCTCGGCGCTGTAGATCCGCAGCGGGGTCTGATCGATCCACGGGTCGTATACCACGTCGGCCAGCTGCCGGAGCTTGGCGAACCCCGGTCCACGCAGCGGGGCAGTCACCAGGGCGCGCGGTCTGGACGTCACGAATGCCAATGCTGGCGTACGGTGACGCCCGTGTCACGTGAAGACGTCACCATCGGCATCGACGTCGGCAGCACCGCGGTCAAAGCGGTAGCCGCCGACGCCGACGGCCGCGTGACGGCGCGGGTGCGGATTCCGCATGAGCTGCGGGTGCCGGCCCCAGACCGGCTCGAGCACGACGCCGACGAGGCGTGGCGGCGGGGCCCATTGGCGGCCCTGGACCAGCTGGCCCCCGGGCCCAACGTCCGGGCGGTGGCCGTCTCGGCGATAGTGCCGTCGCTGACCGCCGTCGACTCCGCGGGCAGGCCGATCACACCGGGACTGCTGTACGGCGACGCAAGGGGCCGGGTGCCGGGCGCCCTCAAACAACCGCTTCCGGCGCTGGGCGAGACCGCCGAGTTTCTGCGCTGGACGGTCGCGCAGGCGCCCGACGCGGCCGGGTGCTGGCCGGCAGCGGCGGTGGCTAACCACGCTCTGGCGGGCGAGGCGGTGATCGACTTCGCCACTGCCGCCACCGCCTTTCCCTTGTTCGACGGGACTGGTTGGAACCCGGCGGCATGCGCCGACTGCGGCGCGACCGTCGGGCACATGCCGCAGGTGGAGACAATCGGCGCGGCCGCCGGGCAGGTGCATCAGACCGGGGCCGTATTGGCAGTCGGCGCCGTCGACGCCCTGTGTGAACAGATCGTGGCCGGCGCCGACCACGACGGCGACGTGCTGGTGCTGTGTGGCACCACTCTGATCGTATGGACGACCATCGGCGAGGCCCGGCAGGTGCCCGGCCTGTGGACCATTCCGCACACCGCCGCCGGTAAGAGCCAGATTGGCGGAGCCAGCAATGCCGGCGGTTTGTTCCTCGGCTGGGTGGATCGCGTTGTGAGACCGGGTGACCCGGCTGGCGATCTTCAAAAGGTCGATCCGCGCCGGGTACCGGTGTGGTCGCCCTACATACGCGGGGAGCGCACGCCGTTCTACGACCCGGATCGTCGGGCCGTGCTCGACGCCCTCGATCTGACCCATGACGCGGCCGCACTGCGCAGAGCCGCCTACGAGGCGTCGGGCTTCGTGGTCCGTCAGCTCATCGAGCTGAGCGGGGCTTCGGTGTCGCGCATCGTGGCCGCGGGTGGCGGCACCCGGGTGCGGCTGTGGATGCAGGCCATCGCCGACGCCACCGGGCGGCCGGTGGAGGTGTCCGGGGTGGCCGAGGGAGCGGCACTGGGAGCGGCTTTCCTCGGTCGCATCGCAGCCGGTTTGGAAACGTCGATCGCCGACGCCGCCAGGTGGGTTTCCACGGCGTGCATCGTCGAGCCCGACCCCGCCTGGACGGCTGCGATCGAGAACCGCTACCAACGGTTCCTGGAGCTGGGAAACCGAAGATCTAGCGCGATAGCTCCGGTGGCGTTCTAGGCTTGTGCAATGGCGACCGACCACGACCGCAAAGCCGCCCGTCGAGAGATCGCGGACACCCTGTTGAAGGCTCTCGAACGCCGGCACGAAGTACTTGACCTCATGGTGGAGGCCGAGAACAAGGTGGCCGCGGTCGAGGCGATCGTCGCTTTGCTCGACACATCCCACGCAGCCGCCGAAGCGGTGATGGGCATGTCGTTTAATCAGCTCACCAGCGATTCGCGCAAGAAGATCCTCGCCGAACTCGAGGACCTGAACAAACAGCTGAGCTTCACCCTCAAAGAGCGTCCGGCCAGCTCGGGTGAGACCCTCGAACTCCGGCCCTTTTCTGCCGAGGAGGACCGCGACATCTTCGCCGCCCGCACCCAGGACATGGGCGCTGCCGGCGATGGATCTGGCGGACCGGCCGGCAACCTCGACGACGAGATCCGTGCCGGGCTGGCACGCGTCGACGACGAGGAGGCCGCATGGTTTGTGGCCGTCGATTCGGGGCAGAAGGTCGGCATGGTGTTCGGCGAACTGGTCCACGGTGAGGTGGACGTGTGGGTCTGGATTCACCCCGATTACCGCAAGAGGGGTTATGGCACCGCCGCGCTGCGCAAGTCACGCTCAGAGATGGCGTGGTCTTTCCCCGCGGTGCCGATGGTCGTCCGCGCACCGGCCGCCAAACTCCGCTGAGCTACGTCAAGATTGCGGATACGTATCTGATGTCGCCGAACGCGACCATCGACGGTTGGTCAGGAAACTCGAAACCGTTGTCGGCGTAGAGCTCTGGTGTACTGCGCACCGTCGACTGCCAGCCGCGATCGGCCAGGAAGGCCACCACGTCATTGCGGTCGCCGGGGTAGATCAAATCGGCCCAGTTGAGGTTCAGTCCCAGGCGCCGCCAGCGCTCGCTGACCTCGCGACCCCGTTTTTCGATGCGGTCGCGGATGTTCGGCACGTAGCCGGTACCCAGCCTGCTGCCGCTGGCGCTCAGCGCGGTGATGTTGTCGAACAGGCGGTCCTGTGCGTCCGGCGGCAAGTACCCGAGTAGGCCTTCGGCGCTCCAGGCCGTCGGCTGGGTGGTGTCAAGTCCGCGGCTGCGCAGTGCGGCCGGCCAGTCGTCGCGCAGGTCGATCCCCACCGCCCGGCGGTCGGCGGCCGGGATTGCGCCCAGGTCCGCCAGGGTGCGGGTCTTGAACTCGATCACCTGAGGCTGGTCGATCTCGTAGAGCACGGTCCCGGCCGGCCACGGCAGCCGGTAGGCGCGGGCGTCGAGCCCCGAGGCCAGAATGGCGGCCTGGCGTATACCGGCTTCGGCGGCGTCGAGGAAGAAGGAGTCGAAGAAC
Organism: Mycobacterium sp.; assembly: GCA_035515675.1. Lineage (GTDB taxonomy): Bacteria > Actinomycetota > Actinomycetes > Mycobacteriales > Mycobacteriaceae > Mycobacterium. The sequence goes on from DATJBA010000100.1 coordinate 6,253, forward strand.
CGGGTGCGGACCGCCATACCTTCACTGAGCCGCTGCGGCGTGAATGCGGGATCGTCCTCGGCGACCTCGATCTCGCCGTTCATCATCCGGATGAAGGCGTCGACGCCGACGGCGTTCACCAATGGCTCGGCGAAGGGATCGTCGATGAGTGGGTTCGGGCCCTTGGACGCCAGCGCCCGCCGGGCAGCCACCGCGGTGGCGGTGGCCCCTACGCTGGACGCCAGATCCCAACTGTCGCCATCAAATCGCTTGGTGTCGGTATTTGTCATGGGCGCGTCCCTAACTGAGCGTTGCGGTAACGGTGACGATATTGCGCAGGTGGGCCAGCGCATCGTCGTCTGGGAAGACGCGGCCGTAGTCGCCGAACAAGTCCCGCCGTGGCCGGCTGGTCACCTGCCAGCCCCGAACGGTCAGGTAGTCAACGACATTGCTGCGCTCGCCGTCGAAGAACAGTCCCGACAGGTCGATGTCGCAGCCTAAATTGACCCATCGCTGGTTGAACTCCTGCGCGCGCTGCGACATCGTCGCGGCGGAGTCAGGGTGGTATTCGGTGGCCAGCAAGCTTCCCGACGCACTGAGCCCGGTGATGTTGTCGAAAAGCCGGTCCTGGGCTTCGGGGGGAAGGTACATCAGCAAGCCTTCGGCGCTCCAGGAAGTTGGTTGCGTCACGTCAAATCCGCTGCTGCGCAACGCGGCCGGCCAGTCTTCCCGCAGATCGATGCTGACAGTTCGCCGCTCCGCGGTCGGGGCAGCGCCCAAGTTTGACAGAGCGGTGTTCTTGAACTCGATAACCTTGGGCTGATCGACTTCATAGACCACGCCCCCGGGCGGCCAACCCAGCCGGTAGGCGCGTGCGTCGAGGCCGGCGGCCAGAATCACCGATTGGCGAACCCCGTCGCGGGCGGCGTTGAGGAAGAAGTCATCAAAGAAGCGGGTACGTACCGCGATCGAATCGCTCTCTAGCTGCAAGTCCCGTTCGCCGTCGCCTGGCGTTTCCGATGTGTCCGGAGATGTTGATATTTCACCGTCAACCAGGCGGCGGAAGAAATCAAGCCCGACCGCCCGTACCAATGGCGCAGCGAACGGGTCGTTGATGATCGGGTTGGTTCCCCCGCTGGCCAGTGCGCGGGCCGCGGCCACCATCGTGGCCGTGGCACCGACACTGGAGGCTAAGTCCCAGGTGTCTTGATCAGTGCGTGTCATGGTGCTCCTATCTCAGTTCTGCGCTCCCCACACAGCGTTCGATATTTAGCAAATGCAATGAGCCAGTAGCACTCTACGCCGCGCCGCTAAGAGCCACCTGTGTCTTTTTGGGGTCCTCTGGGGTGGCTTGACCTTGGCTCTTAAAGGCCCTTGACGGGCGTGCCCAGATCAGCTGTTAGTCTCGTACACGATTTGACGCGCGACGCCGTACGTCCTGGCCTGCGGGTGTGGGCGCGTGACGCAGGATGACCCCCGGCCGCGCAGGAGGATAGAGTGCTTTCGGCTTTCATCTCGTCGCTGCGAACAGTCGACCTGAGACGGAAGATCCTTTTCACGCTGGGCATCGTCCTCCTCTACCGGCTCGGTGCCGCGCTGCCGTCTCCCGGCGTCAACTACCCCAATGTGCAGGAGTGCATCAAAGAGGCCAGCGGCGGCGAGGCCGGACAGATCTATTCGCTGATCAACCTGTTCTCCGGTGGTGCGCTGCTGAAGCTCACGGTGTTTGCGGTGGGGGTCATGCCGTACATCACCGCCAGCATCATCGTGCAGCTGCTCACCGTGGTCATCCCGCGGTTCGAGGAATTACGCAAGGAAGGCCAGTCCGGCCAGGCCAAGATGACGCAGTACACCCGCTATCTGGCTATCGCGCTGGCCATCCTGCAAGCCACCAGCATCGTGGCGCTGGCGGCCAACGGCGGGCTGCTACAGGGCTGCACGCGGGACATCATCGCCGACCAGAGCATCTTCACCCTGGTCGTCATCGTGCTGGTGATGACCGGCGGTGCGGCGCTGGTGATGTGGATGGGTGAGCTGATCACCGAACGCGGCATCGGCAACGGCATGTCGTTGCTGATCTTCGTCGGCATCGCCGCCCGTATTATCCCCGAAGGAAGACAAATCCTGGACAGCCGCGGCGGGGTCATCTTCGCCGCCGTCTGTGCGGCCGCGCTGATCATCATCGTCGGTGTGGTGTTCGTCGAGCAGGGCCAGCGCCGGATCCCGGTGCAATACGCCAAGCGCATGGTGGGCCGGCGCATGTACGGCGGAACCTCGACGTATCTGCCGCTCAAGGTCAACCAGGCCGGCGTTATCCCGGTCATCTTCGCGTCGTCGCTGATCTACATTCCGCATCTGATCACCCAGCTGGTTCGCAGCGGCAGCGGCGGTGCGGGCAACAGCTGGTGGGACAAGTTCGTCGGCACTTATCTGTCCGACCCGAGCGACCCGGTCTATATCGGCATCTACTTCGGGCTCATCATCTTCTTCACGTACTTCTACGTGTCGGTTACCTTCAATCCCGACGAGCGTGCCGACGAGATGAAGAAGTTCGGCGGGTTCATTCCCGGCATTCGGCCGGGCAAGCCGACCGCCGACTACCTGCGTTACGTGTTGAGCAGGATTACGCTGCCGGGCTCGATCTACCTCGGCGTGATCGCCGTGCTGCCCAATCTGTTCCTGCAGATCGGCAATGGCGGAGCGGTACAGAACTTGCCGTTCGGTGGTACGGCGGTTCTGATCATGATCGGCGTCGGTTTGGATACGGTCAAACAGATCGAGAGTCAGCTCATGCAGCGCAACTATGAAGGGTTCCTGAAGTGAGGGTAATTTTGCTGGGACCGCCCGGAGCGGGCAAGGGCACACAAGCTGAGAAGCTGGCCGAGAAACTCGAGATCCCGCACATCTCCACCGGGGAGCTGTTCCGGCAAAACATCCGTGCGGGCACCAAGCTCGGCCTGGAAGCCAAGCGCTACCTGGATGCCGGTGACCTGGTGCCGTCCGACTTGACCAACGCGCTGGTCGACGACCGGCTGAACAACCCCGATGCGGCGGCCGGGTTCATCCTGGATGGCTACCCGCGTTCGCTCGAGCAGGCCAAGGCATTGCATGACATGCTCGAACGCCGGGGAACCAAGGTCGACGTGGTGCTGGAGTTACGGGTATCGCAGGAGGTGTTGCTCGAGCGGCTGACTGGACGGGGCCGCGCCGATGACACCGACGACGTCATTCTCAACCGGATGAAGGTCTACCGTGACGAGACCGCGCCGCTGTTGGAGTACTACCACGGCGAATTGAAGACTGTCGACGCCGTCGGCACGGTGGATGAAGTGTTCGCCCGCGCGCTGCAAGCGCTTGGCAAGTAAGCATGAGCGCGCTGGCGCGGCTGCGGAGTCGCAGGGTCGTGCCGCAGCGCAGCGCCAGTGAACTCGACGCGATGGCCGCGGCCGGCGCTGTGGTCGCTGCCGCGCTGCGGGCGGTCAATGCGGCCGCGGTTGCCGGGGCGTCGACCCTGAGCCTCGACCAAATCGCCGAGTCGGTGATCCGCGAAGCCGGCGCGATACCGTCGTTCCTGGGCTATCACGGATACCCTGCGTCGATCTGCGCATCGGTCAACGACCGGGTTGTTCACGGCATCCCGTCCACCGCAGAAATACTGGCGCCCGGTGACCTGGTATCCATTGACTGCGGCGCGGTGCTGGAGGGCTGGCACGGTGACGCTGCGATCACCTTCGGGGTCGGGACGCTGGATGCAGCCGACGAAGCACTCTGCGCGGCGACCAGGGAATCGCTGGAAACCGGAATTGCGGCGATGATCACCGGTAATCGGCTGACCGACGTAGCACATGCCATCGAAATGGGTACGCGTGCGGCCGAGGCCCGCTACGGACGCGCGTTCGGGATCGTGCAGGGCTACGGGGGCCACGGCATCGGCCGGCAGATGCACATGGATCCGTTCCTGCCCAACGAGGGCTCTCCCGGGCGAGGCCCGCTGCTGGCCCCCGGTTCGGTGCTGGCCATTGAACCGATGCTGACTCTCGGTACAGGCAAAACGGTGGTGCTCGACGACAAATGGACGGTCACCACCGCCGACGGGTCACGCGCGGCGCATTGGGAACACACCGTTGCGGTAACTGAGGACGGGCCCCGCATCTTGACCCTCGGCTAGCAGCGGCCGGGTGCAGGTCTTGAACCAAAGGGGCGCCGTACTCGTGTCACCCCCGGAAGGCTGGTGAATGGACATCCCGGAAACCGGCGTGATGCGGATGTTGTATGACCAGCACGCCGCCGGTTTGTGGCGCTACGCGTGCCGGTTGACCGGCGACGCGGACCGCGCCGAAGACATTGTGCAGGAAACCCTGCTGCGGGCCTGGCAACGTCCGGAGGTCGTCGACGGCAACCAGCGGTCAACACGTGCCTGGCTGTTCACCGTCGCCCGCAACATGATCGTCGACGACCGGCGCAGTGCCAGGTTCCGCAACGAGGTGATCTCGCCTGATGGGTCGGGCCCGCCGGAGGCGGCCGGTCCGGATGACGTCGCCTCGGCGCTGGACCGGACGCTGGTCGCGGACGCGATGGCGCAGTTGTCCGCCGAACACCGTGCGGTTGTTCGACGCGCATACTATTACGGCTGGACCACCGCACAAATCGGCACCGACCTGGGAATCGCCGAAGGCACCGTGAAGTCGCGGCTGCATTACGCGCTGCGAACGCTGCGGCAGACGCTGCAGGAGATGGGGGTGGCACAATGACCGCGTTTCCGGGGCAGGAAGCACCCGTCCCTGAACCGCGCGGACAAGACGGCCACCGGTACACACTGTGGGACGCCGCCTACGTGTTGGGGTCGCTGTCGGACGTCGACCGGCGCGAATTCGAGGCGCACCTGGGCGAGTGCCGGTCATGCCGGGATGCGGTAACCGAACTTTCCGCGATGCCCGCCCTGCTGTCGCTACTCGACCGCGACGAGGTCGTCGCCATCGACGAAGACGACCCGGCAGCGGCTCGGCCGCCACTCCCGGAGCCGGTGTCGGTCGCTGGCAAGCGGTTGCGCGATGCGTCGGCTGGCTTTGGGCCGCAACGTTCACCAAGCCCGCTAGCGGCCGTGGCGTATGCGCCTGAAACTGTCTTCCCCATCTTTCGCACCGGCGACTACGCGCCGGTGCCCGACGAGCTGACAGCCTTCGATCTGGCCGTCGAAGGCGCCGTCCCGGCCGAGTTGAACGGCTGGTATCTCCGCAATGGCCCCAACCCGCGGGAGGCAGGAGGCCACTGGTGTACGGGTGACGGCATGATCCACGGGGTGCGGCTGGAGAATGGCCGGGCAGCCTGGTACCGCAATCGCTGGGTGCGTACCGAGAGCTTTGAGCAGCCGTTCCCGGTGTACAACCCCGACGGCAGCCGCAACCTGCACTCCAGCATCGCTAACACACACGTGATCCGCCACGCCGGCAAAACACTGGCGCTAATGGAATTCTCGCTGCCCTACGAAATCACCAACGACCTGAAAACGTTGGGCGCCTATGACTTTGGTGGCAAGCTGATGGACTCCATGACCGCGCACCCGAAGATCTGCCCGACCACAGGAGAGTTGCACTTCTTCGGTTGCGGCAACATTTTCGAGCCGCATGTGACCTATCATCGCGCGAACGCCGACGGTGAGCTGATTATCAACCGGCCTATTGACGTACCAGGTCTGACGCTGATGCACGACTTCGCGTTGACCGCCGAACATGTCGTCTTCATGGACCTGCCGCTGGTCTTCAACCTCCGGCTCGCGCTCGCACAACAAGACGAACGCGACTTGCCTTACCGGTGGGACGATTCCTACGGCGCGCGGCTCGGCGTGCTGCGCCGCGACGATCCCTACGGTCCTGTGCGCTGGCTCGACGTCGACCCGTGCTACGTCTTCCACATCGCCAACGCGTATGACAGCGGCAATTCCATTGTGCTGGAGGTGGTCCGCTACCCGGAAATGTGGCGCAACAGTAGCGAGTTCGAAGTCGACGCCGCGCTGTGGCGCTGGACGATCGACCTGGACGCCGGCGACGTCGAGGAAACCCAGCTCGACGACCGCGGTGTGGAATTCCCGCGCGTCGATGACCGACTAGTCGGCGCGGCCGCTCGCTACTCGGTCGCTGTCGGCAGCGGCTGCCTGGTCCGCTACGACCTTGACCGCGGTATCGCGTCCGAGCATCGGTTCGGCGCTGCCGGCGTGCCCGGTGCCCCGGGGGAGGCGGTGTTCGCCCCATCGCCCGGGCGGTCGGACGAATTATCCGGCTGGTATTTGACTTACGTTTACGACCCGGTGCGCGACGGCAGTGATCTGGTGATCATCGACGCGTCCGACTTCGAGGGCGAACCCGTTGCCCGGGTGCGGCTGCCGCGGCGGGTGCCGCACGGATTCCACGGAAACTGGATCCCTGATTGAGCACCGACGCGCTGGAAAGCCATGGTGAACCGGACAGGCACTCGACTCGTGTCAATATCGGGAGGTGATCGAGTGCCTCGTGTCGCTAGCACGGTGGACCATGAAGCCGCTTTGATGAAGGCGCTCTACGACGAGCACGCCGCGGTTTTGTGGCGTTATGCGCTGCGGTTGACCGGCGATGCGAGCCGCGCCGAAGATGTCGTGCAGGAGACGCTGTTACGAGCATGGCAGCATCCAGAAGTTATCGGCGACACCGAGCGGTCGACGCGGGCCTGGCTCTTCACCGTCGCCCGCAACATGATCATCGACGAGCGGCGCAGCGCACGGTTCCGCAATGTGGTCGGTTCGCTCGACGACTCGAGCGCCCCGGAGCAGTCCGTTCCGGACGAGGTGAACGCGGCGCTGGACCGGATGCTGATCGCCGACGCGACAGCCCAATTGTCGGCCGAACATCGGGCAGTGATCGACCGGTCCTACTACCGGGGATGGACCATCGCGCAGATCGCCGCCGACCTTCAGATCGCGGAAGGAACCGTGAAGTCGCGACTACACTATGCGGTGCGGGCGCTCCGACTCACGCTGCAGGAGATGGGGGTGACACGATGACGTCGCTGCGGGGACTCGGCCCGCCCGGTGACAGGGATCTGCGTGAGCTGTCTGAGGGTGACAACCACCGCTACGCGATGTGGGATGCCGCCTACGTGCTGGGCTCGCTGTCTGCCGCCGACCGGCGTGAATTCGAGACGCACATGACTGACTGCCCGAGATGCCGGGAGGCCGTCGCCGAAGTGTCCGGCATGCCGGCCCTGCTGTCACAGCTCGACCGCAGCGAGGTGGCCGCGATCAACCAGGACGACCAGACATTCAGGGCGCCGGAGGTGCCGACCGCGGTGCTGCCGTC
>DATJBA010000101.1:0-3631 GCA_035515675.1 Mycobacterium sp.
AGCCCCTCACCGAAGACCAACTCCAAACCCTCTACAGCCTGCGATAACCCCGATACGTAAAGCCGAGAAATCCGCCAGCACCCCCCACGAGCGCAGGCCATCTCCGCAGATCCTCGGCTTAACGCAAACCTCGGCATAATCTGTATGGTGGACAACATCTTTCAAGTCGAGCACTCCTTCTTGTTGACGGGTCCAGATGGCTTGCTCGATCGCGTCGAGCACTATGGAGGTGGCCATCGTCGATGCGACCCGCCAGCCCAGGATCCGGCGGGCGTAGGCGTCAACGACGAAGGCCACATAGGCGAACCCCGACCACGTCGACACGTAGGTCAGATCGGCTACCCACAGCCGGTTGGGTGCCGGCGGCGCGAACCGCCGTTGCACCAGATCGGCCGGCCGGGCTGCTGCCGCGTCGGCGATGGTGGTGCGTTTGGCCGTGCCCCGCATCGCCCCGCTCAGGCCGAGTTCGGCCATCAGCCGCTCGACCGTGCACCGTGCTACTGGAATGCCCTCACGGTTGAGGGCAAGCCATACCTTGCGTGCACCATAGACCCCGTAGTTGGCCGCGTGGACGCGTTGGATGTGCGTCTTAAGCTCCTCGTCGCGCAGCCGCCGGCGGCTGGGTTCCCGGTTGACCTGGTCGTAGTACGTCGATGGGGCGATCGGCACACCAGTTCGGTCAGCTGTGTGCAGATCGACTCGACACCCCACCGCAGACCATCAGGACCGTCGCGGTGGTTCTGATGATCGGCGATGAACCGGGTAATAAGCGTGGTGGCCGGTCGGTGAAAGTCGGCCCGGGACGCGGTGACAGCCGTTTGTGGCTGTTCCGTTTTCCCGGGCCGCTTCCCGAAGCCGGCGTGCACCTTTCAATGCACCGGGTCAATGCACCGGGCTCTCCACAAGACCCGGTCAGGCTGCCGTGGTGGTGTTCTCATCGGTATCCGGCCACGGTGAGGGGATGACCGAACCGCTATAGCGGTAACGGATGGTGCTGATCTTCTCCAGATCGATCAACACCCGGTCCTCGGTGGCTGGCCACCAGGTAGGAGAAGGTCGCCGAGGACACTCCGGCCCGGAAATAACCGGCCCAGCCCTGCAGTGTCGAGTTCACTCGGCGCAGCAGGTCATCCAGCGTTCGACTGTTCGGCGCAACCTCTTGAGCTTCCGTTTGACCGCCAACACGGCCCTGGTACTCGGATAGACGTAGACGTAGTAGCGGCTGGTGCCCCGTTTACGGTGGCGTTGGATGCGCCACCCGAGAACGTCCAGCCCCTCGTCGATGTGGGTGATCAGGGTCTTGTCCGGTGACAGACGCAGCCCCATCGTCGCCAGCACGGCGGCGATGCCCTCCCGTAGTGCCTCGGCGTGGGCTCTGGTGCCCCGCACCATCAGCGATGCCGCGCCTGTTTCTACGGTGTTTCTACGGCGCGATCGACTGCAGCTGGCAAGCAGGCGCTCGGAGACCATCTCGAGGTGGGGGTTCAACGAACCAATGCGCAGGATCAAATGCTTCACCGCGGCGTCGATGTAGCGGCCCAGCCAGTCCACGCACTCATCGACCGAACCGCCCCGGTATGCCTGGATGGATGGTGCTCATCACTTCGAACGGTTGGTAGTAATACCCGCGGGTGTATGCGTCCAGCTCCTCGCGGGCTTTGGTGTGATCGTCGTTAACGTTGACGGCAGTGGTCCTTGGCCTGTTGCCTGATCGGAAAATGCCACGGTGAGGGGTAGCGCTCGGGTTGAGTGGCTGCACAGACCAGGTCAACCCGGTGGAGCGCGCGGAGCCGGGTGGCGGTGTGCGGCTGTGTATTTGGTTACGCTAGGCGGCGGGTTCGAGGGTGACCCGGTAGCCCATGGCGGTGAGTTGGGCGATGTGGTTGCAGATTCTTCGTGTGGTGGCGGCGCGGCTGGTGTGGTAGTCGGGGCCGAGGTCGCGGTAGCGGGCGGTCGGGTTCGCGAGCAGGTGCCACACGACGACCAGGATGGAGCGAGCGACCGCGACTAGGGCCTTGAGCTTGCCGCGGCGTTTGACGATGCGCCGGTAGCGTTCGCCGAGGAAGGTGTTGGTTTTGGCGGCCGCGGCGGCGGCCTCACCGAGCGCGCCCTTCAGATAGGGGTTGCCCTCGCCGGTTTTGCCGGCGCGGGTAACCGGCCCGGACTGGATGGTGCGCGGGCACAGCTTGGCCCACGACACCAGATGCTGGGGCGTGGGGAAGCGGGACATGTCGGTGCCGATCTCGGCGATGATGATCTGGGCGGCGCGTTCGCCCACGCCGGTGATCTCGTCGAGGCGTTCGATGGCGGTGAGCCGCTCACATTCGGCCACGGTGTGGGGGTCGACCCGGATCGGGTTGCGGGCCGCAGCGGGGCTGTCGCCGCCGGATTCGCCGGTGCCCTGCTCGCCGAGCGCGCTGGGTCGCGCACCCGCCTCGCCACCGCCGGTGTCGTCGTCGGCTGCCTGGTCGACCGCGGCGGTGTCGGGCAGGTCGGCGATGAGCTGCTCGATCCGCGCAGTAAGGGTGTCGATCTCGCCGGTGAGCGTGTCGATCTGGCGCAACAACATTCGGGCCAGCTCGGCGTGGTGGTCATCGAAGCGGCCGTCCAGCGCGCCAATCAGCTCCATGCGCTTGGCCTTCATCCGCCCGCGGGCCAGCTCGGCGAGCCGCTGCGGGTCGCGTTCGCCGGCGATGAGGGCTTCGATCATGTCCCGGGTCGACAGCGTGTCCAGCGTGGACGCCACCGCCGACACCTTGATCGCGGCGTCTTCGAGCAGCTTCTCCAGCCGCTGCCAGTAGCGGGTGCGCTCGCGGGTGAGATCCTCCCGTAGCCGGGTGTAGTCGCGCAGCCGCCGGATCGGCGCTGGCGGGACGAACGACGGCCGTAGCAGGCCCTTCTCGGTCAGCTTGGCCAGCCACACGGCGTCCAGCTTGTCGCTTTTGGGCCGGCCAGGCACGTTCTTCACGTCCCGAGCGTTGACCAACTCCGGCTTCAACTCGGCCGCCTCCAGCAGGTAGTACCAGATCCGCCAGTAGTCCGAGGTGGACTCGATGCTGACCTTCTCGACCCCCAGCTGCTTGAGGTGCTCGGCCAGCTCGCCGATGGCGCCAGTGCGCGCCGGCACGTCCCACACTCGGCTGAACCGCCGCCCGGACTTGCCGGGCAGACGCACACACACCTTCCCGGTCGCCTTGGCCACATCGATCGCCGCGGCCCGCTCGACCACCAGCTCGTGCTCGGCGTCGGCGATCTCCACCGGCGCCGACACAACCGCCGGCTTCTGTTTGCCTTTCCGACCCACTTCGCTTGCCCTCCAACCGAATCCGTACCACTCCATCGGGTGGGTCGCCCGGGGGCCTCGGTCAAGGAAACCGAAAGTCTGATCGGCGTGCTCCAAGCAACAGTACGTGACCCTTCTGGTCGGGCCCCGGCGCCAAGCTCATGTGCGGGCTCATGCGGCCCAAGGAAACATCGGCGTCGACGGGCGAGTCGCGGTAGGGACCGCCCTTGCGGGCGGCCCCCCGCACAGATCCCAGCGTGCGGAACTACCGCACTGGGCTCCTGCCTCAGGTTCTGGCGGCCAGGCGCACTGCCGGGTAGGGATGCATCACGCGGGCAGGAGGGAGCC
>DATJBA010000102.1:0-38796 GCA_035515675.1 Mycobacterium sp.
TTACGGGACTGCGCACAATCGTGCGCAGTCCCGCTTCCCTGCAGTGTTCCCTTTAATGCCTGCCGCGGCCGTCGTGGAAACCTGGGCCACGACCATCATCGTGACCGCGAAAGCCGGGACCACCATCGTGGCAATGGAACCCATCCGGGTTGCTACCCCATCCCGGGTCCCAGAAGTCGCCAGGACACCATTGCGGGAACGGCCCGGGTTGGGCCTGTGCGGCAGTAGCCGCCCCCAAACCGGCGAGCCCTAACCCGGCGGTCAGGATGAATACCGATGCTGTAACGCGTGCAAGGTTTTTCATGCATAGTTCGTACCATGTGCAATCTGAATCCCCGGCGCGATCCGGACACTTGATATCGTATTGAAACGCAAGGGAACTCATATCTAGACATCCGCCGAGCAACTACTCGCTCGAGTCCCCTGTGGAAAGTGCGGTGGTGAGGCGTGGGCTCCCGGTATTCGTCCCCACGAGGGCTGTGTTTGCCGGCTTTCTTATGTAACTTGGTGATTCGGTCGTGACTCTCTGCGGACCTGTCCAAGCTGTCAGCCGTAGATCGCTGGACTGCCCTCGCCCGTCGCCGCACTTGCCCGACTCGTTGACCGACACTAAACACTTGTTCTGCGGCATCCCCCACCTGCGGACCAGATTCGTTCGCGAGGCCGGAGGAACCGATCCGCAACCTCGATGACTTGATAGCACTCGTCGTCAACGACGGACCAGTAAGCGCCAGCGTCGGTGCTGAACCAAAAGGCTTTGTACATCGGCGTCAACGGTAAGCCCGCAGACGACACCGCCCCTTGAAGAAGGCCGTTTCAGTCCTGTCCTGTACGCGGTTGTGAAGCTGTGCACTGCACAAAGGGAGGAGCGGCTGGTTGGTGCGTCTAGTGCTGTGATTTGGCCCTACGAAATAAGACTTCTGACGAGGTCTACAACCAATATTGGGCCGAGGCAGGTACGGAGTGAACCGGGGTTGGGGGCGGGGCTACGGTTCCTGTTCCCACCTACAGCAAGTGCGCACGGAAGTGCCTACAGCGCTGGGTAATTCGGATCACTACGTGATCCATGTGTTCGGTTTGCTTTTCCGGCCTTCGATCAGTCGACAGGATCAAAGGCGCTATCGCTTTTGCCAACCCATCGTCAAACACCCGCTCAGGCAGTCGGTCGGCCGCTCAACGCGTGAGGCCCTCCAAGCTGCTTCGCACCTAACCGACTGCAATGTCCACAAATGCGGCCATTCGTGAGACAACCTGAGATGCGACAGTCGTGAGACAGTCGCGAAAGCCACAGGTCAGGTGGGGCTATGACACGGGGTGTAAGAACTTACACCTGTTGGCGAGAGGGTAGAAACTTAGCCATGGCGGGACCGGTAGAAGGCATCAAAGTCGTCGAGCTCGGGGTCTGGGTGGCGGGGCCGGCCGCCGGTGGCATTCTGGCCGACTGGGGCGCCGACGTGATCAAGATCGAGCCGCCGGCCGGTGACCCGGGGCGCATGTTCGGCCGGATGCTGGGATGCGATCTCGGGGTCAACCCACCGTTCGAAATGGACAACCGTTCCAAGCGCAGCATCGTCTTGGACCTCACCACCGACGCGGGCCGCGGCACCGCGTTCGAATTGCTTTCTGACGCAGACGTCTTCCTGACCAATGTGCGCCCCCGAGCGTTGCAACGTCTCGGGCTGGACTTCGAGTCGGTGTCGGCCCGCAACGCCCGCCTGGTGTACGGCTTGATCACCGGGTACGGCGATACCGGGCTCGACGCCGACCGTCCCGCCTACGATGTGGCCGCGTTCTGGTCCCGCGCCGGAGTGGCCCATCTGCTCACCCGGCCCGGCGATACGCCCCCGTTCCAGCGCGGCGGCATGGGCGACCACTCGGCCGGCATGACCCTGGCCGCGGCTGTGTGTGCGGCGCTGCTCGCTCGCCAACGCACCGGGACAGGTCAACTGGTGACCACTTCGCTGTACCGCCAGGGCGCCTACACCGTGAGCTTCGACCTCAACACCTATCTGCTGACCGGCCAGCAGATCGCGATCGGACGACGCGAATCGATGGGCAACCCGTGCATGAACAACTACACCGCCGGCGACGGGCGGCGATTTTGGATCGTCGGGCTCGAAGCCGAGCGGCACTGGCCCGCGCTGTGTCGTGCCGTGGGCCGCCTGGAGTGGTTGACCGATCCCCGCTTCGGCGATGCCCAGGCTCGTGCCGCCAACGCGGTGGAGCTCATCGCTGAGTTGGACAAGATCTTCGCGACCCGCTCGCTTGACGAATGGGCGGAGGTTTTCGCGGGCGAACCGGATTTCTTCTGGTCACCGGTCAACACGCTGGAGGACGTCGTAGCTGATGAGCAGTTCCACTCCGCGGGCGGCATCGTCGACGTGCCGGACGGAGCATCCAGCGTTCCGATGGTGGCCACACCAGCGGATTTCCATGGCACGCCCTGGGCGCCGCGTTCCGCGGCACCGGAACTCGGACAGCACACCGACGAGGTCCTCGCCGAACTCGAGGCGCGCCGCGGGTACTGAGTCGCAAGGCGCGAGCTTTACAAATTCCGGCCGGAGTGTCGCGCTGTCCGGTGAGCCGCGTCACCCGATTCGCCGAACCGGGCCTGTCCTGGAAGCGGCGCTGCGTGAGGCGGCAGCCCACAACAAGAAGCCGACGACAAGCGCTGCAGCAATGCCAACGCACTCCTCCGGTGCGGCGATGAGGAATGGATTGATGGTCACTCCAACATTCGACATCAGCGAGAGGGGCCGGGCAGCTCAGCACGAGCGAGCCGTACAGACGGTGAGTGTCAGCGATATCGACTCGACGTTGTTGCGGCCAGCGCCGTCGACGTCGTGCAATCGGCCGGAGGTTGGCTGTACGACCGGGTGATGGCCGGTTTGGGAGGTGACCATGCTGCTACCGCACAGCTGCGATACCCGGTCGCTGCGGATCTTCGGGGTCGCGGTATCGGACCTGGAGTCCGGGTTCGACGGGACGGGCTCGACGATCGCGACACGGCGTCGAAAGCGGAGTTCTGCGCCAGCCCCGCGTTCGACGGCGAGGCAGCAGATCTGATGTGGCGTTATTACCTGGGCTCAGCAAGCGGATCGGCAGCTGCCGTACCAGCACGGCGAAACGGATTAGCCGGTCTGCCACCGGCTTTGATCATGTGCGCGGAGATCGACCCCTTTCGCGACGAAGCGGTCGACTATGCGCTGCAGCTGCTTCGCGCCAGAGTCTCCACCGAGTTGCATGTGTTTCCGCATACCTGCCACGGGTTCGATTCGTTGCTGCCGGACTGGTCTACCTCGGAACGGCCGTTCACCCTGCAGGGTCAAGCTCTCCGGCGCGTCTGGCACGGGGCTTGAGCCTGGGCCGCGTTCGTGACCCGGCGGGCAGGACCTTCGCCTCTACTGTGAGCGTCCGAGTCCGCGGAAGAATCTGCTGTCATGAAGATCACCGGCCTTCAGGTTGTGCCGTTCGAGACGTTCGTCGATCGAATCTCGTTCGGCCAGCTGAATTCCGGCTACCGGGTGGTGCAGACCGTGACCAAGGTACTCACCGATGAGGGGGCCGAGGGCTACTACTTCGGTGGTCACTTTCACGGAGACCAGGATGGCTTGCTCCCCGCAGACCAGGCGCTGATCGTGAAATTCCTGAGCCCGCTTATCGCTGGCCAGGACCCATTCGACCGGGCAGAGATCTGGCGGCAACTGTGGGCGGCAAAGCTCCCCGAGAATGTTTGCAGCGTCATCGATCTGGCCCTGTGGGATTTGGCGGGTCGAGTGACCGGGCTGCCTGTGTACAAGCTGCTGGGCGGCGCTCGCGAGCGGGTCAAGGCCTACGCCAGCAGTTACAACAACCTCGGAACGCCCGACGAGTATGCCGCCCACGCCGTCGAGTGCCAGCGTCAGGGGTATCGCGCCTACAAGATTCATCCGTACTGCTATTGGAACCCCGCCACACGCCAACTCGAGATATCCCCACCAACCCGTGTGGACTGGGATATCGAGGTTGCCCAGGCAGTTCGGGCGGCAGTCGGCGACGAGATGGTGCTGATGTTCGACCCGTGGGGCACCATCAACACCTACACGGACGCGCTACGGATCGGATGGGAGCTCGAACGGCTGGGCTTCTACTGGTATGAGCACCCAATGTCAGAGTACAAAGTTGACTCTTATGTGAGACTGGCCCGCGCACTTGATATCCCGATCTGCTCACCGGAGATCGCGGAGGGCGGCATTTATACAAGGGCAGACTGGATCTTGCGTAATGCGTCCGACATCAGCCGCATCGACGTCCTGCGCGGAGGCATCACCGGGGTCATGAAAATGACCGGATTGTGCGAGGCGTTCGGTATGCGCTGCGAGTTACATATGAGCGGTTTTGGCAACCTGCAAGTGCTGGGTGCAACGAGCGAAGACGTGTGCGAGTACTACGAGCGTGGCCTGCTCGGGCCCGGGGTTCGCTACGACACCGCCCCGCCTTATCTCGAGGCGCCCTGCGACCCACTCGGCCCGGACGGATTCGTCGACCTACCCCACGCACCCGGACTCGGCTACCAGATCCGTTGGGACTACATCGAAGACCACCGCCTCACTGACACGCCGGTGGAACCGGTCGCACCCCTGCACCCGAGATAGAACAGTCGCAGGCGCCCCGGATGTGAAACATGTTGGAATACAACCATGGCTCCCGGTCCGTCGACTCCTTCGGTTCCGCCCGCACCGGACCAGCTCACCAGCAACGACTTCCCGGTGCTGTGGCCGGTGGGGACCCGGTGGGCCGACAACGACATGTTCGGCCACCTCAATAACGCGGTCTACTACCAGCTGTTCGACACCGCGATCAACGCCTGGATCAACACGAGCACCGGCGTTGACCCGATCACCACGCCTTCGCCGGGCATCGTCGCCGAGTCGGGCTGCCGTTACTTCTCCGAACTGCATTTCCCGGAAAGCCTCGTGGTGGGCCTGGCGGTGACCCGATTGGGGCGCAGCAGCGTCACCTATCGGCTCGGCGTGTTCCGGGCCGACCAACAAGAATCCCGAGACGGCGCTGGGAGTCCCCCCGCTTGCGGGGGACCGATCACCGCGCTGGGGCACTGGGTGCACGTCTACATCGACCGGACCAGCCGCAAGCCGGTCCCGATTCCCGACGCCATCCGCTCACTGCTGTCGACAGCCTGCATCAGCCAATAGATCTAGAGCCTCCCCAGATAGCGCTCTGCGCTGTCGCTTTCGCCCACCCGGTTATGCTTCGCCAATGCCAGTTTTGAGCAAGACCGTCGAGGTCAGTGCCGACGCCGCGTCGATCATCGCGATCGTCGCCGATTTCGAGGCGTATCCACAATGGAACGAAGGGATCAAGGGCCTGTGGGTGCTCGCCCGCTATGACGACGGGCGTCCCAGCCAGCTGCGGCTCGACACCGAAGTCCAGGGCATGGAAAGCACCTTTATCCAGGCCGTGTACTACCCGGGTGTCAACCAGATTCAAACGGTCATGCAGCAAGGTGACCTGTTCGCCAAGCAGGAGCAATTGTTCAGCGTGGTGGAGACCGGCGCGTCGAGCTTGCTGACCGTGGACATGGACGTCGAGACCTCCATACCGATGCCCGCGCCGATGGTGAAGTCGCTCCTTAATAACGTCCTGGACCACCTCGCCGAAAATCTGAGGCAGCGCGCCGAGCAACTGGCGGCCAATTAGGGGTTTCGGGCAGCTCGGGGTCGCTCAGCCGAAGATTCCGGTGTGGTCCAGCATCTCGGTGAGCCGGCTCGCTGCGTCGGTGAACTGCCAGGCGGTGTGCTCGACGACGGCGACGGCGTCCCGGCGGCGCAGCGCGACGATCAATTGCCGGTGATTGTCGACGGCGGCGGCACCCCATTGCGGATCGGCGGCGTACATCCGGGCCGGCAGGTAGCGCGCGGCATTCAGTAGGAACCAGGCCAGTTTGATCCGGCCGCTGGCCTGGTTAAAGGCGCGATGAAACGCGAACTCGATGCCCGCGATGGTCTCGGCATCGCTGGACCCGACGGCCGCCGCAAGCGCGTCGTTGATGTGTTCAAGCTCGTCGATCTCGGCGTCGGTGATGTGGTCGGTGGTCGCGGCTGCCAGTTCCTTGGCGATCGTTGCCTGCAGCCAGAAGATGTCCTGGATATCTTGCCGGGTCAGCGGCAAAACGACGTGACCGCGGTGCGGCTCGAGCTGCACCATGCCCTCACCGCGCAGCTTCAGCAGGGCCTCACGCACCGGCGTGACGCTGACCCCGAGTTCGGCCGCGGTCTCGTCGAGGCGGATAAATGTTCCCGGGCGCAACGTCCCGGACATGATTGCCGCCCGCAAGTGGCCGGCGACCTCGTCCGACAACTGCGCCCGACGCAGTGGCCGCCGGCTCGGCTGCGTTTTGAGAGGTGCGTTCACGTCGGCTGCCAGGGCTTTCAGGGGCTTGGCGGGGCTTGTCAGGGGGCCGTCAAGGCCATAGTGTGACCCACACAACACTATGTTTTATCAAATATCAACCTGACGCAAGCGGTGCGCGAGTGAAGGGGAGGCGTTAGTTGACCGCGCAACTGTCCCGCCACCCGACCCACGCCACCGAACAGCCCTACCTGGCCCGGCGGCAGAACTGGGTCAACCAACTCGAGCGGCACGCGCTGATGCAGCCGAACGCGACGGCGCTGCGGTTCCTGGGCAATACGGTGACGTGGGGTGGACTACGGCGTCGGGTTGCGGCGCTGGCCGATGCGTTAAGCCGGCGGGGAGTCGGCTTCGGCGACCGGGTCATGATCCTGATGCTCAACCGCACCGAATTCGTCGAGTCGGTGCTGGCCGCCAACATGCTCGGGGCCATCGCGGTCCCGCTGAACTTCCGGCTTACCCCGGCCGAAATCGCCTTCCTGGTCGAGGACTGCGAAGCGCGCGTGATGATCACCGAAGCGGTGCTTGCTCCGGTGGCCACCGTTGTCCGCGACATCCAGCCGTTGCTGGACATGATCGTGGTGGCCGGTGCCTCAACCGATGACAGTGTGTTCGGCTGCGAAGACCTCATCGACGAGCCGGGTGATTCACACGACCCCGTCGACATTCCCAACGACTCGCCGGCACTGATCATGTACACCTCGGGCACCACCGGCCGCCCGAAAGGCGCGGTGCTGACCCACGCCAATTTGACCGGCCAGACGATGACCGGGCTTTACACCACCGGCGCCGACATCAACAGCGACGTCGGATTCATCGGTGTCCCGTTTTTCCACATCGCCGGAATCGGCAACCTGCTGACCGGGATGCTGCTCGGCGTCCCCACGGTGATCTACCCGCTCGGTGCATTCGACCCCGGCCAGCTGCTCGACGTGCTGGAGGCGGAGAAGGTCACCGGCATCTTCCTGGTCCCCGCACAGTGGCAGGCGGTATGCGCCGAGCAGCAAGCACGACCCCGTGACCTGAGGTTGCGGGTGATGTCGTGGGGGGCCGCGCCGGCGCCGGATGCGCTGCTGCGGGAAATGTCGGCAACCTTCCCCGGAACCCAGATACTGGCCGCATTCGGACAGACCGAGATGTCGCCAGTCACCTGCATGCTGCTCGGCGACGACGCGATCCGCAAGCGTGGATCGGTCGGCAAGGTGATCCCGACGGTCGCCGCCCGCGTGGTCGACGAGAACATGAACGACGTGCCCGTCGGCGAGGTGGGCGAAATCGTCTACCGCGCACCAACATTGATGAGCGGCTACTGGAACAACCCGGAGGCCACGGCGGAGGCGTTCGCGGGCGGTTGGTTCCATTCCGGGGACCTCGTTCGGATGGACGAGGACGGCTACGTCTGGGTGGTGGATCGCAAGAAGGACATGATCATCTCCGGCGGCGAGAACATCTACTGCGCCGAGGTGGAAAACGTTCTCGCCAGCCACCCCGTCATTGTCGAAGTCGCCGTCATCGGCCGGGCCCACGAGAAGTGGGGTGAGGTGCCCATCGCGGTCGCGGCTGTCGCCGGCGACCTTCTGCGGCTCGATGACTTAGCCGAATTCCTGACCGAGCGGCTCGCGCGCTACAAGCACCCCAAGGCGCTCGAGATCGTAGATGCACTGCCCCGCAACCCCGCGGGGAAGGTGCTCAAGACTGAACTACGGATACGCTACGGAGCCTCGCAGGTGGCTGAAAGCCGTTCTGCGGCAATGGATTTTATGACCAGAGAGGAAGGCTGACGGAAGCTGTAACGTTTGCCCGTTGTTGACGAAGGGTTAATTGTGCGGATGCGGTTCACACGGCTACGACCATCGGGTACATTCCTGTGGTCTCCATTACTACCTGCGAGTAGGGAGCTGACGGTCACACACGCAGGGTCGGGGCAGGGAGGACGCGTGCGACACGATCCGCCGCGTTGCCCGGGGGTACGCGGTGTCGGCGTGAGGGGGGCGCGGTGACGACGTCGACGAATCCGCACTTGGTCGGCTACCTGCGCGACCAACTGCAGACGCCCCTGACCCTCATCGGTGGATTCTTCCGGATGTGCGTGCTGACCGGAAAAGCGCTGTTCCGCTGGCCGTTCCAGTGGCGCGAGTTCATCCTGCAGTGCTGGTTCATCATGAGGGTGGCGTTCCTGCCGACCATTATGGTTTCGATACCGCTGACCGTCCTTCTCATCTTCACCCTCAACGTTCTGCTGGCCCAGTTCGGTGCTGCTGACCTGTCCGGCGCGGGCGCGGCGATCGGTGCGGTCACCCAGCTCGGCCCGTTGACCACGGTGCTGGTGGTGGCCGGCGCCGGGTCGACGGCGATCTGCGCGGACCTGGGTGCTCGCACCATCCGCGAGGAGATCGACGCGATGGAGGTGCTCGGCATCGACCCCATCCACCGGCTGGTAGTGCCGCGGGTGGTGGCCGCTACCCTGGTCGCCACCCTGCTCAACGGGCTGGTGATCACCGTCGGTCTGGTGGGCGGCTACCTCTTCGGTGTCTACCTGCAGAACGTGTCGGGCGGTGCCTACCTGGCCACCCTGACCACCATTACCGGCCTGCCCGAAGTGGTCATCGCGACCGTCAAAGCCGCGACGTTCGGCCTCATCGCCGGACTGGTCGGCTGTTTCCGCGGGCTGACCGTGCGCGGCGGCTCCAAGGGGCTGGGCACCGCCGTCAACGAGACCGTGGTGCTCTGCGTGGTCGCGTTGTACGCGGTGAACGTGGTGCTGACCACGATCGGCGTGCGATTCGGAACGGGACACTGACATGTCGACCGCTGCTGTACTGCGCGCCCGCTTCCCACGGGCAGTCGAAAATCTCAATCGGTATGGCGGTGCTGCGGGCCGTGGGCTTGACGACGCCGGTCGGATGGCCTGGTTCGGGCTGGTATGCATCGGGAACATCCCGCATGCGCTGCGCAACTATCGCAAGGAGACACTGCGGCTGATCGCCCAGATCGGCATGGGCACCGGTGCCATGGCCGTTGTTGGTGGCACCGTCGCGATCGTCGGTTTTGTGACGCTGTCCGGTAGCTCCCTGGTCGCCATCCAGGGCTTCGCGTCACTGGGGAACATCGGAGTCGAGGCGTTCACCGGCTTCTTCGCCGCACTGATCAACGTGCGGATCGCCGCCCCGGTGGTCACCGGTATCGCGATGGCCGCCACGGTCGGCGCCGGCGCTACCGCGGAGCTGGGCGCCATGCGGATCAGCGAAGAGATCGACGCCCTGGAGGTGATGGGCGTCAAGTCGATCTCGTTCCTGGGGACCACTCGGATCATGGCCGGGCTGGTGGTGATCATTCCGCTCTACGCGCTGGCAATGATCATGTCGTTCCTGTCCCCACAGATCACCACGACGGTGCTCTACGGGCAGTCCAACGGTACCTACGAGCACTACTTCCGGACGTTTCTGCGCCCCGATGACGTGTTCTGGTCATTCCTGGAGGCCATCATCATCACGGCGGTGGTGATGATCACCCACTGCTACTACGGGTACAACGCCGGCGGCGGTCCGGTCGGCGTCGGCGAGGCCGTCGGCCGGTCGATGCGCTTCTCACTGGTCTCGGTGCAGTTTGTCGTTTTGTCCGCCGCGTTGGCGCTCTACGGCGTCAACCCCAACTTCGCACTCACGGTGTAGCCGCCATGACAGCGCCGGCAAAGATCAACGCACCACGGAAGCCGCCGTACAAGTTGATCGGCGTCGGATTGCTGGTCATCGGCGCGCTGATCCTTGCCCTGGTGTACGGGCAGTTCAGGGGGGATTTCACACCCAAGACCAAGTTGACGGTGCTGGCTTCTCGGGCTGGGCTGGTGATGGATCCGGGCTCGAAGGTCACCTACAACGGGGTAGAGATCGGCCGGGTGGGCACGATCTCGGAGATCTTGCGCGACGGCAAGCCGGCGGCCAAATTCACCTTGGATGTCTACCCGCGCTACCTCCCGTTGATTCCGGCCAACGTGAATGCCGATATCAAGGCGACCACGGTGTTCGGCGGTAAGTATGTGTCATTGACGACGCCGAAAAACCCGTCGCCGCAAAGGATCACACCGCAGACCGTGATTGACGCCAGGTCGGTGACGACAGAGATCAATACGTTGTTCCAGACCATCACCTCGATCGCGGACAAGGTGGATCCGGTCAAGCTCAATCTGACGCTGAGCGCGGCCGCGCAATCGCTGGCCGGGCTGGGCGACAAGTTCGGACAGTCGATCGTCAACGCCAACGCGATTCTCGACGACGTCAACCCGCAGCTGCCGCAGGCCCGCCACGACATCCAGCAGTTGGCGGGTCTGGGTGACGTCTACGCCGACGCCTCGCCGGATTTGTTCGACTTCCTCAACAATGCGGTGATCACGTCGCGCACGCTCAACCAGCAGCAAAAGGATTTGGACCAAGCGTTGTTGTCGGCGGCCGGGTTCGGTAACACCGGCGCGGACATCTTCGGCCGAGGTGGGCCGTATCTGGGGCGTGGAGCCGCCGACCTGGTGCCGTCGGCCCAGCTGCTGGACACCTACAGCCCGGAGCTGTACTGCACGGTGCGCAACTACCACGACATCGAACCCAAGGCCGCTACGTTCCTCGGCGGCAACGGCTACTCGCTGAATATCCACAGCGAGGCGCTATCCGGGCTGGGACTCGTAGGGAACCCGCTATCGCTGGTCGCCGTCAGCCTGCTCACTATGGGACTCGGTGGCGTAGCTGGTCTGGTGGGTGGGGCGCCCAACCCCTACATATATCCGGAAAACCTGCCGCGGGTGAATGCTCGCGGTGGACCGGGTGGTGCGCCGGGTTGCTGGCAGCACATCACTCACGATCTATGGCCCGCGCCCGAGTTGGTGGTGGACACCGGCAATAGCCTTGCGGCGTATAACCACCTAGACACCGGTTCGCCCTATGCGATCGAGTACGTGTGGGGCCGCCAGGTAGGGGATAACACGATCAACCCATGAAAATCACCGGTACCCTCGTCCGACTCAGCATCTTCTCGGCGGTGCTGCTGCTGTTCACTGTGATGATCGTCGTGGTGTTCGGTCAGATGCGCTTCCACCGGACTTATGGGTACTCGGCGGAGTTCAGCAATGTCAGCGGTCTGCGAGCGGGCCAATTCGTCCGCGCCTCGGGTGTGGAGGTCGGCAAGGTCAATTCGGTGCGGCTGGTCGACAGCGGCAGGCGGGCACGGGTGGATTTCAACGTCGACCGCTCGGTGCCGCTATATCAGTCGACGGCCGCGCAGATCCGCTACCTCAACTTGATTGGGGACCGTTATCTGGAGCTCAAACGCGGCGAGGGCGAAGGCGCTGAGAAGGTCCTGCCGCCGGGTGGATTCATCCCGCTGTCGCGCACGTCGCCGGCACTTGACCTCGACGCGCTGATCGGTGGTTTCAAGCCGCTGTTCCGGGCGCTGGACCCGGAAAAGGTGAACACCATCGCGACGGCTCTGATCACCGTGTTCCAGGGCCAGGGCGGCACCATCAACGACATCCTGGATCAGACCGCGCAGCTGACCACGCAGATCGGTGAGCGTGACCAGGCGATCGGCGAGGTGGTCAAGAACCTGAACATCGTGCTGGAGACGACGGTCCGGCATCGGAAGGAATTCGATCAGACCGTCAACAACCTCGAGGTGCTGATCACCGGGCTGAAGGACCACGGTGACCAGCTGGCGGGCGGGACGGCGCACATCAGCAACGCCGCGGGAACGGTGGCCGACCTTTTGGCCGAGGACCGCGGTCTGCTGCACAAGACCATCAACTACCTGGACGCGGTTCAGCAGCCGCTCATCGATCAGCATGATCAGCTGAACGACTTCCTGCACAAGGTGCCGACCGCGTTGAACATGATCGGGCGCACCATCGGCTCCTATGGCGACTTCGTGAACTTCTACGCCTGCGACATCACGCTCAAGATCAACGGGCTGCAGCCAGGTGGCCCGGTCCGCACGGTCCGGCTTTTCCAGCAGCCGACGGGTAGGTGCACGCCGCAATGAGAACGCTGGAACCTCCCAATCGGCTTCGAATCGGGCTCATGGGCATCATCGTGACGCTGCTCGTCATCGGCGTGGGCCAGAGCTTCACCAGTGTCCCGCTGCTGTTCGCCCGGCCTAGCTACTACGGGCAGTTCACCGACTCCGGGGGAATCAACAAAGGCGACAAGGTGCGCATCGCCGGCGTGGACGTCGGCAGGGTCGAGGGACTGTCGATCGACGGTGACCACATCGTGGTGAAGTTTTCAATCGGCACCACCACCATCGGCACCGAGAGCCGGCTGGCGATCAAGACGGACACCATCCTCGGCAAGAAGATCCTCGAGATCGAGGCGCTGGGCTCCCAGCCGCTGCGGCCCGGGGCCACTTTGCCGCTGGGTCAGAGCACCACCCCCTACCAGATCTACGACGCGTTCTTCGACGTCACCAAGGCCGCACAGGGCTGGGACATCGACACAGTCAAAGAGTCACTGCATGTCTTATCGGAGACCATCGATCAGACCTACCCGCACCTGAGCGCTGCGCTCGAAGGTGTGGCCAAGTTCTCGGACACGATCGGCAAACGCGACGAGCAGGTCAAGCATCTGCTGGCCCAGGCCAACCAGGTGGCCAGCGTCCTGGGTGACCGCAGCGACCAGATCGACCGCCTGCTGGTCAACGCGAAGACGCTGCTGGGCGCGTTCAACGAACGTGGCCAGGCCATCGATGCGTTGCTGGGGAACATCGCAGCCTTCTCCCAGCAGCTGAAGGGAACGATCGAGGACAACCCGAACCTGACCCACGTACTGGAACAGTTGCGGCAGGTCAGCGACATCCTGGTCCAGCGCAAGGACGACCTGGCCAGAGGGCTCACCGAGGTCGGCATGTTTCTTCCGTCGTTGAATGAGGCCATCGCGTCGGGACCGTTCTTCAAGGTGGTCCTGCACAACCTCGCCCTATATCAGATTCTGCAGCCGTGGGTCGATGCGGCCTTCAAGAAGCGCGGCATCGACCCGGAGAACTTCTGGCGCAGCGCCGGACTGCCGGAATACCGCTGGCCAGACCCCAACGGCACCCGGTTCCCCAACGGCGCGCCGCCGCCGGCGCCGCCGGTGCTGGAGGGCACCCCGGATCACCCGGGACCGGCCGTCCCGCCGGGGTCGCCGTGCTCCTACACGCCCGCGAATCCCGGCGGCAACGTCACCGTCGGAGACGAAGGTCTGCCGCGGCCGTGGAATCCGCTGCCCTGCACGGGTGCGACCCTCGGCCCGTTCGGTGGCCCCGGCTTCCCCGCGCCGATCGACGTCGCGACGTCGCCGCCGAATCCTGGCGGTCTGCCGCCCACGCCGGGCATCCCGATCGCCGGGCGGCCGGGTGAGCCGGCTCCAGACGTCCCGGGCACACCGGTGCCGCTGCCGACGCAAGCACCGCCGGGCGCGCGCACCGAGCAACTGGCACCGGCTGGTCCGACGCCGCCACCGTCGACGTTCGCGCCGGGCCTGCCGCCGGGTCCACCAGCGCCGCCCGGGCCTGGCGAGCAGCTGCCGGCACCCTTCATCAACCCAGGCGGAACGGGAGGTACCGGCGCAGCGGGAGGGGGTAGCCAGAATTGAGCACCATTTTTGATATCCGCAACCTGCGGCTACCGAGGCTGTCCCGGGCGTCGGTGATCATCGGGTCGCTGGTGGTGGTGCTGGCCCTCGTCGTCGGGTACGTCGGCTGGCGGCTTTACCAGAAGCTGACCAACAACACGGTGGTTGCCTACTTCCCGGAGGCGAACGCGCTCTATCCGGGAGACAAGATCCAGATCATGGGCTTGCGGGTGGGTGCGATCGACAAGATCGAGCCGGCCGGCGACAAGATGAAGGTCACGTTCCACTACCAGAACAAATACAAGGTGCCGGCCAATGCGTCTGCGGTGATCCTCAACCCCACCTTGGTGGCGTCGCGCGCCATCCAGTTGGAGCCGCCGTACAAAGGTGGCCCGGTGCTGGCCGATAACGCCGTGATTCCTGAAGAGCGCACCCAGGTGCCGGTGGAGTGGGACCAGCTGCGCAACAGCATCACCAACATCATCTCTAAACTCGGCCCGACAAAAGAGCAGCCGAAAGGGCCGTTCGGTGAGGTCATCGAGTCCTACGCCGACGGGCTGGCCGGCAAAGGCAAGCAGATCAACACCACGCTGAACAGTCTTTCTCAGGCCTTGACCGCGTTGAACGAGGGTCGTGGCGACTTCTTCGCGGTGGTGCGCAGCCTGGCGCTGTTCGTCAACGCGCTGCACCAAGACGATCAGCAATTCGTCGCGTTGAACCAGAACCTGGCGGATTTCACTACTCGGCTCGCGAGCTCCGACGGCGCCCTCGCCAATGCGATACAGCAGTTCGACAGCCTGCTTCCCACCCTTCGCCGGTTCCTCAACAAGAACCGGGACGCGCTAGTTCATGACGTCAACAACCTGGCTACCGTGACGAACACGCTGCTGCAACCGGATTCCCTGAACGGTTTGGAGACCGCCCTGCACGTCCTTCCGACGGCCGGAGCGAATATCAACCAGATTTACCACCCGTCACACGGTTCGATTGTCGGCATTCCGGCGATCGCCAACTTCGCGAACCCGATGCAGTTCATCTGCAGCTCGATTCAGGCCGGTAGCCGCCTCGGGTACCAAGAATCCGCCGAACTGTGCGCGCAATATCTCGCGCCGATCCTTGATGCGATCAAGTTCAACTATTTGCCATTCGGCTTGAACCTGTTCAGCACCGCCGAGGCCCTGCCCAAGGATGTCGCCTACTCCGAGCCGCGGCTGCAGCCGCCCAACGGGTACAAAGACACCACCGTCCCGGGAATCTGGGTGCCGGATACGCCGACGTCATACCGCAACACCCACCCCGGCTGGATTGTCGCCCCGGGCATGCAAGGGCAGCAGGTCGGGCCGATCACCGCGGGCCTGATGACGCCGGACTCGCTGGCCGAACTGATGGGCGGCCCCAATATCGCACCCGTCCAGTCCAACTTGCAGACCCCGCCGGGACCGCCGAACGCGTACGACGAGAACCCGATACTGCCACCCATGGGCGTGCGGGCTCCGGTGCCGATACAGCCGCCGCCGCCGGGGCCGGAGGTGGTCCCGGGTCCTGTCGCTCCGACGCCGGCGCCAGTCGCGGCGCCCGCACCGAATGCAGGTGGGCCTGCTGAGGCAGGAGCGGGCCAGTGAGGCGGGCGATGAGCGCGGTACGCGCGAGGAGCCCGGCGAACCGACCGGCACAGAGGCGGGCGATGAGCGCGGTACGCGCGAGGAGCCCGGCGAACCGACCGGCACTGAACGCGCTGAGGCGCCTGATCCGCCACCGGGCCTGGCAGGGGCTGGCGTTGCTGGTGGCTGCGTTGGTGGGAAGCTCATGCGGATGGCGCGGAATCTCGAACGTGGCGATCCCGGGTGGTCCGGGCAGCGGCGCGGGGTCCTACACCATCTATGTGCAGGTGCCGGACACGCTGGCGATCAACGGCAACAGCAAGGTGATGGTGGCCGACGTCTTTGTCGGCTCGATACGTTCCATCCAGTTGAAGAACTGGATCGCCACCCTGACGCTGGGGCTCGACAAGAGCGTCAAGCTGCCAAAAAACGCCACCGCCAAGATCGGGCAGACTTCTCTGCTGGGTTCTCAGCATGTGGAGCTGGCCGCCCCGCCGAACCCGTCGCCGGAGCTGCTCAAGGATGGCGACACCATTCCGCTGAAGAACTCATCCGCGTATCCGACGACCGAGCAGACCCTGGCCAGTCTCGCCCTGATCCTGCGCGGTGGTGGCGTCCCGAACCTGGAAGTGCTGCAGAACGAGGTCTACAACATCTTCAACGGGCGAGGGGACCAGATCAGGGCTTTCCTGGGCAAGCTGGACACCTTCACCAACCAGCTCAACCAGCAGCGCGACGACATCACCCACGCGATCGACTCCACCAACCGGCTGTTGGTGTACGTGGGTGGCCGGGCCGACGTCATAGACCGAGTGCTGACCGACATCCCACCGCTGATCAAACACTTCGCCGATACTAGAAACCTGCTCATCAATGCCGCCGATGCGGTGGGACGGCTCAGTCAGGCCGCCGACCGGTACCTGTCGGAAGCTCGCGGCCCGCTGTACACCGACCTGCAGTCGCTGCAATGCCCGCTGAAGGAACTCGGCCGTGCCTCGCCCTACCTAATCGGCGCGCTGAAGCTGATCCTTACACAGCCCTACGACATAGATACCATTCCGAAGCTAATGCGCGGGGACTATCAGAACATCTCGCTGACACTCGACCTGACCTACAGCGCCATCGACAACGCGTTCCTCACCGGTACCGGATTGTCGGGATCGCTGCGCGCGCTCGAGCAGTCGTTTGGGCGCGATCCCGAGACGATGATCCCCGACGTCCGCTACACCCCGAACCCGAATGACGCGCCGGGTGGACCGCTGGTGGAAAGGGCGGATAGGCAATGCTGACTCCCTTCATCAGACGCCAGCTGGTCCTGTTCGGGATCCTGACGATGGTCTCGCTGCTTGTGCTCGGTGTGTACTATCTGCAGATTCCGAGCCTGGTGGGTATCGGCCGATACACGCTCAAGGCCGAGCTGCCCGCCTCGGGTGGCCTGTATCCCACGGCCAACGTGACCTATCGCGGCATCACCATCGGCAAGGTCACCGACGTCGAGCCGACCGAACAGGGCGCCGAAGCGACGATGAGCATCGACAGCCGCTACAAAATCCCGATCGATGCGTCGGCGAACGTGCACTCGGTGTCGGCGGTCGGTGAGCAGTATCTGGACTTGGTGTCGACCGGCAACCCCGGCAAGTTCTTATCGCCCGGACAAATCATCACCAGGGGCACGGTGCCGGCTGAGATCGGGCCGGCGCTGGACACCGCTAACCGGGGGCTTGCCGTGTTGCCCAAGGACAAGATCGGCTCGCTGCTCGATGAGACAGCACAATCCGTCGGCGGGCTGGGGCCGGCGCTGCAACGGCTGGTCGACTCCACTCAGGCGGTCGTCGGGGATTTCAAAACCAACATCGCAAGCGTCAACGACATCATCCAGAACTCCGGCGGGATCCTGGATAGCCAAGTCAATTCGGGTAGCGCCATCGAGCGCTGGGCGCACAACCTGAACAGGTTGGCCGCCCAGGCCGCGCAACACGACCAGAACGTGAAAAGCGTGCTGTCCCAAGCGGCGCCGACCGCCGATCAGCTCAACGAGGTGTTCGGCGACGTCCGGGATTCGCTGCCGCAGACGTTGGCGAATCTTGAGGTCGTGATCGACCTGCTGAAGCGCTACCACACCGGGGTGGAGCAAGTGCTGGTGTTCCTGCCGCAGGGTGCTTCGATCGCGCAGACGGTGGCCGCGCCGTTCCCCAACCAGGCCGCACTCGATTTGGCGTTGTCGATCAACCAGCCGCCGCCGTGTCTGACCGGCTTTCTTCCGGCACCGGAGTGGCGGTCTCCAGCCGACACCAGCCTGGTGCCGTTGCCGTCCGGCACGTATTGCAAGATTCCGATGGACACGCCGGCTAACAGCGTGCGCGGATCGCGCAACATTCCGTGCGTCGATGTTCCCGGCAAGCGGGCGGCCTCGCCACGGGAGTGCCGCGACCCCAAGCCGTACGTTCCGGCGGGGACCAACCCTTGGTACGGCGAGCCGAACCAGATCCTGACCTGCCCGGCGCCTGCGGCGCGCTGCGATCAGTCGGTGCGGCCGGGCATGGTGATCCCGGCACCGTCGGTCGACAATGGCCTGAACCCGGCACCGTCGGACCGAGTGTCAGGCACGCCCCCGCCGGTCAGCGACACCTTGTCGCGGCCGGGAACCGGTACCGTGCAGTGCAACGGACAGCAGCCCAACCCGTGTGTCTACACTCCGAGCGGGCCTCCCATGGCGGTATACAGTCCCCAAAGCGGTGAACTGGTAGGGCCCGACGGAGTCAAATACTCCGTCGAAAACTCGACCAAAACAGGAGACGACGGATGGAAGGAGATGCTGGCGCCAGCCGGCTGAGTCCACCACCGATGTCGATGATTCGTCGTCTGCGAAGGCTCTCCCGAAGACCCGGGCGCAGGATTCGTCAGGAATCCGAGGGCGGAGCCGACCAGACCAGCCCGGAGGCGAAGACCGAGGATTCGCCGGAATCCGAGGGCGGAGCCGACCAGACCAACCCCGAGGCGAAGACCGAGGATTCGCCGGAATCAGAGGCCGGAGCCGAACCGGGAAGCGCGGAGGAACCCGATTCGGACAGCACCCAGGAGGCAACCGCGGAGTCGGGATCGGAGGCTGAAGCCGACGCTGCGGATACCGGTGTCGAGCGCCGTCCGTCGCGGGTGAGTCGTGGGTGGTTGGCCGGTATTGTTGCGGCGCTTTTGCTGTTCGCCGGCGCCATCGGAGCCGGCGGCTACTTTGCGTTGCGGTTCCACCACGAAAGCCAAGCTATAGCGCGCAATGACGCAGCGGCGCTCAAGGCGGCGGTGGATTGTGTTTCGGCGACCCAGGCGCCCGACACCAACGCGATGGTCGGCAGTGAGCAGAAGATCATCGACTGTGGCACAGACGCTTTCCGCGCCCAAGCGCTGCTGTACACCAGCATGCTCGTGCAAGCTTATCAGGCTGCGAACGTACACGTTCAGGTGTCCGATGTGCGGGCAGCGGTCGAGTGCAACAACACCGACGGTTCGGTCGATGTGCTGGTCGCAATGCGCGTCAAGGTGGCCAGCGATCAGACGCAAAACGAAACCGGCTACCGCCTACGGGTGAAAATGGCACCCGCTGAAGGCCAGTACAAGATTTCCAAACTCGACCAGGTGACCAAGTGACGGTAGTCGTCGAGGAGACTCAGACCACGGCGGCCGTCAAAGAATCACCGGACAATACCTTGGCGCCATGGCATCTTCGCGCTGGCGCATTCGCTGTTGATGTGTTTGCGGGCACCGCCGTGGTAACGACGATGGCATTGCTGTCTTTCACCGTGCCGGCGCGTAGCGCGTGGTGGTGGCTGTGTGTCTCAGTCGGCGGGTTAGCCATCCTGCTGATGTTGGTGAACCGACTGCTGCTGCCGACGGTCACCGGTTGGAGCCTGGGACGCGCGCTCTTCGGAATCGCGGTGGTGCGTCGCGATGGCGCAGCCGTCGGGCCGTGGCGCCTGCTGCTGCGGGACCTGGCTCACCTGCTCGACACCGCATCGGCGGTGGGATGGTTGTGGCCACTGTGGGATTCACGGCATCCCACTTTCGCCGACATGTTGCTGTGCACCGAAGTGCGGCGTGTCGAACCGGACCAGCGGCCACGCAACATACGGCGGTGGACCGCGGTCGCGGTGCTGGCCGCGGCGGCCGTGTGCCTGGGAGGTGCTGCCGTGAGCTATCGGGTGGTGTACTCCCGGGAGCAGGCGACCGCTCAAACGGTCGCACAAATTGGGACACAGGGTCCCAAAATCGTCGCACAAATGCTGACGTACGACCCAAAAACGCTGCGTGACGATTTCGCGCACGCCCAGTCGCTGGCTACCGACAACTATCGCCGCCAGCTGGCGGCTCAGCAGGACATAGTGCAGAAGGGGAACCCGGTCATCAACGAGTACTGGGTGACCGACAGCTCGATCGAATCGGCGACGCCGGATCGGGCGACGATGCTGTTGTTCATGCAGGGCCGGCGAGGCGCGGCGCCCGATGAACGGTACATCAGCGCAACTGTTCGGGTGAGTTTCGTTAAAGGCGGGGACAACCATTGGCGCGTTGACGACCTCACCGTACTGACCAAGCCGAAACCGCCCGGGAACGGAAAATGAGCCCCCGTCGCAAGTTCCAACCCGGCGAGGAACCACTGCTCGTCGCGCACCCGGCGCCGCCGCGCCGACCGTGGGGTTTACCGTTCGCCACCACGGTTGCCGCGTTGCTGGTAGCGGCGGCAATCACGGTATGCACCCTGATGCTGATCTCCCATGAATCCCATGAGCGCGCCGCATCGAAGGACCGTGAGGTGCTCAACTACGTGACTGGGTTCATGGCACAGTTCACCTCCATCGATCCCTATCACGCCAACGACTACGTAGCGCGGGTATTGGCCCAGGCGACGGGCGATTTCGCCAAGGAATACCACGACAAGGCGAACGAGATCCTGCTTCATGTCGCCCGAGCCGAACCAGCCACCGGCACCGTCCTCGATGCCGGCGTGGAACGGTGGAACGACGATGGCAGCGTCAACGTGTTGGTGGCCACCGAAGTCACCTCCGAGTCACCCAACGAAAAACAGGTATTCGAGAACACGAATCGTTGGACGGCAACCGTTACGCAGGAAGGGAATCAGTGGAAGATCAGCAACCTGCTGCAGGTGATCTGACCGCCGATGCGGCCGTAGAAGCCGACCCGAAAACCGAAGAGTCGGAGGGAGCCGACTCGACGCGTCTTGATGGAAAGGTCTATGCGGCAATAGAATCCGCCGAAGTTGCCCCCGACGAAGCAGACGGTGACGCGGAGACCGAAGCGGAGGCCGACGAGGCCGAGGCGAGCGCGACGACCACCGAAGACGGTGCCGGCCGGACCAGACGGCCGGCCAGCAAACGGCTCGCCACCGCCGTCGCACTGGCAGCTGTGCTATTCGTCGGTTCTGCGGCGTTCGCCGGCGCGACCGTGCAGCCGTACCTGGCCGATCGCGCCACCGCCGCAACCAAGCTGAAAGTGGCCCGGACCGCGGCCAACGCGATCACAACGCTGTGGACCTACACGCCGGAGAACATGGATGGCCTCGGTGATCGTGCGGCGGCCTACCTTAGCGGCGATTTCGAAGCCCAGTACCGCAAATTCGTCGATGCGATCGTGGCCCCCAACAGACAGGCGAAAATAACCAACAGCACCCAAGTCACCGGCGTGGCGGTCGAATCGCTGGATGATCCCAATGCCGTCGTCATCGTCTATACCAACACCACGTCCACCAGTCCGCTGACAAAGAACATTCCGGCACTGAAATACTTGTCCTACCGGCTGTTCATGAAACGTCTGAACGGGCGCTGGCTGGTGACCAGAATGACGACCATCACCTCGCTGGATTTGACGCCGCACGTATAGCGCGACCGGGACCAGAACGAGGCCCGTCTTCGCTGAAAGATACTGCACCCCATGGCCGTTACTTCACCGGTATCCGAGCGAGCGACCGTCGCAGCGTTGCTGATACTGACCTTTGCCACCGGGCTGGCCGACTCGATCAGCATCCTGGTTCTTGGTCATGTCTTCGTGGCCAACATGACCGGCAACGTGATCTTCCTCGGCTTCTGGCTCGCCCCGAGGTCGAACATCGACCTGACCGCCGTGGTGGTGGCCCTCCCTACCTTCGTCAGCGCCACCATCCTCGCTGGTCGGTTGACACGGCATTTCGGCGAGCGGCCCCGCCGGAGGCTCACCACGGTGTTCGGAATCGAGATCGTGCTGTTGGCGGTGCTGTCGATCCTGGCCGGCACGGGCGTGCTTTGCTATCACGACAACACCAAGCTCATCCTGATCGGCGGCCTTGCTGTGACGTTCGGTCTGCAGCATTCCACCGCTCGCCAGTTCGGGATCTCTCCACCACAGTGTTGACGTCGACCATCGTCGCCCTCGGTGTGGACAGCCGACTTGCCGGCGGCACTGGCGCCCGCGAAAAGCTGCGCCTCAGCGTCGTTCTCACCATGTGTGGCGGTGCCATAGTGGGTGCCACGATGGCACGATTCGTCGTGGCTCCGGTGTTCGCGCTCGCGGCGACGGTGGTTGCGGTCAGCCTGCTGATCTTCCGATTCGGGCCGACCGATACGAAAAGCGCAGCAGCTGAACCTTTTTGAAGTCTAGTTGAAAGCCAGCCAGCTGGGCAGTGCCCGCTCGTGAGAGTCGCAAAGCACTTGCCGGGTGTCGCACGACCCCTTCGGTGATCCGGCACCGGCCCACATCCCCCCGGTGTCGCGGCGCAGCACGATGGCCGATGAGCTACCGCCGTCGAGCAGGACCGCCGTGTCGCTGCCCAGGCCGCGGAACAGGTCCTGCATGTTGTCCGGGGTGTAGTTGCCGCCTTCAAAGATGTACATCTCGTCCTTCTGCTTCGCGTAGGCAAGGGCCGTTCGCGCTGCACTGGGACCGCCATCGTTGAGCTGACCGGTGGTGCCGGGGGACAGCAGCCCGATCCCGGACACCGCGACGAACTTCTCGTCCTTGTTGAGTAGGTCCTGGACCACCGGAGTGGCGACGTCGTAATCTTGCCTGTTCTTGGGCCGCAGGACATACGGTGCACCACCTGACGGCAGAATCATCGTCGTCAGCGCGCTCCAGTTATCACCTCCGCCCGAGAGCCCTTGCTTGCCGGGATACGCGACGGTGCCGGTGACCGCCTGGTTGGCTCGACCCTGACCATGAGTGTTGTCGACAAAAGCACCCAGCGGTGAACTGCAGCCGGTCTGGCGCCACGAGCCGCCCTTCTGTGGCCGTATGTCAAAGAAGTTGGCGT
The DNA here is from genome assembly GCA_035515675.1 of Mycobacterium sp. Classification (GTDB taxonomy): domain Bacteria; phylum Actinomycetota; class Actinomycetes; order Mycobacteriales; family Mycobacteriaceae; genus Mycobacterium. The sequence continues at coordinate 22,890 of DATJBA010000102.1, forward strand.
TGATTGCGATTGTCGGTTGCCCCATCCGCTGCCACGCCTGAAGCGGCGGGTAGACCTCAGATGCCTGCCACAGTCCCTCGGCGGTGCGGGCCCCGGGATTGTTCTCGCAGCGCGCCTGGTCGCCTTGGTGGGTGTCTACCAGCAAGTGCGGTGCAAGCCGTCCTGCCGCATTCTTGATGATCATCAGATGGCCGCCGTTGTTCGACTCGTACCAGCCGCCGCCGGCATTGAGCATGGGCGTGGGGTGACCGGGGCCGAAGTTGTAGACCAGGTATGAACCCTGGGTGGTATTGATGGCGTTAGCCAGCAGATCGCGTCCGTCAGCGGCATGTGCGACAGGCCCTCCGGTGATGCTCGCGAGCATCGCGCATGCAACCACAGCAGCGCAACAGGCCGCCAGCCGACTGGCAGTTGATGTCAGCACGGTAGCCCTTTCGGCCCTGATGTAGATGCAACATGCACAGCATCAGCCACACCAACCACACTGTCAACTTAAATAACAAACGAGTGACGCTTAGGCCGCGCTCGAATTACGTTTGCTCGCTTGAACTTTCGCTGGAAACTGCGCGCGCTTTTCCGCTTGCTCTGGCGCGCTTGGTGTTGCGCTTGATGTTCGACGGCGATCGCCATCTCGGCTGCCCCGTGAATCCGGTGGAACCCCTTGCGGTCGTAGATGTGCGTGATGATGCCTCCCAGCAACGGGCCGATGACAGGCCGAGCGACGTCATAATCGACGCCTGGGACAAACCGGCATCCGCATGGCCATTGAGATAGAGCAGCGACCGTATGCCCGGGAACACCTGGTGCATCGGCTCAAATTTAGCCAGCCAGAGAAAGAATGGCGGCGTCGGCTCCAGGGGGACCGTGGCGCCCGCCGAAGGCAACCCGAGGATCACAAAGATCAACATGCTGACCAGCATGCCCATCGAGCCCAACACTGCGATCAAAGAACTGGAAGTGATGCCCCCAGCAACGTCTGGAATCGCGAGATTCTGACCTGCTCGGCGAACCGATAGACCGGGCCGATTCGACCGGTAGCCGAGCAGCAAGTCCACCAGGGTGCTGACCACGATGCTGCCGGTAAATCCCGCCAGCAACAGCAAAAGCGCGTAATAGAACGCTGATAGCCCGTTGCCGGTGCCGTTCGGCAGTGGGTTGTAGGCGCCTGCTTTGATATTGATTGGACTGGCAAGCCCCAACTGCGTTGCTCCGGTCAGCGGCGCCCCACCGGTCTGCGCTGCGACGCTGGCCGTAAGTCGTTTGCCCACTTCGTCATTGACGACAGCCATGGCCTGGGTCAGGGTCTGGCCGGCGATGCTGGAACCCAGTGTTTTGGCCCGCGGGTTTGTTGAGATCGTGATCGCCGGCCGGTCCGCATGGCCCGGTGCGACTGCACTTGCGCCATAGTCCCGCAGCCTGGACGAAAAGGTCGGCGGTATCACCAGCTCGCCGTAAACCTCGGCTCTGTCCAACAGGCGTTGGGCCTCGTCGTGGGAAACCACCCGGAGGTCGAACTTGTTCTTGTCCAATTTGGTGACTAGGCCGTCGACAATCTGTGCGCGCGTCGGCCCGGCATCCTCGTTGACCACTGTGATGGGGAAATGCCTCAGGTTGGTCATCGGATTCAAGATCCCGCCGAGGTGCAGCGCCACGAGCGCCGACATCAGGGCCAACGTGATGACGATCGGCGCCGCCCAGAACCGCACGGTCCGAATCGCTTTTATATTGTGCTTAGTGTTCGGGCCGCGTTTCGCGGCTGCGATCGAGACATGCGGGCTGCTGTCTGTCGTGCCCACTCTATGTGCTGTAGTCGCCCAGCTTTGCGTGCATCTCCCAGATCAGCAGTTCCGACGGTTCGCTCGCCGTCACCCGCCGGCCATCGGCGTCGGTGAACCGGACCGCGTCGCCCTCTTCAAGGTCACCGATCCCCTCGCACGTGATCCGGCCGCGCGGCACGAACAGATGCAGGTAGGGCGCCGGCGGCAGGTCGACCGCGTTGCCGGGCTGCAACCGCGTGCCGTGCATCGCGGCACTGCGGTTGTGCAGGGTGATGGCCGCGTCATGCCCGGGGATGCCCGAGGCGATCGTCACCAGGCCGCCGCCCAACAGTTCGGAGTCGATCTCGTGCTGTTGGTAGCTCGGGGCGATGGCAGTCTGGTCGGGGATCACCCACATCTGCACGAAGTGGACTGGCTCGGTTGACGAATCGTTCTTCTCCGAGTGCAGGATTCCGCTGCCCGCTGACATGCGTTGGGCCAGGCCGGGATAGATTACTCCGCGATTGCCGGTGGAATCTTGGTGCGTCAATTCGCCCTGGAGCACCCAGGTCACGATCTCCATGTCCCGGTGTCGGTGTGTTTCGAATCCGGTTCCAGGCTCCACAGTGTCGTCGTTGTTCACCAACAGCAGCCCGTGGTGAGTGTTGGCCGGATCGTAGTGGTCGCCGAACGCGAACGAATGCCGGGATTTCAGCCAGGGTGTCGTGGTGACGGCCCGGTCGGCCGCACGCCGAATCTCGCAGGTGGCAGGCATGAGCTCAGCCTAATCAGGCCACCCCGGCGGTGAGCAGTCCCTGCGCGCGCCGAAGCGTGGCGTCAAGTGCGTCCAGGGTCAGCCCGGCTGAGCGGCCCAGGTGGATCTCGATTTGGTACTCCGGTTGGCCGTCTTGCCCGAAAATCGGCAGAACGACGAATTCCGTTGCTGTCAAATCGGTTTCGAGCACATCGGTGACTGATTGCAATGTCACCATCGTCATCAGCGTGGTGAGTTGACGGGTCACTTGCGCAGTCGGCTCCAACGACGCCAGCACACCGGCCAGCCGGTCGTGTAGCGATTGGTGGGTGTCGTCGAACCGCCATGCACCGTAGCCGCGGGCTCGGATATCGGCGAGCACCCGCTGATGCTGCGCGATTTCGGCGAGGGTCAGCCGCGGCGTAATACGGTGCAGCCAGGCTTGGACGAAGTCGTCGTCGCGCCAGGCCATCGCGACCAGGCCGAACGGCGGGTCGATGGGGAAGCGCTGGCCGACGGCATGCTCGCCGTCGGTGCCGTGGCCGACAGCGTCGACGGTGGTCAGGTGTCGGTCACCGATCTTGGACATCGAGCAGCCCGCGCCGAGCGTGTCGTGCAGGAAGCGCAGCACTTCACGCCCTCGGTCCAGCAGCGGGAACTGCATCCGCAGTCCGTGAACCAGACCGAACAAACCGCTGCCCAGGCAAAAGCGGCGGTCCTCGCGCCGCGTCACCCATGCGCGCCGTTCCAGTTCGCCCAGCACCAGGGCACAGGTTGAGGTGCTGATCCCGCAGATCTTCGCCAGCTCGGCCGAGGTCCGCCCGTTCGGTGAATCCGCCGAGATCCTCCGCGTCGTGCAGCGACCCGGTCATCCGGTAGCAGTGCGCGAGCAATTCACGACGGTAGGGCTCGGCATGGGTCGAGAAATCCCCGCCGACCGCGGCGTCACCCCTCAGAGTCGTCCGCGACCACGCTCACCCGGATGAGCCTACGCACCGTCTCCGACCGCGACCCGCTCCGGGAGCCATTACGCTGCCCGTAGTGACTACCCGTAGTGAACGGAATTTCGACGGCGTCGGCGGCGTGCGCATTGTGTACGACGTCTGGACCCCGGACACTCCGCCGCGGGCACTGGTCGTGCTGTCACACGGTCTCGGCGAGTATGCCCGCCGCTACGACCACGTCGCGCAGCGCTTCGGCGAGGCCGGGCTGGTCACCTACGCCCCGGACCATCGCGGGCATGGCCGGTCGGGCGGCAAGCGGGTGCTGGTGCGGGATATCTCCGAGTACACCGCCGACTTCGCCAACCTGGTCGGTATCGCCACCCGGCAGCACCCCGGCCTCAAGCGCATCGTGCTGGGACACAGCATGGGTGGTGCGATCGTGTTCGCCTACGGCGTCGAACGCCCGGACGACTACGACATGATGGTCCTTTCCGGGCCGGCAGTGACTGCCCAGGAGCTGGTGCCGCCGCTGGTGGCGTTCGCCGCCAAAGGACTCGGTGTCCTGGTGCCCGGTCTGCCGCTGCAGGAACTCGACGTCAACGCCATTTCCCGTGACCCAGCGGTGGTGGCGGCCTACAACGAGGATCCGCTGGTGTACCACGGGAGGGTCCCCGCCGGCATCGGTCGCGCGCTGCTGCAGGTCGGCGAGACCATGCCGCAGCGGGCACCGGCATTGACTGCGCCGCTGCTGGTGGTGCACGGTTCCGACGACCGGCTGATCCCCGTCGCCGGCAGCCGCCGCCTGGTCGAATGTGTCGGATCCACCGACGTCGAGTTGAAGGTCTATCCGGGGCTGTACCACGAGGTCTTCAACGAGCCCGAGCGCGACCAGGTGCTCGACGATGTGGTCTCGTGGATCACCGCCCGGCTCTGAGCGAAGTGTCGTAGCCCTCCCGTAGTTTGGCGCTATGACCGATGACAAAATACTGGCCCGCATCGCCGCACTGCTGCGTCAAGCCGAAGGCACCGATAACCCCCACGAGGGGGACGCTTTCATGGGCGCCGCGCAACGGCTGGCGACGGCGGCCTCCATCGACTTGGCGGTGGCGCGGTCCCATGCGGCCAACCGCTCAGCTGCGCAGGCTCCGACTCAGCGGACCATCACCGTCGGGGCGGCGGGCACCAAGGGGCTGCGGACGTATGTGCAGCTCTTTGTGCTGATCGCGGCGGCCAATGACGTGCGCTGTGATGTGGCGTCGAATTCGACGTTCCTCTACGCCTACGGGTTCGCCGAGGACATCGACGCGAGTCACGCCTTGTACGCCAGCCTGGTTGTCCAGATGGTGCGGGCGTCAGACGCCTACCTTGCCTCGGGTGCGCACCGGCCCACGCCGACGATCACCGCCCGGCTCAACTTCCAGCTGGCCTTCGGGGCGCGCGTTGGCCAGCGTCTGGGCGAGGCCCGCGACCAGGCCCGGCGCGAAGCTACCGAGGACCGTGGTCGTCCGCCGGGTACCGCTATCGCTTTGCGGGACAAGGAGGTCGAGCTACGCGACTACTACCGCAGCGCGTCGAAGGCGCGCGGCACCTGGCAAGCCAGTCGAGCGTCGGCCGGATATTCGTCGGCGGCGCGGCGCGCAGGGGACCGGGCCGGTCAGCGGGCGCGGCTGCAGAACAGCCCCGAGCTGCCCGGCGCGCGGAGCGCGCTGGGCCGGTGACCCCGGGGGATTCGCCACGGGATTCCCAGCGCGCCAAGGTTTACGCGGCTGAGGAGTTCGTCCGGACGTTGTTCGACCGTGCCGCCGGGCATGGATCACCCGCTGTGGAATTCTTCGGCACGCAGTTGACGCTGCCGCCGGAAGGGCGATTCGGGTCGGTAGTCTCCGTACAGCGCTACGTCGACGACGTGCTTGCGCTACCAGCGGTGCGGCAACATTGGCCGGATGTGTCGCCGCTGAGAGTGCGGGTGCGGCGGGCTGCCACCGCGGCGCACTACGAAAACCGCGACGGCAGAGGCGTTATCGCGGTTCCCGACCGTGACACCGCCGACTGGGCGCTGCGCGAGCTGGTGGTACTACATGAAGTGGCGCATCACTTGTGCCAGGCCGAGCCGCCGCATGGTCCGGAGTTCGTCGCGACGATCTGCACGTTGACGGAGTTGGTGATGGGGCCGGAACTCGGGCACGTGCTGCGTGTCGTGTACGCCAAAGAAGGTGTGCGGTGAGCGAGCTGGACGAGACCGACGCCGACGCCCGGGCGCGTGAGATCGAAACTCAGATGACCGACGACGAGCGATTCTCGCTGCTTGTCGGGGTGATGGGGGCCGGCCAACTGTGGCCGCTGCGCGATGAGCGCATCCCACCGGGCGTTCCGATGAGCGCCGGGTATGTGCCCGGGATTCCCCGGCTCGGTGTCCCGGCGTTGCTGATGAGCGATGCCGGCCTCGGCGTCACCAACCCCGGCTACCGCCCGGGTGACACTGCCACCGCGCTGCCGGCCGGACTGGCGCTGGCCGCCAGTTTCAACCCGTCGCTCGCCCGCACCGCGGGCGACATGATCGGTCAAGAGGCGCGCAGCCGCGGGTTCAACGTGCAACTCGCGGGCGCAATGAACCTTGCCCGCGACCCGCGTAACGGACGCAATTTCGAATACCTTTCCGAAGACCCACTTTTGACCGCGACGATTGCCGCGGAGTCGATCAACGGGATACAGCAACAAGGTGTCATTTCGACGGTCAAGCACTACTCGCTGAACTGCAACGAGACCAATCGGCACTGGCTGAATGCGGTCATCGATCCCGACGCGCATCGCGAATCCGACTTGCTGGCCTTCGAGATGGCTATTGAGCGGTCGCAGCCGGGCGCCGTGATGACGGCCTACAACAAGGTCAACGGCGACTACGCCGCCGCAAACGACGTCTTGATCAATGAGGTGCTGAAAGGCGAGTGGGGGTACCGCGGTTGGGTCATGTCCGATTGGGGCGGCACACCGAGCTGGGAATGCGCGATTAAAGGCCTCGACCAAGAGTGCGGTGCGCAGCTCGACACGCTGCTGTGGCAGTCGGAGGCGTTCGGTGAACGCCTGCGAGCCGCCCATGCTGACGGCAGGCTGCCCAAAGAGCGCCTGTCGAACATGGTCCAGCGGATTCTGCGTTCGATGTTCGCTGTCGGAATCGACCGACCCAAAGCCACGTCCGCGCCGGATCTGGCCGCGCACAACGAGATTGCGTTGCAGATCGCGCGACAGGGACTCGTGCTGCTGGCCAACCGCGGGGTGCTGCCCTTGGCTGCTGAATCGACCGCACATATCGCCGTCATCGGCGGCTATGTGCAGGTGGGTGTCCCGGCCGGCTACGGTTCGAGCGCCGTCGTTCCCCCAGGCGGCTACGCGGACGTGATCCCGATCGGCGGCCCTGGCCTGGAGGCCGGCCCGCGCAATCTGTACTTATTGCCGTCGAGTCCGCTCGACGAGCTGAGAAAACAACTTCCCAACGCGCGGATCGAGTTTGATCCCGGCATGAGTCCGGCAGAGGCGGCGCTGGCGGCGCGGCGAGCCGACATCGCGATCGTGTTCGCGGTCCGTGTCGAAGGGGAGGGCTTTGACGGCGCCGACCTATCGCTGCCGTGGGGCCAGGACGCGCTGATTGCCGCCGTATCTGCCGTCAACCCGAATACCGTTGTGGTGCTAGAGACCGGCAACCCGGTGGCCATGCCCTGGTACGACTCGGTGAACGCCATCTTGCAGGCTTGGTATCCAGGTCAGGCCGGCGGCCAGGCCATCGCGGAAATCATTGCCGGCCAGGTGAATCCGTCGGGCCGGCTGCCGATCACATTCCCGGTCGACCTCAATCAGACGCCGCGCCCGGAGCTGCCCGACCTCAACGCCCCGTGGGGGACACCGACGACAATCGACTACTTCGAAGGAGCCGATGTCGGCTACCGCTGGTTCGCTAGAAGTGGCCAGGTCCCGATGTTCGCGTTCGGTCATGGCTTGTCCTACACCAGGTTCGAGTACCACGACCTGGTGGTTACCGGCGGTGACACTATCAACGCGAGCTTCAGCGTCGTCAATGTTGGCGATCGCGGCGGGGCCGACATCCCACAGTTGTATCTGACCGCAGCCCCCAGCGAGCAACGATTACGATTGCTGGGATTCGAGCGAGTAGAACTCGAGCCAGGCGCGACCTGCCGGGTGACGATAGAGGCCGATCCGCGCCTGCTTGCCCGCTATGACGGCAGCGCAGGAAGCTGGCGCATCAAACCGGGTGGTTACGCGGTGGCGGTGGGCGCTTCGGCGGTCGCCCTGCAGCTGGCAGCCGAGGTCGAGCTGGCCGGTCGTACGTTCGCGCGGTGATGACCCGTGGTTGCCGAGGCTCGAACGCACAACCGGCGTACGAGGCCTACTTGACCAGGACCAGTTCGTCACCGCAGGTGCAGCGGTACGGCTCGCCCGCCCCGGAACAATGGCACGGGGTCTCGATACGAACGCGACACCCGCAGCCTTCGTGGCCGCAGGTCAGCACGGTTCCTGCCTCGTAGTTCGTCATTTGAATCACCCTTATCTGTGTCGTGGACTCTCGTGATGTGGACCCAGCCACACCAGCACTATATACCCCCCATGGGTACCAGGTAAATAGCCGAGGCCAAGGCCGGTGCGGACCGGGGCGTTACTGCGAAGGCGGGCTCGCCCGGCTAGCGTTGGCGGCATGACCGAGAAACCAACCCCACAAGACGTCGATGCATTCTTGGACAGCACAGTGGTTGGCGACGACCCGATATTGATTGCAGCGTTGGAGGCCAGCAACGCGGCCGGGTTGCCCCCGATCGCCGTATCGGTGCAGCAGGGCAAATTCCTGTGCGTGTTGGCCGGCGCAATCCAGGCGCGCCGCATTCTCGAGATCGGCACACTGGGTGGCTGTAGCAGCATCTGGCTGGCGCGCGGCGCGGGCCCGCAGGGACGGGTGGTGACGCTGGAATATGAGCCCAAGCACGCCGAAGTCGCACGGGCCAACTTGCAGCGGGCTGGCGTCGCCGGCCGGGTGGAGGTGATAGTCGGCGCCGCGCTGGACACGTTGCCGACACTGACTGGTGGCCCCTTCGACCTGGTGTTCATCGACGCCGACAAAGAGAACAATTCCGCCTATCTGGAGTGGGCGATCCGGCTGGCTCGTCCCGGTTCAGTCATTGTGGTGGACAACGTCATTCGTGGCGGTCAGATCCTGGCGCCGGCGTCCGATGATGCCAAAGTGGCGGCCATGCGCCAGACGTTGCAGGTGATGGGCAAGCACCCTCGGCTGGACACGGCGGTGATCCAGACGGTCGGGGCCAAGGGCTGGGACGGCTTTGCGCTCGCGACGGTGAGGTAGCGGACACCGTAGGTGATTCACGGCTGTTCGGGGAGCCGATTTTCGTTGCTGGCGTCTGCCGACCGGGCGTAATCTTTAGGGCGGATGGATGGGTTGCAGCCAGCCCAAAAGGCTTGTTGCATAACAGAAAGGTCACAAAATGAGTACAGTCCATTCATCAATCGATCACCACCCGGACTTGTTGGCTCTGCGCGAAAGCTATGAGCGCGCCGCCGAGTCGATGAGTGCACATGTCACCTTCGGCCTGGCTCTGCTGACGGGGCTGTATGTGGCTGCGTCACCATGGATCGTTGGATTCTTCGCGACTAGATCCCTTGCCGGCTGCGACGTCATCGCCGGCATTGCGGCGGCGGTCTTGGCGTACGGGTTCGCGACGGCATTGGACCGCACGCACGGTATGACCTGGACGCTGCCGGTGCTCGGCCTGTGGGTCATCGTCTCGCCGTGGATTCTGCAAGGCCTCATGCTGACTGCCGGCATGATGTGGTCGAATGTCATCGGGGGTGCGGTGTTGGCCTTCCTGGGCATGACCGCCACCTACTTCGGCATGCGAACACGCGACGCGGCCACGCACGCATAGTTTTGAAGTCGGTTAAGCCAGAGTTCAATTCGCCCTGCCCGGCCGGTTAGTCCCGGCTGGCGCAGGGCTAGCCACAGACCGCGCCGTTGGCGGCCGAGCTGACCAGCTTGACGTACTTGGCCAACACGCCGGTTTTGTAGCGCGGCGGGGGAGGAGCGAAATCCTTTCGCCGCGCTTCGAATTCGCCCGGATCGGCCAGCACGTCGAGGACACGGCCGGCGACGTCCAGGCGGACCCGGTCGCCGTCGCGCAGGAATGCGATCGGCCCGCCGTCGACCGCCTCCGGCGCGATGTGCCCGACACACAGGCCGGTCGTCCCGCCGGAGAACCGGCCATCGGTTAGCAGCAGAACGTCTTTGCCGAGTCCGGCGCCTTTGATCGCGCCGGTGATGGCGAGCATTTCGCGCATCCCGGGGCCGCCCTTGGGCCCCTTGTAGCGGATCACCACCACGTCGCCTTTGGTGATGGTGCCGTCCTCGAGGGCATCCAGCGCGGCTCGCTCGCCGTCAAAAACCCTTGCGGTGCCTTCGAACACGTCGGAGTCGAAACCGGCCGTCTTGACCACCGCGCCCTGGGGTGCCAGTGATCCGCGCAGGATGGTGATTCCGCCCGTCGGGTGGATCGGGTTGTCCAGTGCTCGCAGCACCTTGCCGTCCGGGTCCGGCGGGGCAATGGCCGCCAGATTCTCGGCCACGCTCTGACCGGTCACCGTCAGGCAATCACCGTGCAGCAGGCCCGCATCCAGCAACGCCTTCATCACCACCGGCACGCCGCCGACGTGGTCGACATGCGACATCACGTGCTTGCCGAACGGCTTGACGTCAGCCAAGTGCGGCACTTTCGACCCGATCCCGCTGAAGTCGTCGAGCGACAGCGCGACGTCGGCCTCGTGGGCGATGGCCAGCAGGTGCAGCACCGCGTTGGTCGAGCCGCCGAACGCCATCACCACCGCGATCGCGTTTTCGAAGGCCTCCTTGGTGAGGATGTCGCGGGCCGTGATGCCACGCCGCAGCAGTTCGATGACGGCCTGGCCGCTGCGGCGGGCGAACCCGTCGCGACGGCGGTCGGTTGCCGGCGGCGCTGCGCTGCCTGGCAGGGACATGCCCAGCGCCTCGGCGGCGCTGGCCATAGTGTTGGCGGTGTACATGCCGCCACACGCACCCTCGCCCGGGCAGATCGCGCGCTCGATGGCGTCGACATCCTCCCGGGGCATCAAACCGCGAGAGCAGGCGCCCACCGCCTCGAACGCGTCGATGATCGTGACCTCGCGCTCGCTGCCGTCGGACAGCTTGGCCACCCCCGGCAAGATGGATCCGGCGTAGAGGAACACCGCCGCCAGGTCCAGCCGTGCGGCGGCCATCAGCATCCCGGGCAGCGACTTGTCGCACCCGGCCAACAGCACCGAGCCGTCCAGCCGCTCGGCCTGCATGACGGTCTCGACGCTGTCGGCGATCACCTCGCGAGACACCAGCGAGAAATGCATCCCCTCGTGCCCCATCGAGATGCCGTCGGAAACCGAGATGGTCCCGAACTCGAGCGGATAGCCGCCGGCCGAGAACACCCCTTCCTTGACCGCCTTGGCGAGTCGGTCCAAGGAGAGGTTGCACGGCGTGATTTCGTTCCATGACGACGCGACCCCGATTTGTGGCTTGGCGAAGTCTTCGTCTTCCATGCCAACCGCTCGCAACATGCCGCGGGCGGCGGCCTTCTCCAGGCCGTCGGTGACGTCACGACTACGCGGTTTGATGTCAGCGATCCGGGCCGAATCGGTGGTTGTGGCCATCGTCCAAGTATGCGCGGACCAATTGCGCCGCAAATGCGCGGGGTTATACCCCATTGGGGTATAAGATAGACGTCCTATACAAGGATCGGGCCGGTCTGCCCGACGAGATCGACCACATGCCGCCTCAAGGCAGCTGCGCACGGGGAGGATTTTGAGAGAGATATGACGGGCGCATACGGATATTCGCAGCAGAAGGACGATTACGCCAAGCGGTTGCGGCGCATCGAGGGCCAAGTGCGTGGCATCGCACGGATGATCGAAGAGGACAAATACTGCATCGACGTCCTCACCCAGATCAGCGCGGTCAACAGTGCCTTGCGTTCGGTGGCGCTGAATCTGCTTGACGAGCACCTGAGCCATTGCGTCACCCGTGCGGTGGCCGAGGGCGGCAACGACGCTGAGGCCAAGGTTGCCGAAGCCTCCGCCGCCATCGCACGCTTGGTTCGTTCCTGATAGCGCAGGCGTGTTGAAACGCAAAGCTGGGTGGACCCGTTGCTGCAGTGCGTACGGTAGGGACAGCGTCAGGAACATTGCCTGGCCGATTGCGCACCCCATGCCATGACTGCCGAAACTGCCACCGCTGCCGCACGAACGTGGACGCCACGGATCGCAGCCCAGCTTGCGGTGCTGGCGGCGGCGGCCTTCACCTATGTCACCGCCGAAATCCTGCCGGTAGGCGCACTGCCGGCGATCGCCCGCAACCTGCAGGTCAGCTTGTTCCTGGTGGGAACGCTGCTGTCCTGGTATGCCCTGGTGGCAGCCCTGACAACCGTTCCGCTGGTGCGTTGGACCGCGCACTGGCCCCGCCGGCGGGCGCTGGTGATCAGTCTGACCTGCCTGACCGCCTCACAGCTCATCTCGGCGCTGGCGCCCAACTTCGCGGTGCTGGCCGCTGGACGCGTGCTCTGTGCGATCACCCACGGCCTGCTGTGGTCGGTCATCGCTCCGATCGCCACCCGGCTGGTGCCGCCGAGCCATGCCGGACGCGCCACGATGTCGATCTACGTCGGAACCAGCCTGGCCCTGGTAGTTGGTAGCCCGCTCACGGCGGCCATGAGCCTGATGTGGGGCTGGCGCCTGGCGGTGGTGTGCGTCACCGTTGCGGCGGCCGTCGTCACGGTGGCCGCGCGGATGATGTTGCCGGAGATGGTGCTCAGCGAGGCTCAGCTCGCGCACGTGGGCCCGCGGTCGCGCCATCACCGCAACGGCCGGTTGATCACGGTGAGCCTGCTCGCGATGGTCGCGGTCACCGGCCATTTCGTTTCCTACACGTTCATCGTGGTGATCATCCGCAACGTGGTCGGCGTGCGCGGGCCGAATCTGGCCTGGTTGCTGGCCGCCTACGGACTCGCAGGCCTGCTGTCGATGCCGTTGGTGGCGCGGCCGCTGGACCACCGGCCCCGGGGCGCGATCATTCTTTGCATGGCGGGACTCACGGCCGCGTTCGTGGTGCTGACCGTGCTGGCGTTCGGCGGGCAACCCACCGCAGTGACGGCGCTGATCGGGACCGGAGCGATCGTCCTGTGGGGCGTCATGGCCACCGCTGTGTCGCCGATGATGCAATCCGCCGCGATGCGCAACGGGGCCGACGACCCCGACGGGGCGTCAGGCCTGTACGTGACGGCGTTTCAAGTGGGCATCATGGCCGGCTCGCTGGCAGGTGGACTGTTGTATGAGCGCAGTGTTGCGCTGATGCTGACCGCTTCGGCGGGCCTGATGGGCGTCGCACTGGCCGGTATTGCGGCTAATCGGCAGATACTGGACGTTGCACCGGCAAGCTCACGCGATTCATAACTTGGCAGGTCAGCGGCATGAATTGCGCCGCTGGTCGGCTGCGTTGCGGCCGTAGAAGAGTTAGCTGCCCACTGCGCTATGCGACACTGGGTTTAGGACGCGACTGGAGGGATGCAAGGGATGCATATGTCGGGCTGGACGAGGGGGAGCCTCTTCGCCGCTCTGAAGGCAGCCGGACTGGCGTCTGCATTGGGCTTGGTGCTGGTGCTGAGTGCGGCACCTGCCCTGGCGGATCCGGACCCGGCGCCCGGCGATCCAGGGGTTGTCGCGCCACCCGCTCCACCTGCAGACCCGCCTGCGCCACCGCCATTGGCGGCTCCACCACAGCTGCCATTCCCGGCGCCGCCCGCCCCGGGGGTGCCGCCCGTTCCTGGGTTGCCGCCTGCCCCCGACCCGCTGGCGGTACCAGTTTTCGCGGGTCCCGTTGCGGGGCAGGACCCGACGCCGTTCACCGGCGCGGCGCCATTCGGGCCGCCGAGGCTCCTTCCTGTCAACGCCTCGACGGTGGGCGTGGGCCAGCCGATCATCATCAACTTCCCTGGGCGGGTTGATGACGCCGGCGCGGCCGAAAACGCCGTCCACGTCTCGTCGGTCCCGCCGGTCCCGGGCAAGTTCTACTGGATGACCCCGACCCAACTGCGTTGGCGGCCGTTGAGCTTCTGGCCCGCACACACAGCGGTGACCGTCGACGCAGGCGGTACGGTGTCCAGCTTCCATACGGGAGACACTCTGGTGGCCACGGCCGACGACGCCACGCACCAACTGACCGTCACCCGCAACGGCACCGTGGAGAAGACCTTCCCGATGTCGATGGGTATGGCAGCCGGCGGCCACCAGACCGCAAACGGCACCTATTACGTCCAAGAGAAGATGCCCTCAGTGGTGATGGATTCCTCGACCTACGGAGTCCCGGTAAACTCGACGTATGGGTACAAGGTGACAGTCGACCTGGCCGTCCGGTTCGACAACAGCGGCAACTTCGTGCACAGCGCTCCGTGGTCGGTGGATGACCAGGGTAAGCGCGACGTCAGTCATGGCTGCATCAATATCAGCCCCACCAACGCGAAGTGGTTCTTCGACAACTTCGGCGCCGGCGATCCCATCATCGTGAAAAACTCCGTCGGCACCTACACCAAGAACGACGGCTCCAACGACTGGATGAGCTAGTTCCCGGTCGGCCGAGAAGACGCAAAATCGCCCATTTCGATACGAAATAGGGCTATTTTGCGTCTTCTCGTTCGGCAGCTTTTTGGACCCTCACACCCTCAACCTCTAGTTAAGGATTGGATCGCAATACAAAATGGCAGTCACTTTCATTTGTTTCAGCCGGAAACCAAGGCGCGCCACGCCACGCCAGCAAATTGATTATTGCCCGTTGACACCGAGCACCGGCGAAACAATCTGCAGTTGGGCTAGAAAATAATCCATGTCTGAGGCATCGGCTTCAGGCCGTGCGCGAGGGGCTGTTCCGTTCTCCAATGCGACCGTCCAGCACGTGTCGCCAAGTTGATTAGCCGGGACTCCAAGAGCGGCCGGGCTTTGGTGAGGTTCGCGTTCTTCGATGTGATGACCACAACTCGATCCCAGAAGTCCTTGTCACGGCTGCTGCTGCTAGCGCAACCGATCGGCAATAACGTCGGCTTCTCCCATATAGCACCTGGTTATTGCCGATAGCTGCTCTATCGTCACCCGGCAAGACATAGGTGCCGGTCCGTTGAGCCGCGTCACGTTTGAGAAGATCCGCCAAATCAGAACGGCGGGCCGACAAAACATGGCCGGTCCAGTTCGTGATCTCCGCCGTCGTCAATCCACCAGGTGTCCTGTCAATGAGGAACAGCTTGATCTGCTTACCATTCGATGAGGGACTGGGACTTCTCACAACGGCAGGCTATCCCAGCACATCGACCCGGCCGCCGAACCGAGACAAGATCTTATCGATCTCGTTTCTCTAGTTCTAAGACCGCGCCAACACCACATCTGCCATGCCCAAGCCTTAGGTTTGCTCGCTCTTGCCGACCACTGCAAGGACGTCTGCCGCGAGTGCCGCGACCGACGCCGACACGACATCGGGATCCCCGACGCCTTGTTCGGCCCGACCGGCCATGACAGATCCGAGCGCGTCTGGCCCATTGGCGAACAAGTCGGGAAGCCAATCGATCGCTTGTTGTGTCACGGTCTGGGAAACCGGATTCGAAAGCAGGACTTCGAAACTCGCAGCCAGCGCTGCCATATCGGTCGTGGCAAGCAACAGGCGGTAGACATCATGCGCATCTTTGTCGTTCAATCGGCCCGGTTCATCCCGTCGTTCGTGGATTTTGTGGACCTTGGCGATCAGCAGTGCCGCAGGGCCAGCAACCCGGGCGTTGAAGGTCCTTACATCTGCAGGGTCGAGCGCGGAAATCGGCAAAACAGCGTTATCGACGACACATGCTTCTAGGAGGGCGCTGAATAATCGGCGCGCCTCCCCGGAATATCGCTCTGAACTGGGAAAATAGGCCGATGCAGGGTGTGGAGCGGGCGGATCGGGAACTGCTGGACGCAGAGGCATTGGTCGGTCATCTGGTGCCTGAGGGCAGCATGTTCGCGTTCCTTGCCGCACATCGCCAGGATGTGTTCGGCGATGAGGAGTTCGAGGACCTGTTCCCGTCGGGGCTGGGACGACCGTCGATCCCGGCGTCGGTGATGGCCTCGATCCTGGTGCTGCAGACCCTGCATGACCTGTCCGACCGGGAAACCGCAGACGCGGCCCGCTGTGACCTGCGCTGGAAGGTCGCTACGGGAATGGCGTTGGACCACAACGGATTCGACCCGACCACACTGGTGTACTGGCGTAAGCGGCTGGCGAAATCGAAGCGGCCGCACCGGATCAACGAGGCGGTGCGGCAGGTCGTCGCGGAGACCGGTATCCTACGTGGCCGCCGCAAACGCGC
>DATJBA010000103.1:0-21859 GCA_035515675.1 Mycobacterium sp.
CCTCGCACCAATCCTTTTTCAGGACAACGACAAACCCGCCGCAGCCGCCAAACGCGCCGACCCCGTCGCCGCCGCCCAACGCTCCGATGAAGCCCTCACCAAGGCAGCGCGCAAACGCACCGAAGACGACTACCCGGTGCACAGCTTCACCAGCCTGCTGGCCGACCTGGTCACCATCTGCGCCAACCGAATCCAGCCCACCAACGACCTACCGGCATTCACCATCGTCACCACCCCCACCCCACTGCAGCGGCGGGCCCTCGAATTACTCGACGTCTCCCACCGCCACGGTCTCGCGTAGTCAGTACACCCAACCAACTAGGCCACAAAACCGCTGGTCACGGCCAAACACGTCGCGACGCCAGAGGGAACTTCGGACTAGGGTATATTAGCAAGCGATCGGTCCGCTCCCCGATCAATGAGCAAAGCGGCAGGTAACGCCGCAGCCTCGGCGACGAGTGGGGAAATTGCCCCAATTCACACGCCACGCTTACGTCGGGCGTCTAAGCTTGGCGGTTCGTGTGATGGGTTCTGCGTTGATACCCGGGTCAGCTCGGGTTAGGGGTTGCGTGAGCGACGCTGCGGTGCGCCCTCCCCAATTTCAAAAAATGCCGGTGATGCTCTCAAGCATCACCGCTTAGCTGAGACGAGGTTGAACGGCGATGGAATCACGTGTCACTCCCATTGCGGTCATCGGAATGGGATGCCGGCTCCCGGGCGGGATCGACTCGCCCCACGCGTTTTGGCAGGCGTTGCTACGCAGTGACGACCTGGTGACCGAGATCCCCGCCGACCGTTGGGACGTTGAGGACCACTACGACCCCGAGCGCGGGGTACGGGGTCGGTCGGTGTCGCGGTGGGGTGGCTTCATCGACGACATCGGCGGTTTCGACGCCTCATTCTTCGGCTTCGGGAAGCGGGAAGCGACTGCTATCGACCCGCAGCACCGGTTGTTGCTTGAGACGTCCTGGGAAGCGATCGAGCACGCCGGCATCGTTCCACCGAGCTTGGCCGGCTCCCGCACGGGTGTGTTCGTGGGATTGTGCCACCACGACTACACGGTGGTGACAAGCGACGCCGGCGCGCTGGACGACGCCTACGGCTTCACCGGCACGCCATTCAGCATGGCGTCCGGGCGGATTGCCTACGGCCTGGGACTGCTAGGTCCGGCGATCACGGTGGACACCTCATGTTCCTCGGGCTTGGTGGCCCTGCACATGGCGTGCCAGAGCCTAGACCGCGGTGAGAGCGACCTTGTCCTGGCCGGAGCAGCCATGGCATTGCTGGAGTCGCGGGTTTCTGCCGCTGCATCGGCCCAGGGCATGCTCTCGCCCACCGGTCGCTGCCACACCTTCGACGTCGCCGCCGACGGGTTTGTGCGGTCGGAGGGTTGCGGCGTGGTTCTGCTCAAGCGGCTGCCCGATGCGGTGCGCGACGGCGACCGGATTCTGGCCGTGGTGCGCGGCACCGCCGCTAACCAGGACGGCCGTTCCGAGACGATCACGACGCCGTCGGCGGAGGCGCAGGCGGCGGTCTACCGGGAGGCATTGACGGTGGCGGGGGTCGACCCGGCGACAGTCGGCATGGTAGAGGCGCACGGCACCGGAACCCCGGTGGGCGACCCGCTCGAGTTCATAAGCCTCACTGAGGTATATGGCGCCGGTGGCAACCGCGTTGCGCTCGGATCGGCCAAGAGCAACCTGGGGCATACCGAGGGGGCGGCCGGCGCCATCGGGCTGATCAAAGCCGTCCTCGGGATTCAGCATGGTGTGGTGCCACCGATGGTGCACTTCACTCGGTTACCCGACGAGCTGCAGCAAATGGAAACCGGACTGTTTGTGCCGCAGGAAGTCACCCCGTGGCCCGACAAAGGCGACGGGCCACGACGGGCCGCGGTGACGTCGTTCGGGATGTCCGGGACCAACGTGCACGCCGTCCTCGAGCAGGCTCCGGAGACGCATACCGAGACCTCAACCCCAGCAGTGGCCGGGCCGCTGCTGTTCCCACTGTCATCGACCTCCGCCGACGAGCTACGCCGGACCGCGCAGCGGCTGGCCGAATGGCTGGACAAGCACAAGGACGCGCTTGCGGGCTTCGACCTGGCCTACACCTTGGCGCGGCGGCGTGGGCACCGGACCGTACGCGCCGCGGTGATCGCCGAGAACCTCGTGCAGCTGACCGCCCGACTGTGTGAGATCGCGGACGGCGAAATCCCCTATTCGCCGGCCGCGGGTCATGACGACCGCGGGCCGGTATGGATCTTCTCGGGTCAGGGTTCGCAATGGGCGGCTATGGGCGCAGAGCTGCTGGCGAAGGAGCCGGTGTTCGCCGCAGCCGTGGCCGAAGCCGAGCCGCTGATCGCTCGGGAGTCCGGGTTTTCGGTCACCGACGCGATGTCGGCGCCCGAAACCGTGACGGGTATCGACCGGGTGCAACCGACGCTGTTCACTTTCCAGGTCGCGCTGGCCACCGCCATGCGGGCCTACGGCGTAAAGCCCGGCGCGGTCATCGGGCACTCGCTGGGCGAGGCCGCGGCAGCCGTCGTCGCCGGGGCGCTGTCGCTGGAGGACGGGGCAAAGGTGATCTGCCGGCGCTCCAAGTTGATGTGTCGCATCGCGGGCGCGGGAGCGATGGCCTCGGTGGAGCTGCCCGCCCAGCAGGTGCGCGACGAACTGGCCGCGTGCGGCGTGAGCGACGTTGTGGTGTCGGTGATCGCCTCACCGAACTCCACCGTGGTGGGCGGAGCGACCCAGACGGTTCGCGACCTGGTCGCCGAATGGGAGGCTCGTGATGTCATGGCCCGCGAGGTGGCCGTGGACGTCGCGTCGCACTCGTCTCAGGTCGATCCGATCCTCGCCGACTTGGCCGACCAACTCGCAGACCTGCAGCCGACGATGCCGAAAGTGATGTATTACTCTGCGACGCTTGACGATCCACGTACCCGGCCGACTTTCGACGCCGGCTATTGGGTGGACAACTTGCGGCAGTCGGTTAAGTTCGCGGCCGCGGTGAGAGCGGCCCTGGACGACGGTCACCGGGTATTCGGCGAGCCCTCGCCGCATCCGCTGCTGACCCGCGCGGTGGAACAAACCGCCGGCGCTGCCGACATCACCGTGCAGGCTCTCGCCGGCATGCGACGCGAGCAGCCGATGCCCTACGGGCTGCTCGATTTCCTGGCGGATCTTTACAGTGCCGGCGCCGCGATCGACTTCTCGGTGCTGTATCCGGGCGGGCGTCTGGTCGATGCGCCGCTGCCGACGTGGACACACCAGCGGCTGCTCGTCGAGTCCGACGGGTCAGCCTCGCGCCGAGAGTCCACGGTGCCGGTACACCCGCTGCTGGGTGCGCACGTGCGGTTGCCTGAGGAGCCGGAGCGCCATGCGTGGCAGGGCGAAATCGGCACTGCGGCGCTGCCCTGGCTCGCCGACCACCGGGTCAACGGGGTCGCTGTCTTTCCCGGCGCTGGCTTCTGCGAGATGGCGCTGGCCGCCGCCGCCGCTGTGCTCGGGGAGAACTCAGAGGTGCGCGACATTTGCTTCGAGCAGATGCTGCTGTTGGATGAGGAGACCCCGGTGAGCGCCGTGGCGACGGTGGAGGCACCCGGCGCCGTCGAATTCGGGGTGGAGACCGATCGCGAAGGGGAGCGCACCCGGCGTACAACCGCGGTGCTGCACCCGGTCGACAACGAGCAAGCGCCGCATCGGGACCTGTTCGCCCTGTTGACAGCGCACCCGGAAGTGCAGGAAGGGGCCGCGCTGCGGCAGTCGTTGGACGAGCGCGGTGTCCAGTACGGTCCTGTCTTCACCGGTCTGGCCGCGGCGCACACCGCCGGCGCGAAAGTCCGCACAGTACTGGCCGAGGTCGGACTTCCCGGCGAGGTCCGGTCACAGCAGGCCGGTTATGACATCCATCCCGCGCTGCTGGACGCCTGCTTCCAGTCGGTCCTGGCTCACCCGGCGGTCAAGAACATCGCTGGCGGCGGACTGCTGCTGCCGCTGAGTGTTCGTCGGCTGCGCCGCTACGGCCCGACCCGCGACGCTGGCTACTGCTATGTGCGGGTGACGGCGACGGCGGAAAACCCGTCAGCGCTCGAGGCCGATCTCGACATCCTTGACCAGCAGGGGGTGGTTCTGCTGGCCGTACAGGGCCTGCGGATGGGCGCCAGTGCCGGGAGCAGCAATCAGGTGCTGGACGAACGGCTGCTCACCATCGACTGGCAGCAGCAGAAGTTACCGCCGATGCCTGAACGGGCCGTCGGGAGCTGGCTGCTGGTCAACACCGCCCAGACTGATCTGCTGGAACCGAGGCTGGCGGATGCGCTGAAATCCCTTGGCGCACAATGCACAACCCTAGACTGGCGGAAAGACGCTGACCATCTCGCCAACATCGAACGACTGGCCGTCCAGGTGCGCGGCGGCCTCGAGGGATTGGTCATCGTCTGCCCGCCGCCCAGCGGCGACCCGGATGAGCAGGGTCTGCTGCTGGGTCGCGATCAGGTGCGTCACGTTGTGCGCATGGTTCGCCAGCTGCCGGAACTGTCCACAGAACCGCCGCGGCTGTATGTCGTGACCAACTGGGCTCAGATCGTCCTACCGAACGACCGGCCCAATTTGCAGCAGGCCGGACTGCGTGGCCTGCTGCGGGTCATCGGGGCAGAGAACCCACAGCTGCGGGTCAGCCAGATCGACGTGGACGACGCCGATGCCGAACGGGATGCGGAGCTGGTGGCGCAGGAACTGCTCACCGGCTCCAAAGAAGACGAGACCGCCTGGCGCGGCGGTCAATGGTACACGGCACGGCTGCGCTGCACGCCGCTAGGAACCCACGAACGCCGAACTGCCACCGTCAACCATGAATCCGACGGCATGCGCGCACAGGTCCGCAATCCGGGTGACCTGGAAACTCTGGAATTCATCGCCGTCGATCGCAGGCCACCAGGGCCAGGGCAGATCGAGGTTGCGGTCCAGGCGACCAGCGTCAACTTCGTTGATGTCCTCTGCGCGTTCGGTCGATACCCCGTCTTCGATGGACGGCAGCCCCAGCTGGGCAACGACTTCGCCGGCGTGGTGACCCAGGTCGGTCCCGACGTCACCGACCTCAAGGTCGGTGACCGTGTCGGCGGTTTCTCTGGATACGCCAACGGGAGCTGGCGCACATTCGTCACCTGCAATGCTCGGCTTGTCACTGCCCTGCCGGACAGCATGACCGTCGAACACGCAGCCGCGGTGGCAGCCGGGTACGGCACCGCCTGGTACGGGCTGCACGACCTGGCCCGGCTGTCGGCAGAGGACAAGGTGCTGATCCACTCCGGAACCGGAGGCGTCGGGCAGGCCGCGATAGCCATCGCCCGTTTGGCCGGAGCCGAGATATTCGCCACCGCGGGCAGCCCGGAACGGCGCGCGCTGCTGCGCGAGATGGGCATCGAGCACGTCTACGACTCGCGGTCCACCGAGTTCGCCGACCAGATCCGCCGCGACACCGACGGGTACGGCGTCGATGTCGTGCTCAACTCCCTGACCGGGGCCGCACAACTTGCCGGGCTGAAACTGCTGTCCTTCGGTGGAAGATTCGTTGAGGTCGGTAAACGCGACATCTACGGCGACACCCGAGTGGGACTGTTTCCGTTCCGACGGAATCTCTCGTTCTACGCCGTTGACCTGCCACTGCTGGGTGAAAGCCACCCACAACGGTTTAACAAGCTGGTGCGGATGGTGTACCAGCATGTTGCGGACGGCTCGTTGCCGCTTCCGGACTACACCGAGTACCCGCTTGAGGAGGCGGCCACCGCGATCCGGGTGATGAGTGGAGCCGAACACACCGGCAAACTGGTGCTCACCGTGAGCCGCAGCGGGGAGAGCCGTGCGGTAGTGCCGCCGAAGCAGGCTCCGGTCTTCCGCCGTGATGGCGCCTACATCGTCACCGGCGGACTCGGCGGCCTGGGACTGTTCTTGGCTACCGAGATGGCGAAGGCCGGCTGCGGACGGATCGTGCTGACCGCCCGCTCCAACCCGACTCCCAAAGCGCGGCAGGCGATCGAGCGGATCCGTGTTGCCACGGGGGCCGACGTCGTCGTGGAGTGCGGCAACATTGCCGAGGCTGACACCGCTACCCGGGTGGTGGCCGCGGCCACGGCTACCGGCCTACCGCTGCGCGGGGTTTTGCACGCCGCGGCGGTTGTCGAAGACGCCACGCTGGCCAACATCACCGACGAGCTGATCGACCGGGACTGGGCGCCCAAGGTGAACGGCGCTTGGAACTTGCACGAGGCGACAGTCGGACAGCCATTGGACTGGTTCTGTTTGTTCTCCTCCGCAGCGGCACTACTCGGCTCCGCCGGCCAGGGTGCCTACGCCGCTGCTTGCAGCTGGCTGGATGCCTTCACGCACTGGCGCCGCGGCCAGGGTCTGCCGGCCAGTGCGATCGCGTGGGGAGCTTGGGCCGAGATCGGCCGGGCCACATTCCTGGCGGAGGGCGGCCGGACCAAGATGATCACGCCAGAAGAGGGCGCGCAGGCGTTCGCAGAACTGCTGCGTTATGACCGGGCCTACACCGGCTACGTTCCGACAACGGGGGCGCCGTGGCTGGCCGCTTTAGTCGCGCGTAGCCCGTTCGCCGAGGCGTTCCAGGCCGCCGGAGAGCGGCACGGAGCTGATGGCGCCACCCTGCGCACCGAACTGCGGTCGCTGCCGCGGGACGAGTGGCCCACCCGCCTACGGCGTCTGATAGCCGAGCAGACCGGCCTGATCCTGCGCCGCACGGTCGACCCCGACCGCCCGTTCGTCGACCACGGACTGGACTCGCTCGGCAACCTTGAGCTGCGTACCCGCATCGAAGCCGAGACCGGAATCCGGATCACCCCCAAGGCAATTGCCACCTACAACACCGCGCGTGCTTTGGGCCTCCACCTGTCGGAGACGCTGGCGGCTGAGGAAACCGCGTCTACGGCGTGAAAGGCGGCGCGATAGGCGCCGGTTTCAATTCAGCCGGGTCGTCCCCAACGCCACCCCGGCCGCGGGAAGACGCGCCAGCAGCGCGTCGCCCATCGCCGCAGCGGGAGTGAGCACACCCCGCAGCTCGGAGAGCCGGTCACGATCGAGCGCCAACGCCAGACCACTCTCGCCGAACAACACCGACGTCGCCTGGTAACCGTCACCCTGCTGCGCGAACGTCGCCATGTAGCGGGCACCGGTTGTCGTAGTGGTGTAGGTCTCCATCGCGTAGTGGCCCCGATTTCGCTGGCGCGCATTCGGACCCGTGCCTGGCTTCGGTGTGATGCGATCCACCAACCGTTCGGGCAATCGCGCGGCGTACCTATTGCCCAAACCAAAGACGCCCTTTACCGCGGCGGTGACAGCCGCGGAGGCGACCGGTGCGGCGAATGACCTTCCCAGACTCATCGTTTCGGAATAGCGGAACCGTCGGCCATAGGCCCAGTTCTGTAATGCATTGCTACGCCGAACAATTCGAGTATTGTAGGGGCCCTGCACAAATCCGCCGAGCCAGAATCTCGACAGTTCAGGTGCCACGTCGCGCCCTCGGCGCAAGGGAAAGTCCGGCTGTGCGCCGAGTTCGGGTTCGGCACCTCGGTCCGTAGTCAGCGTGTACGGATCGTTGATGAGTCGGTGGGCTTCAGGATCGCTGGATGCGGTGCGCATCGCGTCGAGATACGTTGCAACCGAGCCGCCGGACACGCCGGTCTGCCAAAAGGAGCGCAGCAGAAGAGTTGTGTCGCAGAGTTCACCGGTGCCGTCCTCGACCGCCCGGCGGTAGAGCTGATAGACACTCAGATCCGAGGGGACCGAATCCAATCCGCACGAGAGCACGATCCGGGCGCCATTGTCGGCGGCCTGTTTGTGGTACAGATCGATGCTGGTCCGGCCGAACATCAATTCGCCGGTCAGATCCGCATAGTCTGTTCCGGACTTGGCGCAGGCTGCCACCAGCGGCAGACCGTAATGTGCGTAGGGACCAACAGTCGTCAGCACTACCTGGGCCCGGTTAGCCATCGCGTCCAACGTCGACGGTTGTGACGCGTCGGCGACGATCAGCGGCCAATCCTGTGCGGTGGGGCCTAGTGTCTCCGGGACTGCCCGCAGCCGTTCGCTGGATCGGCCGGCCAGCGCGATCCGTGCTGCTGAACCCCGGCGCGCCAGATATTCGGCGGTCAACCTGCCGGAGAAGCCAGTGGCGCCATACAAGACGATGTCAAACTCACGCTCAGCTGGACTCATCTGACCGACACTAGTGACTAGTCGACCAGTTGTGGGGCGACCGGGCGGTCAGTCGCCGAGCAGGGCTCGCAACATCGGTTCCGGCTTGACCAGGAACACTCTGTCACACGATTGACGAACTGAGAGGCGAGCAAGCCTCAATCCTTGGTGAAGCTATACATCCGGTAGGAGACCTCCCCGCGCTTCATTTCGCGGGATAGCCGCGAGCCTGGCACGCCGGCAAATTCGCGGCCGAAGATGTGTAGGAAGGACGGCATATGACGATCAACCAAGTCCAATGACCGCTGCGAACGTATCTCCATCCCGCGCAGAACCTCCGCGGTGATCTCCCGTTGCGAAAGCTGTTGCATCGGACTGCCAGCCAGCTCCGACTCCCATTCAGCAACTTGGACGGTGGGGCGGAGATCGCAGTAGAGGAAATGCCCGCCCGGGCGCAGCACTCGCGCCGCCTCGGCGAGGAAACGCGGAAACCGTGGGTAGCAATGCGAAGCTTCGACATTGAGCACCACGTCGAACGATTGGTCATCGAAGGGTAGGTTCTCGGCGTCGCCCAGTACGAAATCCAAACCAGGCAAATGGTGTCTGTCGCGGCAAAACGCGATGCCGGCCGGGTTCAAGTCCAGGCCCGTGTAGGAGGCCGGCTGCAAGGTGCGCATGAGGTACGAGGCTCCGCCGCCGTGGCCGCAACTGACCTCCAGCACCCGTCTGCCGCTCAGATCCGTCTGGTTCGCCGTGCGGTAATAGAGCTGAATGTGGCCTCGGTTGAGCTCGTCGGACGCCTCCAGTGGCATGGCCATGGGCGGATCCTCCTCGTACGCCCAGTTGATGAACAAAACATCGTCGCCACTGAGTCCGCGTGTCACGAGCGGGTACCAGTACTTCCACATTTTCTTGTAGATCGGGTTGGCACCTAGGCGGTAGATCAGACGGTAGAACAGACGCACCGGGGGACTGGGTCTGTCGGCCATGGGGGGAGTATGGCAGGGACAAGACGCCAACGATCCCATCGGGTGCAAATCCGCGGGTAGTAGCGTGCCTAGCGTGACGTTGAGGATCAGCGCGGTATCGGTGCGGTGAGCATGGATGGATTTCGGTTCGGCATCAACGACGCGATCATGCACTCGCGCTTTCCACCGAGCTTGCTGCCGCGGGTAAGCTCCCTGGTTGCCGCTGCGACGGGCGCAGACTCGTATTGGGTTGGTGACCATCTGAATGCGCTGGTACCGCGCTCTCTCGCGACGCCCGAATATCTCGGCGTTGGGGCGAAATTGGTGCCCAAGGTTGACGCCAACTTCGAACCGTGGACGATGCTTGGAAACCTCGCCGCGCGAAACCGGCTCCGCCGCCTGCGACTTGGCGTGTGCGTGACCGACGCCGGCCGCCGCAATCCCGCGGTCACGGCGCAGGCCGCCGCGACTCTGCATCTGCTTACCCGAGGCCGAGCGATCCTTGGTATCGGTGTCGGGGAACGTGAAGGCAATGAGCCGTACGGCGTGGAGTGGTCCAAGCCAGTGGCACGGTTCGAAGAAGCCCTCGCCACAATTCGCACGCTGTGGGATTCGAACGGGGAGCTTGTCTCGCGTGAATCGCCGTACTTTCCCCTAGATAACGCCCTTTTCGATCTTCCGCCATACCGTGGGAAATGGCCCGAAATCTGGGTCGCGGCCCACGGTCCGCGGATGCTGCGGGCCACTGGACGCTACGCGGACGCCTGGGTTCCCTTTGTCGTGTCTCGTCCCACCGACTACTCCCGCGCGCTTGAAGCCGTACGCGCTGCGGCGTCCGACGCCGGTCGTGACCCAATGTCGATCACCCCTGCCGTAGTGCGTACCGTGGTCAGCGGCTGGAGTCGTGACGAGGTGGATGAGGCGCTGGACTGGGTCATCGTGAAAGCGTCGGCTCTCGCTATACCGGCAGAAGCCTGGGCGCGCCACGGCGTTCAGCATCCACTAGGTGCCGACTTCTCCGGGGTACAGGATCTGATCCCACAAACCATCGACAAGCAGACGGCCTTGTCGTACAACGAAAAAGTCCCGGCGTCACTGATGAAAGAGTTCTTTTTCAATGGGACACCCAACGAAGTCATCGACCAAGTAGCGGAATGGCGCGATCACGGCCTCCGGTACCTACTCGTCATCAACGGCAGCCTGCTCAAGCCGAGCCTGCGCAAGGGTGCGGCGGCAAGCGTGCCGCACGTAAAGGTTCTTCGCGGACTCAAAAAGCTGTAAGCATCCAGCCGATCACTCCACGACCCAGCTGTCCTCCGTGGGGACAGCACACAGCAGCGAATGTATTGCCTCCAGGGACTTTTCCCGCCCCGGCAGGTGTGCATGGTGTTCGATGAACAGTCGGTCGGCAAAAGTTCCGCAGACGTAGATGTCGACGGGGGCGCGGGTGGGGAAGTGCAATTCACTGTAAAAGTCATCCAACTCCATGCCCTCAGGGGTGCGCAGCGGTGGGATCGGACCGGCATCCGTGCACATGACCACCGGGGGTAGTCCGGGAGGTGTTCCCTGGTATTGCAGACTGAAGTGCAGCGGCGATTGCTGGATTACACCGTCGGACAGGTCAGCCCGAAAATTGTTCACGATGTCGCGGGCGAGATCGACGAGCTCGGTATCGGGCCCGATTTCAGCGAGATAGGTTGCCACCCCCATCGGGAGGGTGCTTTCGGTCGCGCCGACCGGGGGCGAGAGCAGGTAACGCAAGTCGACGGGGTACAGGTAGGGAATCGGGACGTGCGGAGTATTGCGGAGTCCCCAGTCGGCCAGCAGGATAGCCGCGGCTACCACGGAGTTGAGGCTGAGCTGGTTGGCACGGCCGAACTCGACGAGGTCCGAGGTCTCCTGCTCGGTGAGTCGGAGCCGGGCAACCGGAATAGGTTGGGGTGAATCCGGATTCGCGGTAGCAGGCAGCGGCTCGGCGGTAGGTAGGTCATAGGCGAACATCACCGGGATGAAACGCTCGAGTCCCGACCGCTGTTGCTTGGTGATGCCACGCCGTTCGAGCATCAGCTCCAGCGGTTCGGGCGCGGGCTGCATGGTTACCGGGCCGACGTCGCCGGTGGCCACCGCGTCGGTGTAGCGGATGAAAAGCTGTTCGAGAAGCTCGAATACGTGGTGGGCGTCGGCCAAGGCGTGGTGGGCAAACAGGGTCACTTCGGCCCGTCCGCCGCTGAGTTTCAACTGCAGGTTCAGCAAGGATTGGCTCTGATCCAGTTGCACGCCGGCGGAGCCGTCGTCCTCGACCACCCAGATCCCGGGGCGCAGGAGGTCTTCGGCCACAATCTGGTGGCGGCCGTCATCGGCTTTCTCGAGGTGGCCGGCGAAAATCGGGTGGGACTGCAGGAGCGCGTCGAAGGCCTCCGACATTGCGTCGATATCGACGGGACCGATGATCTGGACCGCCAACGCGAAATAGGTCTCGTTGGCCGCGAACACTTCTTCGCTGCGCGCCAGCTTTCGGATCACCGATCCGGGAAACACCGCAACACTCCCTTTTACACTTCCCTTGTCAATGCGTGCTGGCCCGTCGATAGCCCAGCAGCATTGGCGCTATGCAGACCGCGGTGATGCCGGCGGCCCACAGCAGGGTCGCGATCATCGGCGATCGCACCGGACCACCCAACGACAATCCGCGCATCACCTCGATCGCGTAGGTCATCGGTTGATGCGCGACCACCGGCTGAATCCACTTCGGATATTGGTCCACCGGCAAGAAACCGGTCGAGAAGACGACCGCGAGTAAGTGTACGAGCGTAACCGCCTCAAGGAGAAAGTTTTTCGCCGTGTACAACGCAACCATTGTGATGAGGGTCGCGTAGGCCAGTCCAAATACTACCGGAACTACCGGCCACATCAGGCTCGCGAGTACGCCCTGCTGAAACCGGAAACCCATTATCATCCCCGCGGCCAGCACGACCACGGTCGTGATCATGATCCGGACCGTCTCAGCGACGATCCGCGACAGGACACCCGACGCACGGTGCACGGGCAGCACCCACAGTCGACGCAGCAAACCATCGGAGCGCTCGCCGATGAGGCCGATCGCCCCGATCGCAGATCCATTGATCGCAGCGGCGAGCGCGTTCATCGGAACTGTGCCGTACAGCGCGCTGTGTCCAGTGAATTGTGAAATTAATTGGCCGAGAACGATATTCAACGTCATCAGGAAAAGAACAGGCAGCACCAGTGCCTCGATGACCGTCGTGAGGTCACGTGACCACCGCAGAAGTATCCGCCGTGTCTGCACCAGGGTTTGCGGAACCAGCACCCGCGCTGAGTTCTCGTGGTAGGGCCGGTCCACAACGGCGTCCGTGACTTCCTCTTGCGTGATAGTCATCATGCCCGCCTAGACAAAACGATCGCTGACACCGGCACCAGGAGCGTGGCCAATCCGCATAACCACGCCAGCGTCGGCGCCATGACAGACCAGGTCACCGATCCGCCAAACGGCGCTGTGTCCCCAGCCAAGGCGCGCAACGCGTACACAAACTGGGAAATCGGATGATTGCGGACAACGGGCTGGATCCAATGGGGAAACTGCTGCACCGGTTGGACACCGACGGACAGTAGCCCGAAAATCAACGGCGGCAGGATCAGCAAGGGCGTCATGGCCTCCGGGTTCCGGGTACCGGTGCCTATCAGGTCTGCGGCGAATGACAGCAACGCCCCGATGACGACCACCAACACGCAAAAGGCAACGATGTATGCCGCTGAGCGGTGGAACCGAAATCCGATCACGTAACCGCAAATCACAGCCACCGCCAAAGAAACCAAGCACCGGTATACCGCGGCTGAGATGCGGGCAGCCACGGGCGTAAATGGGGCGATCGGCATGGACCTGAACCGGCGATTGATGCCCTGCACCGAGTCGGTCGCCGCCCGAAATGCTGTCGAAAACGAGGCGAAGGTGATCGCCTGTAGTGCGATCAACGGCATGATGTATTGCGCGTAGCTGCTGCAGACGCCCCTAGTGGCGGTACCCATGATCTGGTGCAACGGGATGTAGAAGCCGGCCGTGAAAACGATCGAGGAAGCGATCGTGATAGCGAACTCACCGTTGCGCAGGGTCGGTGCGATGAAGCGAGTGGTGAGCACCCACCACTGTGCGCGCGTTGACGGGCGGGGCTGGGCGGTGGTCGGGGCGGTCACCACACGACCTCGGTGGCAACAGGAGTGCGTGGCTCGGTGGAATCCTCTGTCAACGCAAGGAATACGTCGTCCAGCGACGGGCGCCGCAGGGCAACATCGGCAATGTCAATATTGGCCGCCGCGAGCCGCCCCACGGCCTCGATAAGTGTGCTGGCACCATCCGGCGCCGGCATGGCGATCCGATCCGATTCGGGTGTCAACGCGGCCCTGATCTTCTCGGGCAGGAGCGAGCCGAGCGACTTAGCGATTGCGGGCAGATCCCTGAAATCCCGCGCAACGATTTCGCAGAAGCTGCCGCCCGTGTGCGCCTTAAGCTCATCGGCGGTTCCCTCTGCAATGATGCGTCCGTGGTCGATCACGATGATCCGATCGGCGAGTGCATCGGCTTCCTCGAGATACTGCGTGGTCAGCAGCGTGGCGATGCCGACACCCTTGAAGTTGCCGACCAGATCCCAAATACTTTGTCGGCTCCGCGGATCCAGTCCGGTGGTGGGCTCATCCAAGAAGGCCACCTGAGGCCGGACCACCAAACCGCAGGCGATATCTATCCGTCGACGCATCCCACCCGAGTAGGTTTTCACGCGCCGATTGGCCGCGTGTACCAGATCGAATTCTTCGATGAGCTCCTTTGCGCGGATGCGCGCCGTCGACTTGCTCAGTCCGAACAACCGGCCGAACATGACGAGGTTTTCGTTACCGGTGAGCATGTCGTCGATAGCCACCTGCTGGCCGGTGAGCATGATCGACCGGCGCACACCGGCGGGCTCGGAAACGCAGTCATAGCCGGCAACGGCCGCATGGCCCCGATCCGGCCGGCTGAGGGTCGACAGGATATCGACGATCGTCGTCTTGCCCGCCCCATTGGGCCCGAGCAGGCCGATCACCTCACCGCGGCCGACTTCAAAGCTGACCTCGTGCAGGGCCACCACCTCGCCGAAGGTCTTGCGAACCCCCTCGACGATCACGGCCTTTTCAAAAGCCTTTCCGGCGTCCTTACCCACGTTGCTCATTCACTTCTCCTCAACCCGCGTCAAGCGTCGACAAGTCCACCAAAGCCAGCTCCACGGGTTCCGAGCCGACGTCATCATCGTCGGGTATCGCGTCGACCGCGTCCTGGATCAGCACCCGCACTGCCACGGGGAAGCGCTGCGCCAGCGCTTGCGCCCTTGCGCTCTGAATCCGGCGGGCGTCATACCACCAATCGAGATGCAGCACGCCGGAGTGGCGGTACACCCGAAATTCGATGGCATGGCCCAGGCCCGGAATCGTGTCGCGCACCGGCATCGCCGCGTCGGAGTCGAATTGCACCGGCGCGTCAATGGGCGGCAGCTGGGGGATCATGCCGGCGTATCGGAAGTGGATGTCTGCGGAGCCTGCCGCGGAAAGCTGCCGCGCGGTGGGCGCATAGACATGGCGCAACAGGCCGTACCCGATGCCGTAATGCGGAACGGATTTGAGGGTGTCGCGAACGGCGGCCAGCAGCTCGGTAGCGTCGCCGTCCCTCGCGCACTGAACCGGCGCCGGATAGATCGTGGTGAACCGGCCGATGGTTCTGCGCAGGTCGACGTCTGGCCGCAGCGCCGAGCGGCCGGTCCCCTCCAGGTCGACGGCGACCACACCCTCGCCGACCGTCTGGGCGATCGTTCGGCCCAACGCCGCCAGCAGGATTTCTTCCATCGACACGCCCAGCCGGCGGCGGGCATCGTCGACTTCGGCCGTCTGGTCGATGGTCAGCGCCGACGGCAACCGCGTCAGGTCAACCGAACTGGGTTGCTGGGTGACCTCAGGATCGGCCAGCCGCAAGGTCGCCTTGCTCGAATTTTCCAGCCAGAAGTCCCGCGTTTCCAGGACCGCTGGATGTGTTGCCAGTGCCCCGGACCGCAGCGACCACTCACGCCATCCGGTGGTGGTCGGAGGCAGCAGGATTTCCTCACCCGCAAGGTGTTGAGTGAATGCCGTGAAGAGGTCGGTGACCAGGATTTCGCGAGATGCGTTGTCGGCGACCATCTCGTTCACGGACAGAACCAGATAGCACGCACCTTGCGGGCCAGAGATATAGGTGGCGGTGCACGGCGCGGTCAGGTCACCCTGAGCCGCCAGCTCGGCCACGGTGTCCAGCACCGCTGCCCGGCCCGCTTCGGGTTCCGTACCCTCGGGAAGTGAACGGGACGAGAGCCGGTCGAACTCCTGTGGTGCTGCAATGTGTTGCTCCCACGTCCCCGGGCGATCGACGAGCGCAAGTCGCAACGCGTCGTGGTGGTTGGCCACCGCGGTGAGCACGGCCCGGACGTCCTCAATGCTCACACTGGGGGCGAGCCGGAATATCAGCGGGACCCGCCAGCGACCCGCCTCTTGCACACCTTCCTCGAGGAAGTGCGCAATATTTGCGGGTACCGGCGAATGTGCCGCGGCGTCAGGAGGTTTCGCCAGGCCAGCTCCTGCATATTCGGCGTCGAGGGCCGCGGCCAGACCGGCCAGCGTTGGATGTTCGTACAGGTCCTGCGGAGTGACATCCAAGCCCGCATTGGCGGCGTTGGTGGAAATGCTGATCGCGATCAGGGAGTCGCCACCGATGTCGAAGAAGTTGGCGTTACGGTCGATCGAGTTGACCCCCAGGCACTGCGTCCAGATGCGCCCCAATGTCTCTTCCGTCCCTGACTCGACGGTGCCCGCCGCCGCGGGATGGGCGGCGCCGTTGGTGGAGGCAGCCGCAGTGGTTGCGGCGGGCGCGTCTGTCCAGACGGCGGCCTTCGGATCAACCCAATGCCGTTCGTGTGCAAAGGGATAGCCGGGCAGGGTGACCAGCCGGGGTGCCGGCCCGGCAAGCGGTGCCCAGTCGACGGGCGCGCCGGCAGTCCAGAGCTGGCCCAGCCCGAGCAGGAAGGCGTCCCGGTCGTTGGTGTTCTGCACCGGGTGGCGCATGAGCCGGACGGCGCGGTGCCCGCTCGACCACTTCGGGTGCCGGACCGCCGAGCCCGTCAGGCTGCCGCCGGGACCCACTTCGACAAGGATCCGGCTCGGATCGCTCAGCATCACGTCGAGCTCGTCGGCGAACCTGACCGTGGCGCGGATTTGGCGCGCCCAAGTCGCGGGATCGGTCGCCTGCTCGGCGGTCATCCAGGTTCCGGTGATGTTGCTGAGCAGCGGCGTGTGGGGTTCGTGAAGCTCCAGGCCGGACAGGAAGTTCTGGAATTCGGGCAGCACGGGATCCATTGCGCTGGAATGGAACGCGTGGGCGGTGCGGACCCGTCGAGCCGGGATGCCGTGCTCGCGAAGGCGTGCGCTGAACGCCTTGATCGCATCGGGGGAGCCGGCGACCACGCAGTTGCCGGGATCGTTGACCGCGGAAAGGTCGACCCCGTCCGAGAGGTGCTCGGCGATGGCGTCCGGGCTCAGCGCCACCGCGACCATCGCACCCGGTGCCGACTCATGCATCAGGCGGGCGCGCATCGCGACGGCCTTGATCGCTGTCGGCAGGTCGAAGACGCCGGCCATCGTGGCTGCGACGTATTCGCCGATGCTGTGTCCGGCCATCGCCCCGGCGCGCACGCCGTAGCGTTCGATCAACTTGCCCAGGGCGTATTCCACTGCGAACAGGGCGGGTTGGGTGCGGTCGGTGCGCTCCAGGTTGGTCGCTTCCTCACCGAAGATCTCGGCGTGCAGGTCGATGCCCATCTCGTCGCGGAATCCGGTGGCGCAGGCGTCGAAGTGCTGGGTGAAGACCGGCTCGGTGTCATAGAGCCCGCGTGCCATCCCGGCGTGCTGAGCGCCCTGGCCGGGGAACAGGAAAACGATTCGGTCGGGGTTCTCCGATTTTTCGGCGCTATCCGCGGATTCGCTGACGAAGACGTTGTCATGCTCGACGGCCCGCAGCACGGTGGCCGCGTGCTGCCGGTCGTGCACCACGGCGGCCATCCGCACGTCGTACTTGCGACGGCCGGCCAGCGTGGCCGCTACGTCCGCCAGGTTCGGTTCATCGGGGCCGGTCAGCGTTGTCGCCAGGGCGGACCGCGCTTCCCCCAGTGCCGCAGTAGTTCTCGCCGACAGCAGCAGCACTTGCGGGCCGGGCCGTTTGGGGCGTGCCGGAACTGCGGGTGCCTCCTCGACGACAACGTGCGCGTTGGTGCCGCCCACGCCGAACGAGCTGACCCCGGCCCGGCGGATTCCGTCGCATTCCCACGGACCGTATTCGGTCTGCACCAC
Organism: Mycobacterium sp.; assembly: GCA_035515675.1. Lineage (GTDB taxonomy): Bacteria > Actinomycetota > Actinomycetes > Mycobacteriales > Mycobacteriaceae > Mycobacterium. The sequence goes on from DATJBA010000103.1 coordinate 17,588, forward strand.
GAACGGAGTCTGATCGAGATGCAGTTCCGGGTTCGGACTGGTGAAGTGCAATGTCGCGGGAATCGCCTTGTTCTTCAGGCACAGAATCGTCTTGATCAGGCCCGCGATGCCGGATGCGACCTCCAGATGTCCGATGTTCGACTTGACCGACCCAAGGACACACGGGCCGGGTCGAGGTGTCTGGGACACGCCGAATGCGGTTCGCAGCCCCTTGACTTCGATGGGATCACCCAGCGGGGTAGCGGTTCCGTGCGTCTCGACATAGCTCACGGTCGACGAATCGATGCCCGACACCGCATGCGCCTCGGCGATGACATCTGCCTGTGCGACCGGATTGGGGGCTGCGTAGCCCATTTTCAGGGATCCGTCGTTGTTGATCGCCGAAGCGCGGATGACAGCGTGAATCCGCTCACCCGCTTCGACGGCGGCCTGCAGCGGCTTGAGGGCCACGATGGCGACGCCGCTGCCGAAGACCGTGCCGTCGGCTCGCACGTCGAAAGGCCGGCACTGCCCCAGAGCCGACACCATGGAGCCCGGCTCATGCCAGTAACCGACACGATGCGGAATGCGAAGCGACACACCGCCAGCCAGCGCCATGTCGCACTCACCGCTGAGCAGGCTCAGGCAGGCCACATGCACCGCAACCAGTGACGACGAGCATGCGGTTTGCACCCCCATGCTCGGTCCCCGCAGGTTGAACTGATGGGATACCCGCGTCGCCAGGAAGTCCTTGTCGTTCTGCAGGGACAGGCCGACCATCTCGAAGTTCATTCCCTGAGCCAGGGCGACATTCGGGTCGTGGTGGGACAACAGGTTATGCAGCAGATAGGCGCTCGATGAGCAGGTTCCGTACACGCCAATCGAGCCGTCGAACCCGGCGGGGTCACAGCCCGCGTCTTCCAGCGCATGCCAAGCGCACTGCAGGAACAACCGGTGTTGCGGGTCGAGGGTCCGGGCGGCCTGCGGCGGGAAACCGAAGAATTCGGCGTCGAACTCGTCAACCCCATCGACGAGCGGCGCGCGCCGCACATAAGCCGGATTTGACAGTGCCTTTTCGCCGATCCCGGCGGCAGCCAGCTCTTGCTCCGACAGGGTGACGATCGACTCCTTGCCCTGCCGAAGGTTGTCCCAGAAGTCCGACACGGAATTGGCACCCGGGAACCGGCCAGCCATGCCTACAACCGCAATCGCGTTGTCGGGCAACGTGTTGGTGTCCACCCCTACTGTCCTCGCTTCCGCCGCATCGCGGCTTGTTGGCGCGCCGCCGCGCGCTGCTGTGCCCGGTCGCGAACGGCATCTTCCTGCTCGAATGCCTGCGAGTGCCCGGTGAGGCCGAGCTGGCGGACCAGATCAGCCGTAAGGTCTTGCAGCGACGCGCCCTGTAACAGCAGCGCTACCGGCGGTTCGACTCCGAAGTCCGCGCGGGCTGTGTTGCGAATACGGACCGCCATAAGGGAATCCATCCCCAGCTCGATTAGCGACACGGTGGGATCGACAGCCGATCGGTCGGCGTAGCCCATGACCGCCGCGATGCGCGCGCGCAGTCGGTCTGTCATCCGACGTTGCGCTTCGTCGGGATCGAGGCCGGTCAGCGCGTCGGGACCGGCCCAGTCACCGCCGTCACCGGCGGCGTCCAATTCCTCGACCACGCTGGTGAAATAGCCGAGGTTGTGGATCTCGGGGAAGGCGATCAGCGCCCGGTCGGGACGCAGCCGTGCAACGCCGGTGTGGCACCGGTCGGTCGCCAGCAACGATTCCAGAGCCGCTACGCCCTCGGCCGGAGTGATGAAATCGAGGACACCGCCGGCCAGCGTGCGGGCGAGTCCCACCTCCGACCACGGCCCCCAGTTGATCACCGCCGCAGGCAGTCCCGATGCCCGGCGCCACGAGACCAGCGCGTCGAGCCAGGCGCTCGCGCACGCGTATGAAGCCTGTCCGGGACCGCCCAGCAGGGACGCGACGGACGAAAATCCAAGCCACCAGTCGAGCCCACAGCCGATGCTGGCTTGGTGCATCCGAAGGGCTCCGGTGACTTTGGGCGCCCAAACCCGGTCGACACTCTCCTTGGTCATGGAGAACACCAGGCTGTCGTCGAGCACTGCAGCCGCGTGCAGGATGCCGCGGAGATTGGACTTGTCGGCCGCTGTTACCAGCCTTTCCGCCACGCCCGGGGACGCCACGTCGCCTGAGACGACGACGATCTCGGCCTTGCTTTCCAGTTCGGCCAGGACCTTTCGCTGCTCGTCTGAGGGTTCGCTGCGGCCGTTGAGGACAACGCGGCCCGCGCCGCTGTCCGCCAGCCATCGGGCGACGACCAGGCCGAGGCCGCCCAGACCGCCGGTGACGATGTACGACGCTCCCGAGCGGACGACTTTGTCGGCCGCGGGCTCGCCGAGTCTGGCCCGGGAAAGCTGTTCGACGCGTCGCTGCCCACCTCGCCAGGCGATCACGTCGTCTATCAACTCAGCACCCGCTGACCCGAGTTCGGCATTCAGCGCGGCAACCGGATCGCGGGTGTCATCGAGGTCGACAAGAGTGGTGCGCAGTTCGGGGTGCTCGTATGCCAGTACCCGCACCAGACCTTTGAACGCGCCGATCCCCGGCTGGCCCGGCTCGTCGTGAACCGCGAGGCCACCTCTGGTGACCAGCCACAGTCGCGGTGACCGACCATGCCAGCCACCGACGATCGCGCGAACGACCGTCGAGACCGCCCAGACTGATTCCCGCGCCCGGGCGATCCCGCCCTCCGTGACGTTCGGGCTATCCCCGACGAGAATGACCACACCGACGGGCGGGCGTTCGGGATTGCCTGCCGTTTCGGCGAATGCCGCGAGCATGGCGGATTCATCGTTGAGATCGGCGGTGACCACCCGGCGTGCCGGTGAGCGCCACCCGGCGACGAATTCGTCGACCTGCTCGTTGGGCGTTTGCGCGTCGCTGAGCACAAGCCAACTCCCGGGTTCGTCGGACTCCGTCGCGCTGATGGGTTTGGGTACCCAGGTGGTGTCGAAGATCTTCTGCGACAGTGGAAGTGGCACGCTGCGCCGCTCGACGCGCCGCAGGTAGATGTCGTTGATTTCGGCCGTGACGGTTCCGGCGTCGTCGGTCAAGACGACTCTGCCGAGCTTCCCGACGCCGCCTTCGTCGAGGCTGGTCAGCTGCGCCCGGCAGTGGGCGTGCCGGCCGGGGTTGCCGTACACCCGGACCGTCTCGAATGACACTGGCAGATAACTAGCTTCCGCCGATCCACTCATATCGTTGTCTGCGGTGGCGGCAACGAGACCTTGCAGCGCCGCATCCAGCAAGACCGGGTGGATGCGATACCTGGGATGCCTGGGAGCCTCGTCGGGAACGGCGATCTCGGTCTCCACGGAACCGTTCGGCAGTTGGTGGATTTGGGTCAGCGCCGCGAAAGCGGGACCGTGGTGTTGGCCGGCCTGCCGAAGCAGGGCATACAAGTCAGCCGGTTTGACGGCGGTTCCGCCGTGGCTGGCAGCGGGGGCGTGCCGATCGGGGGAGACGCCCGGCGTAGTAGATATCTCGGCTTTGGCAGTGGCATGCCGCGACCAGCCGCGGTTGGTTGTGCGGGAATAGATTTCGATGCGGGTCTTGTCGTCGGCGCCGCGAGTCAACTGTGTTGTCAGCTGGATGTGGTCGTCGAGGGTGAGCATCTGCTCGACTTCGAGCTGGTTGATCGACACGGCATCGACGGGCACGCCGAACGCCTCGGTGGCTGCCGCCAAAGCTATCTCGGCGAACGCCGCGGCCGGCATAATGGGTTGGCCGAACACCTTGTGGTCGGCGAGCCATGGGGATACCTCGGTGCCGACATCGGCCTGCCACACGTGGTCCTGGCTAGACGGAACTTCGATGTGCACACCGAGCAGCGGGTGGGCGGCGACCCAATCCGACATGCCCGATCGATCGGCCACCCAAAATCGCGTGTGGTGCCAGGGTGTTACGGGAATATCGGCCAGTCGGCCGTTGGCGTTGTCCGGCGGAATGTGCCCGACAGCCGCAAGCCGGGTGTGGAAGGTGATGGTGTCGTCGGTGTCGCGTTGCAGCGTGCCGATGGTGTGGGTGTTGGTGTTGGTGAGGGTGTCGGTGATGGCGTGGGTGAGCAGCGGGTGGGGGCTGATTTCGATGAAGGTGTGGTGGTCGGCGCCGGCGGTGGTGATGGCCTGGTGGAAGCGCACCGGGTTGCGCAGGTTGGCCGCCCAGTAGTCGGCATCCAGGCGGGGTTGGGGTCCTTGGGGGACGGTGGGGCAGGTG
>DATJBA010000104.1:0-34144 GCA_035515675.1 Mycobacterium sp.
CAGACCGCCAGCGTAACCGGTTAGTGCGCCATTCTTTCCGACCACTCGGTGACAAGGGACGATGATGCTGAGCGGGTTGCGCCCCACCGCTTGGCCAACGTCGTATGCGGTCGTGCCGTCAGCCAGTTTGGCTGCCAGCTCGCCGTAGGTGGTGGTCTCGCCGTAGTCGATGTCGAGCAACAGTTCCCAGACCCGCCGCTGACGCGGGTCGCCGATCGGGGCGATGGGGAGATCGAACTCGGTACGTTTACCGGTCAGGTAGTCGTGTAGCTGCTTGCGCGTGTGACCGAACAGGACGTCGGCGCCCGGCTCAATGTACCGACCCAGGACGTCAGTCGTGGGCGCGTGCCAGTGGTGCGGGAAATACAGCCCCGTGAGGGCGTCAGCGTTTGCTGCCAGGGTCAGTTCCCCGAGCGGACTATCGATCACCGTGTGTCGTTTGTACATCGTTTAACCTCCTTTCCCGGTAGACGATGAGCAACCCGAAAACGTGAGGTCGCGCCTATTACCTTGTGCCCGAGCTGTTCTCGTACTCGACGAGCCGCCCTTGCAGCTCGCCATATGGTGTTGACGGCGGCAGTGGCTGTCCGTCGCGGACGGCGCGAGCGAGCTGGGCGGCGGCGTACGACGCCGCCCGGTAGGGTCCCGAACCGGTTGACACCCGGGCCACCCCGAGCTCACCCAGGTCGATGAGCGTCAGGCCGGGCACAGGAAGCGTGTTGACGGGGCGCGGGATATTGCGAGTGAGTTCGGTGAGCTCGACGCGATCGTCGGCCGACGGCACAAAGACGCCGTCGGCACCGGCCTCCACATAACGAAGGGCCCGCTCGATCGTGGTGGCGGTGTCGGCATCTCGGCCCAGCCAATAGGTGTCGACGCGGGCGTTGATGAACACCTCTGGATTGCGTTGTTTGATCGCAGCGACTTTGGCGGCTGCCAGGGCCGGATCGATGAGTTTTTGGTCGGTGCTGTCTTCGATGTTGATCCCGGCGATCGACAGTCGTGCTACGTAGTCGGCTACGGCGTCGGGGTCGTCGCTGTATCCGTCTTCGATGTCGACGCTGACGTAACACTGCAGCGGCGCCAACACGGCGGCCAGGGCGATGTTGGCGCTGCGGATGGTGCGTCCCCCGTCGCGGTGCCCAGCGCTTGAGGCCACCCCGAAGCTGGTGGTGCCGATCGCCGTGAAGCCGTCCGCCAGGTACGCCAGCGCCGACGGGACATCCCAGGCGTTGGGCAACACGAATGGGACGCCCTGGTGATGAAGATCGTGAAAACTCATGGTTTACCTCCCCGCTATCGACTCACCCTTCACCCAAGTAGACGGCTGGGAGACCTCAGATGTGAGATCCCACCGGTCCAGAGGCCTCGACCGGAGAATCGTCCGCTGGCTACATCTGGAAGGTTTCTCACATTCCACGACGTGCGGGCGTCTTCGCAGTGAGAGTCGTTACTTTTTGGGAAGGAACCCGAATGCTTACCAGAGCCTGTCGGAGACATGAGGTGTGAAGGTCGATCAGCACGTCAAGCCGCCGTTTGAGGCGGTCGTGGCACAGTACGGTGCTACGGTGTTGCGGGTCACCCGTGCGGTGGTCGGCCCCGCCGATGCCGATGACGCCTGGTCGGACGCGTTCCTGGCCGCTTTGCAGGCCTACCCGCGGCTGCCGGCCGATACCAATATCGAGGCCTGGCTGGTGACGATCGCTCACCGCAAAGCCATCGACATCACGCGCGCGGCGTCACGACGAGCCGTCCCGGTTGCCGATACCCCCGAGTCCCCCGCACGTGAGCGGGCGGATGCCCACGATCTGGACCTGGACGCCGCGGTGGGCGCGCTGCCACCCAAACAGCGCCAGGCCGTTGCCTACCACTATCTGGCGGGCCTGCCCTACTCCGAGATTGCTGTGATTCTCGACAGTAGCGTTGCGGCTGCCCGGCGCGCCGCGGCCGACGGCATCGCCACACTCCGACGCACCTATCCCCTCATCGACACGGCAAGGAATCGCCAATGATCGCACATGACCTCACCGAGCACTTCCCCGTCGACCAGAATCACCTGAAGCGTCTCCACACCCGCCTCGAACTGGACGCGCAAGCCAGCGATCTGCTCGACATCGCCTACCGCACAGTGGATTCCACTGTCGGGCCACTCCTGCTGGCGGCGACTCCCCGCGGACTGCTGCGGGTGGCGTTTGCCAACGAAAGCCACGATCTCGTGCTGCAGAACCTCTCTGCGCGCATCAGCCCGCGGATGCTCGAGGCGCCCGCACGGCTGGATTCAGTGGTCCGACAGCTCGACGAATACTTCACCGGCCGCCGCCACAGCTTCGACGTGTCGTTGGACTGGTCGCTGTCGAGCGGGTTTCGACGCATAGTACTGGGACACCTCAATAGCGACATCGCCTACGGCACGACCACCAGCTATGCCGCACTGGCTCAACTGTCCGGCTCCCCCAAGGCGGTGCGCGCCGTCGGCACCGCGTGCGCAACCAACCCGATCCCGATCGTGGTGCCGTGTCACCGGGTGATCCGGTCTGACGGAACCGTCGGTGCCTACCGCGGCGGGCCCGTCGCCAAGCGCGCCCTACTCGACCTCGAGCGAGGCCGATGACGACACAGCGGCCAGCCCTGGGCTTCCCAACGCTGCCGGGCAACCGGGCGCTGATATGTCCGATTCGTCCAATACCGCAACGGCGGACGCACCATAGCGTTTGCGTGTGAGGCGATACACGCGACCTGTGACCGAGCCGTGGCCAATGTGGCGGGCCCGGGCTGCGGTGGGGATTCACCCGTTTCAGTTCATGCTTGCCCAAGATGTTGAGACCGTCGTGACCAACCTTGACTCCTATGATCGGGATACCTGGGCGGCCACGTTCAGCGCCGTGGCCATGACCTATCAGGCCCGAGCCGAGGACGCCGAAGAGGCCGGTGACGCCACTGCGGCACGCGAAAACTACCTGCACGCTTACGGCTATTACCGCATGGCCCGCTACCCAACCACGAATTCGGCTGGCAAGAAGACCGCCTACCGCAAGTCGCAGGAGATGCTGCTGAACGCATCCCGCTACTTCGACATTCCCATCCAGCGGGTCGAAATCCCGTTTGCCGCACAGGCGGGAGGGGGTGACCGAATCACCGCCTATCTGCGCGTCCCGCAAGGGGCCGGGCAGTTGCCGCTGCTGATCGTCTCCGGCGGAATCGACACCTTCAAAGAGGACGTCCAGACCGATCGAGTGCTTGAGCGTGGTATCGCAACGCTGGCCCTGGACATCCCCGGGGTCGGCGATGCCCCGCTGGCTGGTTCGGAGGACGCCGAGCGGCTGTTCACCCCGGTGTTGGACTGGATCGCCAGCCGATCGCGATTCGACCCGGCCCGTGTGGGCTATTGGGGTGGCAGCGCCGGCGGGTACTGTGCGGTCAAAATCGCCCACACCCATCGGGAGTCTTTGGCGTGCGTGGTCAGCCAGGGCGGGTGCGCGCATCACGCCTTTGATGCTGATTGGATTGAAAAGGCGCAGCGGGGCGAATATCCCTTTGAGCTTGCCGATACCCTTGCCTACGCGTTCGGACGCAACACGTTCGACGAGTGGGTAGCCTTCGCGCCGCGGCTGTCGCTTTTGCGTCAAGGCATCCTTGATCGACCGTCGACGGAGACGCTGCTGGTCAACGGGCTGCACGACACGGTGTTCCCGATCGACGACTATTACCTGCTGCTCGAGCGCGGGACGCCAAAATCGGCTCGCTTCTTCGACGCCCAGCACATGGGCTACACCGCAGAAACCGAAGCGATCATCCTCGACTGGATCACCAGCCGGCTGCGACCCAAGCAGGGCGACCAATGACTCAACGCATCGGCGTCGGCGTTCAAATCCAGCCCGGCGGAACACCGGACTACCGCACCTGGCGCGCCGCGGTCATCCGGGCCGAAGACATGGGTGCCGACATGATATTCGGATACGACCATTTTCAGCAGCCGGTATTCGAGCATGTCGCCGACGCCGCCCCGGCCCTGGCCGCAGACCAGCCCGACGTCAACCATTTTGAAGGCTGGACCGCCCTGGCGTCGTGGGGTGAAATCACGAAACGAGCCGAAATCGGCCTGCTGGTCACCGGGATCGGCTACCGCAACCCCGATCTGCTGGCCGACATGGCCCGCACCGTCGACCACATCAGCGGCGGACGACTCATCTTGGGCCTGGGCGCAGGCTGGTACGAAAAGGATTACACCGCCTACGGATACGACTTCGGCACGCTGAAAACCCGAATGGAGGTGTTCGACACCAGCCTCGACCGCATCAAACACCGACTGGCGCACCTGCTGCCGCCACCCCTGCGCCCGATACCCATCCTGATCGGCGGCTCCGGTGAACGCCGAACGATCCCCCGAGTCGCCCGCCACGCCGACATCTGGCACACCTTCCTGCCGATCGAGCAGTTCCGCGTCAAAAGTCGACTCCTCGACGATCTCGCGCGACAGAACGGCCGCGACGGTGCTGCAATCACGCGGGCGGTGCCCTGGCTCGATGAAACGTCCGCCGACGAATACGTCGACGCCGGAGCGCGCGTCGTCATCGTCCAGATGCAGCCCACCGACAACGCCTACGACTTCACCGAACTATCCAAACTGCTGAACTGGCGCGACAAGCACACCCAGCCAGAAATGCCCACCGCGGACAATACAGGGAGACCACCAATGACCGACCCGAAAACCGTTGCAGCCGAGTCGTTCCGGCTCATCGAGAACGGCGACGCCGAATTGGCGCAACGAATCATCGCACCAGACTTCATCAACCAAGAAGCCGATGACGACCCCGAGGACATCGACCGCCAGCAGCGCGGGCCCGCCGGATTCCTGGCCACTAGCCAATGGTTGCGTAACGCCTTCTCAAACCTACGGTTCGAGCATCACGAAACGCTCGCCGAGGGGAGCACCGTCATCGCCGTTGCCACCATGACCGGCGAACATACCGGAGTCTTCAACGGCATAGAGCCCACCGGCAAGCCAATCAGCCACAGGCAGGTCCACATCTTCACGATCATCGATGGCCAGGTCACCCATCACCGCGCCGTGCGCGACGACCTGGGTCTGCTGTTCCAACTCGGCTGGCGGCCGGGCAGCCCCGGCTAGTCGTTTAAGGTCACGATGTCGAAGATCGCCGCGGCGGAGGTGATGGCCTTGTCGGCGTTTCCCTCGTCGTGCAGAAGCATGCGCACGCCGACGCGTCCGGGCCCGCCGGCGTAGGCGGTGCCGTCCACGCGGAAGGGGCCCACCTTGCCGCGCGACATGAACATCACGTGCCAGCTGATTACCTGCAGCTTCCTGGTTCCAGCGATGTCGGCGGCAAGGTCGGTCGCCGCGGTCTCGAGGACGACGTGTTGGGGTCCGATGTGCAGCGCAGCATCGGGTGAGGCGAGTTCGGCGCGCAGCGAAGGCAGCACCCAGTGACCGTCGCCTTGCTGGGCCGAAGGCTTCCCACAGCGGCGGCAGATCGGGCGAGTCCCCGATCACTAGTTCGGTGCCCGAAACATCCATCCTGTCCAGGTCTTCCGGTGGGATACCGATGATCGCTCCCTGCCCCCCTTTGAAGGCGATCACCCGGTCTGGGTTGTCGGCGTCGATGATCTTGCATCGCCCGTAGCCCACGGTCCGGCCCTGGTGCACGATGCCCGACTCGACGATCTCGATCCTTGTCACGTCGTAGCCGGGGTCGATGATCTGTACCGACGCGATGACCGGGTTGGGTACCGCGACCATATCGGTCTGACACCCCTCCGGCGATGAGACAGCCAGCGGTGCCACCATGATTCCGCCGACCTCGTTGCGCATGTCGCGGCCGATGGTGACGGTGTCATCGGTCTCGCCGAGGTTCATGGACGAGTGATTGCGGCCGATGTAGCGATAGCTGAGCAGACCGGTCCAGCGTCGGGACAGTTCGTCGCGGTAGGCGTCGGAGTCGTTGGTCAACGCTCGGATGTCTCGCAGTTGGCCGCTCAATTTTGGCTGCCTTTCTCCGACCTTGAACTGCGCGTGAGGACAGTCTGTTCCGCCGCACCTGGTTAAACGGCACGCCGCGGTCGGCGGCGTACTCGCGTGGGAAGTTCAAGATCCGCTCGCCGATCACGTTGCGCGCCATCTCGGTGGTCCCGCCGCCGATGCTGGCGATCTGACGGCCCGGGTAGCGCGTGCCGATGTCGAGCAGCCCCGCGTCATCCCCAACCACGGCCGTCGAACCCGCGATGGCGTAGGCAGTGTCGGTTTCGACATCGTGAACCTCAGCCATGAACAGCCTGATGATCGACCCCGCGGCAGGTGGCAGCGATCCGTTCGCCACCGCGTGGTAGACATGCTCACTGAGTTGTCCGTGCACCGCCCGGTGGACCAGGGCCCGGCCTACCATCTCCCGGACGCGTTCGCTCTCGCTCTGGCTCGTCCTGTCGACCAGGGACAGCAGGTCGGTCGAAACATCCTGGGCCTCAGCGATTCCGGGTCCGCTGGTGTACTCCGAGCGGTCGCCCATGGTGCGGCGCTCATGGTAGAGCTGTCGCGACGCGACGTCCCACCCTTTGCCCGGTTCCCCGACGACGGCGTCGTCGCCCACGTCGACGTCATCGAAAAATTCTTCGCAGAACTCGACCGAGCCGTTGACCTGCCGGATGCGGTTGATCGTTACTCCGGGATGGCGAAGCGGGACCAGGAACATCGTCAGCCCGTTGTGTTTAGGTGCGTCCCAGTCGGTCCGGGCCAGGCACAGGCCATAGTGGGCGGCGAACGCCCAGGTGCTCCACATCTTGGCGCCGTTGATGATCCATCGTCCGTCTCGGCGGTCGGCGCGGGTGATCACGCCCGCGAGGTCCGATCCCCCGCGGGGTTCCGACAGCGGCTGTACCAGCACTTCATCGCCGCGCAGCGCCGCCCGGATGTGATCGCGTTTTTGTTCCTCGCTGCCCATGTCGAGGATCGTTGCGCAGCAAATGGCGAAGGACGGGACGTCAGGAGAAGGGGTGTCTCATAGGCGAGGGCTTCGGCGTCGAACGCCTTCTTGTACTCATAGCCCAGCCCGAGCCCGCCGTACTCTTTCGGAAAGCAGATTCCGGCGAATCCGTGTTCGAGCGTTGAACTTGTGCTGGGCGACTGTGCAGCACTGCTGGGCGGCTGTACAGGCCAGCGGCTTAGGACGTGTTCAGCTTCACCGCGGCGCGGATGAGCGCCTTCAGCGCGTTTTCATCGATCTCGTCGCCCTCGTGGATATCGATAGCACGCCTGGTGTTGCCGTCGAGGCTGGCGTTGAACAGGCCCGCGGGGTCCTCCAGTGAGGCACCCTTGGCGAAGGTCATTTTCACGACATTCTTGTGCGTCTCACCGGTGCAGATCATTCCGTCGTGATACCACACGGGGACCCCTCTCCACTTCCACTCCTCGACCACGTCGGGGTCGGCCTGCTTGATCAGTTTTCTGATCCGGGCGAGCATTTCGCCCCGCCAATCGCCCAACTCGTTGATTCTGGCGTCTATCAGCTGCGAGGGAGAGTCCCCTTCTTTTCCGTCGCTCGGGCCGCCCTTCGACTTGGTCACGGTAGTTGTCGCTTTCTTGATCGTGGATGCGGTTGGTCACGTCTGCCACACCGGTTTCCTGACAGGACCATTATTCGTTGTGCCCGCCTCAGCGCGACAATCATGCGCGCATCAAACACATCCCCATAACAGCGCTCGACATCGAGATCGTCATGCCTTTAGTGGAACTGGTGCGGCGCAACATGACTCGTACGTCTGCGCCCGCGGTGACAAGCCGTCGTGGGACATGTGATCCCAAAAAGCCGCTGGCCCCGATCACCAGCTTCTTCTTGGCACCCGCCGAATCCACATCCACCTGCCTTAGCGGTCGATCCATTGCAATTGTGCTTCGGCGTGGTGGCCTCCAACGGGTGGGGTGAGTTGGTCGAGCCTGGCCAGTTGATCGGGGGTCAGTTCAACGGAATCGGCAGCGACGTTTTCCTCAAGGCGCGCGACGCGTTTGGTTCCCGGAATGGGCACGATGTCGGAACCTTTCGCCAGCAGCCAGGCCAATGCGACCTGAGCCGGAGTGGCGCCGACGTCGACGCTGATGCCCCGCAGCTCGTCTGCGCTGCCGAGGTTGTGCTGGAAGTTCTCGTCGAAGAATCGGGGGTTGGTCTTGCGGTAGTCGCTGTCGGGAAGCTCCTCGGTGGAGCGGATTCCGCCGGTCAGGAAGCCGCGGCCCAGTGGCGAGTAGGCGACGAACCCGATTCCCAGCTCACGCAGTAGCGCCAATACTCCGTCTTCTGGGTCTCGGGTCCATAGCGAGTACTCCGATTGCACGGCGGTGATGGGGTGCACGGCGTGGGCGCGGCGAATGGTGTTCACGCCGACTTCAGAGAGGCCGATGTGCCGGATCTTCCCGGCAGCGACCAGCTCGGCCAACGCTCCGATCGTGTCTTCGATCGGGGTCTCGCGGTCGAGGCGGTGTTGGTAGTAGAGGTCGATGTGGTCGGTGGCCAGCCTGTGCAGGGAACCGTCCACGGCGATGCGGATGTTGGCGGGGCTGCTGTCCAGGCCGTCACGTCCCGTGTGGGAGATCAGGCCGAACTTGGTCGCCAGCACCACTTGATCTCGTCGGCCCTGCAGGGTGCGAGCGACGAGTTCTTCGTTGATGTAGGGGCCGTAGGCCTCGGCGGTGTCGATCAAAGTGACGCCCAGGTCGATGGCGCGATGAATCGTGCGGATGGATTCGGCGTCGTCGCTGCCCGCGCCGGCGTACGCGACAGACATGCCCATCGCGCCCAGACCGAGGCGTCCAACTTCAAGATCGGCGAGGTGAGCGTGCTTCATGGCCCGTCTCCTGTTCCGGTCGGTCGCGTCTCCGAGCAAGACTAAGACAGCGGCCCCGCAGGCAGGCGCCGACATTGAGCGGTTCGTCGACACCCTGACCGAGTACCCTTGCGCGAGTGCAGCTGCGTCGAGCGTCCGGCGATCGCCACGAGCATCGTGTGGCTGGTCCCCCGCTGCCGCTGAAGGACCAGCCGCTGACAGGCCGCACCGACACCGCACCACCGGCCCGCGATCTGGCGGTGGACTTCTACCGCGTATCGGGTGTGGTCCTCATCGTGCTGGGCCACTGGCTGGCCGGTTCCGTGACGTACATTGACGGACATTTTGGGCGGGAAAACCCGCTCCTCGACTTGCCTTGGACGCAGTGGCTGACTTGGATTTTCCAGGCGGTTCCAGTGTTTTTCCTGGTGGCCGGCTATGCCGGCGCAGTGTCGTGGACGCATCGACGCGACGCCGAAGGTTTCTCGCGTGAGGCCTGGATTCGGCGTCGACTGGCCCGGGTGCTCGGGCCGACTGTGGTGTACGTCGCGCTGGTGTCGGTCATTGTGGTGGTCCTACAGGCCCGCGGCGTCCCCGGTTCCGTGCTGGAGTACGCGGGTTGGGCAGTGGCCATGCACCTATGGTTCCTCGCCGTCTACGTGGTGGTGGTGTCGCTGACGCCCATTGCGATTGCCGCACAACGCCGTTGGGGCCTTAAGGTGGCGGGGGTGCTGGCGGTCGGGGTCGTGGTGGTCGACGCCGTCTCGCTCGCGGGCCACGTGCCCTACGTCGGCTGGCTGAACTACCTGCTGTGCTGGGGGCTGCTCTACCAACTCGGAATCGCTTGGCACGGCGGGCTGTTAGCCGGCCGCAGACCAGTGCTGCTCGCTGCCGGCTCGGTGGTCGCGCTGGCACTGCTGATCCGGCTGGGGACCTATCCGGTCAGCATGATCGGCATTCCCGGCCAAGCGGTGCAGAACACGACGCCGCCGTCGGTGGCGATGCTGGCGTACGCGTGCACACAGGCCGGGCTGGCGGTGACGTTCGCTCCGGCACTCAACCGGGTGCTGCACCACGGCCTCGTGCAGCGCGTGCTGTCCACGGCCAATGCCAACGTGATGGCTCTTTACCTGTGGCATATGGTGCCGGTCGTGATCGTCGCCATCGTCGCCTACCCGGCAGGACTGATACCGCAACTGCCCGAGGGAACAGCGGCGTGGTGGTTGGTGCGGCTGGAGTGGATCGTCATCCTCAGCCTGGTGACAGCGGTCGAGATGATGCTGTTGTGGTGGGGACGCCGCCTTTCTGCGGCCCCCCTCCCCATGCTCGGTACACCGCTCACAGATCGCTGGGGTGAGGTGGTCATGCTGGCCGGTGCCCTGATGGCTGCCGCTGGTCTGCACCTCTTGGGCCAAGCAGGCTTCGCACCGGATGGGCGTTTTCCGTGGGTGATCGCGGTGGTCTTCGCCGCCGGGGTAGTCCTGGTGGCGCTGCGCCCCACAAAACCGTCACGGTAACGTTTCGTCTCCCAAAGATCGGTTGCCGCAAGCACTTTCACAACATGTGTCCTTCCGCGGTGATTCTGTGATTGGCTCACTTTGGCCCATGACCGCCAGCTCGGGGCACATCATGTCTCGGTCGGTTCGACAGTAGACACACCGGCGGCAATTCACGTTCGGGTGTATCCGCACGCGATCTCCCACCTTGACTTGCTTCACGTGGGATCCGACTGCCGTAACAGTCCCGGCACCGTCGGGCCCCAAAGTGGTTGGCAAATACCGAAAGTAGCCTGTTTCCAGCACGCGCAACATCCCAGCAGACACGCCTGCGGCCGCGACCTTGACCAAGACGTCGTCTGGTCCGGGTTCGGGAACGGGGATCTCGTCAAGGTGTGCGTCTAGGGAGCCGCGATGCGCGCGTACGGCGAGCATAGTCTGCATGTCCGTCCCTGTGCATCGCCCGACGGAGGGCGCTAGTCAGTGGTCGCGTGATCGACCTTGACCGCCGCTAGTTCGCGTGCTTCTGGCGACGATCACTGGCCACGACCCTGTACAGGGCTGGACTTGCCGTGACATCAAAGTCCATTTCACCTACGGCTGCCTCTCGCAGTGAAAGGAACTCCGGATTGGTCATCGCCGCCTCGAATGCTTCCCGGCTGTCCCAGTGCGCCACGTTCACCAGCTGGAATCGACTGTCGGGGAGTAGGGCCCGGTGAAGTGCGTAGTCACGAAACCCCGACAAGGTGCTCATGATGTCTGCCCGCTTTTTCCAGCCGGCCATGAACTTGTCGATCTGATCGGCCGGCATCTCGACCACGTTGATCAGCGTGACACCAGCATCGTCTCCGCCAGCCGGATCGCGGTATTCATCGTTGTTTGGCATTTGCCGTTCCTTTCGGTGTGTCACAGGCGTTCCGGTTGCTCGGCGGGCGATATCGGGTTCTGATGCGCCCGTGTGGATGTGATCGGTGCCCGTTGGCGCCACTGGTCGCGGGCCACGGGATGGACATTCGACGCCTACCACTTCGTATGGAGTTCATATAATATGGAAAACATACTACCGAGGGAGCGGGCATGCGCAAGTATCAGCAGCCACCGTATGGCGAGCCGCTGAGCTCATCCTTTGTCTACGCTGCCTGGAGTATCGATCCGCTGCGCGTGGGCCCGTTCGTCCGGGCCAGTGCCGTTCGCGCTCAACAGATCGATAAAATTCGTGGCGTTGCCCCCGAGTTGGCGCGGCGCGCCGACGTCGAAGGGGTGCGTGTGTTCGAAGCGTCGTTCCTTCCGCCGTTGCCCGGGATGCCGAAGTACGACGTGGTGATGCTTGTGCGCGCACGAACCGGCGAAGGTGCAGCCGACATTCGTGATGACGCACAGTTGCGGGGACTGGGGCCGGCCACGGTGTTTTCGGCCACCAACGCTGCGAGCTTCGGGGACACCGAAACCTCGGGGTCGGGTGTCAATATTCTGTTGAACCATTTCGTCGGGCCAACCGACCGTTCGGCCGCCGTGGATACGTGGCGCCAGATCTCGGGGTGGTATGTCGCCAAGACGGGGGTGGACAACTCCACGTTGTTATGCGCCGAGGAGGACGCGCCGTACGTGGTGGTCAACTATGTGCGCATACCAGGCGCCGTTGTTTCATTCATGCTGCAGCAGGTGCTGCGGCCGAGTTTCTACCGCTACGTCAGGGCGCTGCTCAAAGGGCACCGGTTGACCTCGCTGCCGTTGTTCGTCCGTAATCTCCCCCTGGGCTCGGCCGATGCCTGACCCAATGCCCCGACCGACGGCGGGGGTCCCACCGACATCGATGGACGAAAACACCGACACGGTCCATTTGGCTGATGCGCTGCGCAATACGTTGCGCGAGTTGCGGATCGAGCTGGCGATCGGCACACGTCGCGTCGCGGCGGCGACCGGGTTGAATGATTCCGATCTTGACGTCCTCGACGTCTTGGCCCGTTATGGTGCGCAGTCACCGACGGCGCTGGCCCGCCGCATGGGTATCCATCCAGCCACCATGACCGGTGTGCTGACGCGTTTGGAGAAAGCCGGCTGGGTGGTGCGCCGACGCGACGTCATCGACCGCCGCAGCGTTCAGGTCGAGCCGAGCGGATTCGACCGGCTCACCGCGCTATACAGCGACGCCAACGAGCGCCTCGACCAGATCGCCGCTCAGCTCACCCCCGAGGCGGGAGCGGTCATCTTGGAGTACCTCAATCAAGTCTGCGCGGCCGTGCATGAGGCGTCGGCCCGACTCGCGGTCGACGAACCGACCAGTTGACATGAGCGGCGAACCACCCTGATGCGCAACCTCCCCGGTGAAGGCCCACAGGCAGGACAGCGTAGATGCGTGTAGCGATTTTCGGGGCCCAAGGCCCTACCGGACAACTTCTGACCCGCGACATCCTTGACGCCGGCCATGACGCGATCGCCATCACTCGGCGCCCTGACGACTTTCCTTTGACCGCCGTCGCCCGCCTCACCGTGGTCGGTGCCGACGCGACGTCTGAGGTTTCCGTCAAACGCGCGCTGTACGGTGCCCAGGCCGTCGTCTCCACTCTTGGTGCCGCGTTTAGCCGCCGTCCGATCAGTCTGAATTCCCAATCCGCTTCGGTGATCATCGAGGCCATGGCCAAAAGCGGTGCCCGCAGACTCGTCGTGACCAGCTCGGGCGCCGTCGACCCGTGGATCGACCCGGATTGGCACTGGTTCGAGCGGAAGATCGCTTCACGAGTCCTGGCGGCCATTGGGTTGGCTTTCGTTCGGAACGAATCTGGGTGTTTTCGTGGTCATGGTGACGGCTCGCGATGGCGGTGGCCGTCAGCCCAAGTGGTCAGCTCGGTTGACCGATCCTGTCAATCTTGTCGCGAACCGTGCTGGTAGCCGCGATGTAGTCCCGCAGTTCCGGTGCGATGAGGTCGGCGACGGTGAGCAGGTCGCCGTGACGGTCGACCAGGTGCTGGGTGGTCAGGCTGAGCACGCCGGTGGCGCTGTCGCGACGCAGTAGGGGCTCGTGGTGGGCGATGCGATTGCGCAGCTGGTGTAGTCGGCCGATCGGCCCGTCGACTGCAGGTCTGCTGGTGCCGGTCGCGAATGCGTTGTGTAAATACGGGATCCACAGTGGATGGTGATGCGCGGTGATAGACAGGTAGCGCCAGAATCCAAACGTCAACTCGGCGATGACCTTGCCGGGCGGTGCACCCGGACCCGCCGCGCGTACGGCCCGCTCGATCTGCTCGCGCGGGGCACGGTTGGCGTCGATGCGAGTACCGTCTCGCGCGGCGCGCCAGCGGACCGGGAACAGCCGGTACGGGTCGGTGGTCCAGTGCGGTAGACCGGACGGCGTGTTGGCGATGATCGCGGCGTCGTAGGCGTTGCGTAGTGCTACCTCCAGATGGGCCAGGTCGTGATGGAACGCCGATGAGACGACCGCATTCCACTCGTAGAGGTCCAGAGCCAGCTGGCGATCACCGGCCGCCGCGGCGAGATACACGCCGAACCGCGGCGGTGACAGCCACGTCTCCACCCAGGGTCCGGGCTGCTGGTTAGCGGTCATCGCCGAGACAGCCTACGGCCCGGGCGCATACGGTAAACTAGCTTTCGTACTGCCCCGGACGACCCCTGGCCGTGAAGGTCACATCGCCGGGGCTTTGCCATCCCCGGCGGCTGACCGCACGTGGGCGTCAGTTAGTTCAGTGACGCAAATAGTGTGCCGGTTAGCGCCACATATGCGATCGCAGAAGGCCACATCCGGGGACGCCAAACCGCCCGCCGCGACCTGGCCGCTGCGATCACCGATCAACTCACCCGAAGCGACTATCACGAGAAAGTGGTCGCAGTTGCCACCACCAACAAAACCCAGAGCATCCCCGTAACCATCTGGCGCGAAGCCATCAAACCGAAACTTCTGCGAGCAGGTTCCAGGCCACGCTGAAACACGCGCACCGCGGCAGCCCGTATCCAACGTCACCGAACCGATTTTCAGCACCCGACCTTGCGCTTCGACCTGGGCGGCGCCCGAGTGCCATACGGCACGTCGGGGTACAGCGCACCTTCGATGCCGAAGGGGGACTAGCCTGAAGATGGTGATGCGGGGGCCTGGCTATCTACCGGTCGGGCGATCCTGATGAGGACGACGGTATCGCCGAAGGACTGGCCGCGCTTGTAGCGTCCCTGCAGCCGGCTGATGCGCTTGACGATGGGAATGAGCCGCCCATACTTCGCATGGATGCTGGCCTGGACCTCATCGAAAAGCGCGCCGGTCTGGACAATCTCTGCGGTGCCGTGAAGGATCGCTGCGCCTGGCTTCGGCTTCCCTCGCGCTGTGCATGCCTGGACCGTGACATGAGGGTTGTTACGCAAACGCTTGTATTTGCCGGTGCCCGCGCCGGTCCACATGCCGACACGGCCATCAGTGACCGGAACGGTCCAAACGGGTGTGGCGACTCCGGCGCCGCTCTTACGGAATGTGGTGAGCAGCATGTGTTTTCCACGGGTGATGTCGATCGTCGTCATTGTCACCTTCGGGCTTTCGAGTGCGCAGGCGCGAGGTTCGTCCGGCGTCGGGAAGATGGAAGATTAATGCGATGATGCGCTGACAGGCTCGCCGGTAGCTGCGTGCGGACACCCGCTAGTAATTCTAGTAGGCTCAAGCGACCGCATGCGCTATTGCCTCATGCGCCAATGTCGGTTCCATTTCCGGCGTTGACCTCCTTCTTATGTAGCCACAGAAAATCGTGGATTCCACCTCCCCGCAGCAAAATCCGCGGCCAGATCGGCAGTGCCTGAAATACCTGTGACCCGGAGATGATCTCCGGCCGCTCCAGCTGGTAGGTCTGCCCTCTCCAGGCCAGCGTGCACCCGCCGGCCGCCATCACATTGCGGCACCAGTCGGTTTGGCTGCCGTAAGAAAGCGACACGACGAAGCCGTCACCGTAGGGAAAAGCACCCAGCGGTGTCTGGTATGTCCGCCCGCTGCGACGCCCCACGTGGCTAAGAACCGCGGTGACGGAGTGCTCACGACCCGCGCGCCTGCGCCGGAAGTCAGCGTATCTCTTGAAAACCCCGAGCCTGAGCCAATCCGGGTGGCGCCTGATGATTCTGGGCATCACCACCGGGGAAGCAAGAACCGCTGCAACCGTGCCGACCAGACTAGCTACGGCGACAACGAAGGTTCGAGACAGGCGTTTCCGGCCAATGTGCTTGTCGGTATCCATGATTGACTCCTTCGCCACGCTGAGCAGCGACCCCCTCGCAACCGGTCCATATCGCCTGCCGGACATCTAGCCAAGTTCGTATCGCGACCCGGCGCCCGGAGACGAGCCGCCATGCTAGCGTGCTATTACGGATTCCATATAGTATGGCAACCGTAGTAGCTGCTCAATGGGTAACGGACATACGCGCGTAAATCGATGAGTATCACGGCGCTCCCGACGATAACGTCCAGCCGTCGGAGAAGTCGCATGCGACAAATTGACTGAGAGAATCTGCTACTTCGGTGTCCAGAATAGTCGTCGCACCGCAGTTCACGGACGCTCAATACGACACACTAACTGGCTCAATACAACACACTAACTGGGCGGGGACAAGGCGAGTCGGAACCGCCTTCAGCCGTCAGCCCCGGCTGGCATCCGCGCCTTCAGCCCAAGCGGTGATCGCTGCGTATGCCCGCTCGTTGGCGGGTGACCGCACGCCCGTGCGCTGCAGGATCACGTGTAGCTCCTCGGCGAGCTCACGCATTTCGTCGACGGCAGCCAGAGCGTGCGCCTGACCGCCCACCACCGCCAGCTCTGTGTCGAAGAAGTAGCGCAAGCCCGCGCGTAACGGCCACTCTGGAGCCCACAGCAATGCCCGCGTCATACCCGGGCGGATAGCAGTGCCGTCGCATCGCAGGGCGCGCAGAGCGTCGCGGTATCCGGCGACAAAGAGGTGCAGGAGATCGGGCCGACGAGCCAGTAAGCGAACGCTCCCGCCGGCGCTGTAGAGGGCACCGGCAAACGCCGGCAGCCCTGCAGCATGGGTCTTCTGATAGGCCTCCGGATCTGTCACCGCCCGCGCCGGCAAGCCTGCCCCACGGAACATTTCGCCAATCGCGCGCGTGCGCGCGCGGATGGCCCCGTCGGCTTCTCCGAACAACAGCCGAAGCCGGCGGTTAAAGATGTAGCGGACTACAACGCCGTCCCGGAAGCCGCCCGCGTTGACCATCCCGGTCAACACCCGCTCACCGCCCAAGGCTTCTGCCATGTCCGATGACCCCGCCAGGTTGTTGCCCAGAAACAGGACCGACGGGAGATGCGACGCCGCCGCTAACAACGGCAGCACTGAGGCAACGTGATTGTGGCGCACGATCACCACGGCGAGGTCGTACTGGTCGCTTGGCCCAATCCGTTCGACCAGTGGGACCGAGGTGATGCTGCGAATGCCCGTTCGCCAGTCCTGCAGCACCACGCCGTGCTCGCGCAGCGCAGCCAGCCGCTCCCCACGAGCCAACAGCTTGACATCGACACCGCCACGGAATAAACGCGCGGCGTTAAAGCTGCCGATGACACCGGCACCAATAATCAGCACCTTCACGCCACGCCGCCCTCGCTTCTCACTATCGTTCGTCGCCCGCGTTGGGCCCGAACGCCCAGTCACAGGCCCACTCGCAGTTTGGGTAGGCTACCCTAACTAACTCAGGTTACCCAGAAAGGATCGCGGTGACGGTTAGGTTGCCGATTGACCCGCACGCCGATGCTTCCCGGCGCGCTTGGCTACCCTGCCCAAGTTGCGACTGGGGTCGTTCCGCATGTTCGGAATGCCGCAGTAGCCGCAACTGCGGAACGCACTGGCAGTACCTGTTGAGCAATCGGGCGACGCAGTTGCACCTTCAATGCCCCGGTTGCGCCACTTTGTGGTCAACGGACACCCGAAACCACTAGAAATCACGCCGCGGAATCGGGCTGACCCCAGGCTTCGAGGTCAGGCAGCGGGCGTTGGCAGACCGCGCGTGACTCGTCGGCGCCGAGCCCGAACAGACGCAGCACGTATTCGGTGACCGTGTCGGCGGCCAACGCGCCGTCGCGATCCGCGTCGTCCCGCAGCAGTTTGCCGAGTCCTAGCAGCGCGCCGCCGGCCATGGCAAGCGCAAGTTCCGGGTCGTCGATATCGAACCTCCCGGCCTCGACAGCGGCCTTGATGTCCCGCAGTGCGCGAGGAGCCAGGCCGCGTTCCGACGACAACAGCGACGGTCCGTTGGCCAACAGGATCTCGCTTTCCTGCGGGCGCTGACGGAAGAGCCGGCCGGTCAGCCGGAAACTGGTGGCAAACGTTTCGGCGGGGTCGTCGATCGACGCTGTGAGGCGGTCCAGCAGCGCTCCATGGGCGTCGAGCACGTCGGCGACGGCGGCTTCGAACAATTGCTCCTTGTTGTCGAAGTGGTTGTAGAACGAACCCATGCCAACGTCGGCGGCTTGGGTGATCTCTAGTACCGGCACGTTGACCTTGCCCTCGGCTATCAACCGTTGCGCAGCCTTGATCAGCGCCGCCTTGGTGCGCTGTTTGCGCCGCTCCAGGCGGTTGGGCGGCTGCGAGTCGTCAGGCATCGCGCTCATCTCCAGCAGTATGCATCACTTTTGAGGATTTCGTCAGCAGCCTTGACTGAGCGTTACCTCGTATGTGACGATTTCGTCAGTTACTTGGAGATGGCAATGAATCAGAGGCTCGGCGCCCACAGAGACGCTCACACAGACCTGCACAGCGAGCAGGGCGCACTACCCGGCGAGCACCCCGGGCGGTCCCGAAATCCGGTGATCAAAGTCGTCGACATCGCGTGGCTGGAGTTCGAGAAGCCGGATCTGACGCGTGCCGAGTCCTTCGCCCGGGCGTTCGGCTTCCAGACGGCACAGCGCGGTCCAGATGAGCTTCAATTGCGCGGCACCCAGGCGGGCGGACCATGTGTGATCTTGCGTCGCGGGCAGCGGACGCGATTTACCGGCGTGGCGTTTCGGGCCTGCGACCAGATCGACGTGCTGCGGCTGGCCGACAAATCCGGCGCTCCCGCGCTGCCGCTGCCAGAGACCATCGGCGGCCTGTCAGTCGATCTGGTCGACCCCAGCGGCATGTTGGTGCGCGTAGTCACCGGCACGCACGAACTACCGGAATTACCGGGCCAGCAGCCCCACATTTTCAATTTCGGACACGACGTGCGGCGCACCAACGCCGGCCAGCGTCCCCACCGCGTACCCGCGCGGGTGCAGCGCCTGGGCCACCTCGTGGTGCAGTCGACCAAGTACCTCGAGGCGCTGAACTGGTATCTGGACAACCTGGGGATGATCGTCAGCGACTTCCTGTTCTTTCCCGGCCAGCGCGAACAGGGGCCGACCATGAGCTTCATCCGCTGCGATCGTGGATCGACACCGACCGATCACCACACATTGGCGATGGCGTTGGGGCCGGCTAACCGTTATATCCACTCGGCGTATCAGGTCAGCGATCTCGACGCCATGGCCGCCGGCGGCGAATACCTCAGGGAGCAGGGCTATTTCCGGTCCTGGGGAATCGGCAGGCACATCCAGGGTAGTCAAATCTTCGACTACTGGCGTGACCCGGACGGCTTTCTGGTCGAGCACTTCACCGACGGTGACATGTTCGACAACACCCTCGAACCCGGCTGGGCGCCCTTCACCGCATCGGGATTGGCCCAGTGGGGGCCACCGGCGACCAAAGACTTCCTCGGAACCGACCTGAAATCAGCTCGCCACGAACTGGTTTCGATCATCACCGCGCTGCGCGCACGTAACGAGTTCGATATCAACCGCCTCGTCGGCCTACTGAAAGTACCCACCTCATGACCGTTTCCGTGCTGCACACTGCCGACGCCTGGTGGCTCAAAACGCCCAACGGCGCCGCCAAGATCGACACCACCGCCACCACCACCGCTGCGCTGCTGGCCGACCGGGTTGCCCTCGACGCCGCGATCGAGGCCGCCGCCAGCGCCGACACCGTCTCACCGGAGAGTCTGAAGTTGGTCTCACCGGTGACCAGACCGTGCCGAGTGGTGGCTCAGATGACCAACTTCGAGTCGCATGTCAAAGACGCGGGCATGGACCCGGCATTGGTTCCGCTGACCTTCTTCCGCAAGGCCTCCGCGTCGATCAGCGGTCCGTTCGACGACATCGTCAAACCCCCACACGTCAAGCTACTCGACTACGAGGTGGAGATCGGGCTGGTGATCGGACGCGCAATCCCAGTGGGCACAAGCATTTCCGACGCAAACTTGGCTGAGTTCATCGCTGGACTGGTCGTCACCAACGATGTTTCCGCGCGTGATATCCAACTTCCGCAGACGCAGTTCTACGAGGCCAAGTCTTATCCGACGTTCACCCCGGTCGGGCCGGAGTTGGTATTGCTGACTGCCGAGGAGCTAAAGCGGTTCGGCGATCTGCGGCTGCGCCTGAGCGTCAATGGCCACCAGCGGCAAAACGCACTCGTCGACGGGGACATGCTGTATCGGCCAATGCAGGCGCTGCAGTCGCTCACCCAGTTCCAAGAGCTCGCCGCGGGTGACCTGGTGCTCACCGGCACCCCAGCCGGCACCGCGCTAAGCGCCCCACCGAAGCCGGTGCAGATCATTGGAAACCTGTTGCCCCCGGCGCTGAAGTGGAAGATGTTTTTCAGGCGTCAGACCGGCAACCCGAAATATCTGCGGCACGGCGACATCGTGGAGGCATCGGTGGCCACCGACGATGGGGCCATCGATCTCGGAACCCAGCGCTCCGCAGTCCGATTCGCGTGACGGATAAGGCTATTCAGCACGTTCCCGTCGTCATCGTCGGCGCCGGACCGACCGGCATCACCGCCGCCACGCTGTTGGCACAGTACGGCGTGGATTGCCTCACCCTCGATCGCTGGCCCGGTGTGTACCCGCAGCCGCGTGCCGTCCACCTGGACGACGAAATCTACCGCGTCATCGCCCGCCTGGGCATCGCTGACCAGTTCGCGGCGATTTCGCGGCCCGCGCTGGGTTTGCGGTTGCTGGACCACCGATTCGGAGTGCTCGCCGAATTCAACCGAGACACCTCCCGCAGCCGCAACGGCTTCCCGCAGGCCAACATGTTCGACCAACCCGAGTTGGAGGCGCTGCTACGCGCAAACCTCAAGCGGTACCCGAACGCCCACTTCCGCGGGGATGCGGAGGTCACCGAGGTGACTGACAGCGGAAAATGCGTGCGCGTCACGTTCGCCGACCGCTCCGACGGCCACGTTCACCAGGTTGACGCCGACTACCTGCTGGGCTGCGATGGCGCCAACAGCATAGTGCGCGCCCAGATCGGCTCAGCCATGCGGGATTTGAACTTCAAGCAGCGCTGGCTGGTCGTCGATGTCGCCAGCAATGTCGACCTGCACCAGTGGGAAGGCGTGCACCAGGTGTGCGATCCGGTTCGGGCGGGAACGTACATGCGCATCGGACCGGCCCGCTACCGGTGGGAGTTCCAGTTGCTGGCCGGCGAAAGTGCTGACGACTTCGGCACCGTGGACGCATTGCGACCGCTGATCGCGCCCTGGACCGGGAATGTCATAGACAGCGAACTGGCGCTGCTGCGGGTCACCGAGTACACGTTTCGCGCGCAGATTGCCGACCGGTGGCGCCGCGGGAAGATTTTCATCCTCGGCGACGCGGCGCACCTTACTCCCCCGTTCGTCGGCCAGGGTATGGGAGCGGGAGTGCGGGATGCGGCCAATCTCACCTGGAAGATTGCCGCAGTCCACCACGGCTCCCTCGCTGCAGACGTTCTCGACAGCTACGAGCAGGAACGAAAGCCGCATACCTGGCACATGATTCGGCTGGCGCTGGGTATCGGCCGGGCGATGACCGGCGGCGGCCGCCTGGGCAACCTGGTGCGCCGCGTGGTGCTGCCCCGGCTGAGACTGGTCCCTGGTCTGCGCGACAAGGTCGTCGACTCCACCACGCCGGCACTGCATTGTTCTGCGCTGGTGTGCACATCCCGCCGACCGCGCCGGCTCGCCGGCACGCTGTGCCCGAATCCGCTGCTGCCCGATGGTCAACGGCTCGACGACGTGCTCGGCACCGGTTTCGCCTTGATCACCACTAGTCGCCCCGGGGCTGCCGGCGAAGCATCGCTGCGGCGGCGCGGAGTTGTCGTTCTGCTTGCCCAACCTGGCAGCGCACTGCAGGCGTGGCTGCGCCGGGGCCACGCCACGGCCGCATTCGTGCGACCGGACCGGACAGTCATGCGCGCCGGACCCGACGTTGCTGCGCTGTGCGCGTGGTCAGCCACCGTCCTTCGTGGCCAGCCCCAACGGCTTCAGCCGGACACCGACGACGGCCGCGCGACGATCACAGGTATCCGGACGGAGTGCAGGACTGCGTTGCTGACCGAGCCCAGCAGCATGCCGGTTAAACCTCCTCGGCCGTGACTGCCCACGACGACAAGCTGCGCGGAGTCGGACTTTTCGACGAGCTGTCGCGCCGGCCGATCGCGTACGACCAGTCGGTGCACCGTCACGTCGGGATAACGCTCTTGCCAGCCCGCCAGACTCTCGGCGAGACTGCGCTGCGCTTCCGCTTCCAACCCCGACCAGTCCGATTCCGGAAGTTCGCTCAGCGTGACGTCGCTCCACGCGTGCAACGCCATCAGATCGACGCCGCGACGAGACGCTTCGTCGAAGGCGATCGCCGTCGCGACTTCAGAAGCCGGCGAACCGTCGATACCCACCAGGACGGGAGCGTGCTGCGGGTCCGGCAGATCTTCGTCACGGATGACTGCGACCGGACAATCCGCGTGCCGCACCACGGTCGAACTGACCGAACCGAGCACGCCCCGAGCCAGCAATCCTCGTCCAGAGCTGCCCACAACGATCATCTCCGCCTCGTCAGACATTTCGACCAAGGCCAGCGCTGGAGTCGAATACACCAACTCCCTCTTGATGGTGACCTTGTGGTCTGTCGGCATTGCATCTTCGGCGATTTTGATCGCGTGTAGAACGGCCTTCTTACCCTCGTCTTCCAGCCTTGTCGCTAACGCATCAGGGTATGGAACCGGTGGCCAGGTCGTGGTGGGGGTGACCACTGCGTGGACCACGGTCAGCGGAATGTTTCTCATCGCCGCGTCACGGGCCGCCCAATAGACGGCGGCATTCGATGCGGGCGAGCCGTCAACCGCGACGACGATGCCGCGATGCTTGACGGGTGCGGACATTTCGTTCTCCCTTCGTCAGGAGCGACGTTATAAGCCGACGAAGTCATCGGTCGTGAGCCTTTAGTCCCCAACGATCCGGAAAGAGGACCTTCGCTGAAACCGGCGTTCTAGGCTCATTACACACCGGGGGACAACGTCCCAACCGCGGTCCCTCCCCGGCGATAGCAAAAATTTCCCAACTGGAGACACGCGATTCATACCACGGATGCAACGCCGCAGCCGCTGGCAGTATCTGCCGTTTGGGGGAGGATCGAGGTCATGTGTCGGCGATCACTTCGCGATGCTTTAGGCCACCCTGGCGCTGGCCACCATCATCCGCAGCGTCGAGATCGATTCGCTCGACGAAGATTTCCCTTGGGAGACGCCCTTCACCGTCGTGGCCACCCCCACCCGTGCCCGTGTCTCCCCAAGAAGCGCTATCGCCCTGATCGAACGATCGTGGCTTGCACTAATGGTCTTCTCTGAACCAGAACCAGTACCTCGGCCTGAAGACCGCCGTCCTACCGGCTAACCAGAGGCGGCGCTCCCGCGTAGTCCGCGTCAAACGGGCTCTTCACTGTAGGAAAAGCACGCAATTGTCGTAGTTGTCGAGGATCTGCAATGGGCCGACCCGCCGTCTGCGAGGGCGCTGCTCTTAGCCTGCCGGCGGTTGGCCACAGAACGCGTACTGGTAATTCCGTCCTGCCGCCCTGATGGGACGTCGCAGCTCGATGAGGGATGGGCCCGATTCGTAAGCGGCCACCACCGCGCATCGCGCTGGACGCTCGGCGGCCTGAATATCGAAGAACTCGGCATGTTGTGCCGACGACTCGGACGAACAGGAATTTCAGAACTGGCGACCCACCGGCTGGCGAACTAGGGAATCGAACAGGTGTCAGCGGAGGAAACAGGTAGCCCGTTACGCGTGCCTCTGGGTGATCGCCGACCGTATGGTGCTTGCACCAATGGCCGGCTCGCCCGGTCAACGACGCCACATCACAAAGGAGGTCAACGAAATGTCAGATTCACCAACGGGACGCGCCACCGCAGCCGATGCCGTCGACGAGCCTGCACCTCAACCGCCCTCGGCTGCACCTTCGGTTGAGGTGCCATCATCCACCGCGGTTCTGATCACCGCGCAGGAGGTCGTTTTCAGCACCGCGGCAGCCATGCCGCTACGGCGCGAGAACGTCGGCCGTCGACTCGCCGCCATCATGCGGCGAATGTTTTCGACCTCAAAGGGATGCATCACGCCTGCCGCGACGTTATTACCCGCTTCGCACGTCCTTCCTCGAGGACGCCCCCATGGCACGCGACATGGATAGATTATGAACGCAGTCATCGTCATCGGCTCCGCTGCTCCTTGTGATACTCACGACGGGGATCTACAACCTGCAGTCGTGGCTTGAGCGTTACGACTATAAGCGCCATTTCGAGGATTGACTGTCGCGCCCTGCGCTGGGAACGAGGGCTGGCACCTGCCAACAGCCCACCACGGGCACCGGGGTCAAAAACCACCGACTGGATCATCACTCGCGGGCCGGCACCACAGGAACAGGATGATTCGGCACCGTCATGGCAGCTTGAAGAGTAAGCGGCAGGCCGAATTTCGCTGAGACACACATAAAGATACGTATGCAAAGTATGGTCCCACTGATTTCCGCATTCCAGCCCTCCGCTACCACAACGCGTGACGTCGCGGTAGAGAGCTGGACCCTCAGCCAGGATCACTTTTACCTGGCGATAAAGGGCCAGGTGCTCAACCATTTTGAACACTGCCTCAAGGTGATAAAGCAGCGGGTGCAGGTCGACGAGTTCTTTGGCTGGGCACTGGAGTGCCATGATGAGACCGACGGGATCGTGCGGATCACCTGCAGATCCTCGGATGGGCAGCTCCTGGTGGTCGAGGCCAAGCGACTGATCAAGGCCTTCGGCTTCCGAGTTGTGCCCAACGGTCCGCTCGAAATTTCCAGCGCGCGTGTCAAATCGGTATCTCCCGACTTCTGCGACCTACGACGAGATGAAATGCGAGCCAGCGACACCCCGGTGTGGATCATCGCTGGCGGTAAGACCGCCATAGACACCGCGCACGCGCTCATCACCGAATACCCTGGCCGTGAAGTGAATCTCGTGGCAGCCTCAGGCACTTTTTCTTGAGCCGCGATCGGCTCTTCCCTGCCGGAACCCGGCGATGGTGGGGCGGTGGGCTTGTGAGCAGTATCGCCATGGAAGCGGCCCGGCGTTTCGACGGGAAGTCGAATGCGGCATTGCCGTATGCGCTGCTTCGCTCGTGCAGCACAATCTCAGCCTGATTGCCCGACCGCGTCCCGACCAAGGTCTTCCTCGACTGCGGAATCGATTTGGATCGCTGGTACCCGTTGCCACGCCGCATGTTTGGTGCGGCACGGTTTATGCTCACACACCGCCGCGAACGCGAGCACCAGCGCCACACCCTCGGCACCGTGTGAGAACGGTTCGATGTTCGTTGCGGCCCGCTGATACATCCTGCTCGCTAAAAGCAGCGTGATGCGGCCCAGCCCCCGTAAGGCCTGGCCTCAGTGATCCTGTACGAAAATCGTTTCAGGCTCAAGAGGTTCCAGAGAACCATCCGTCGCGGACCCTACCCGGCAGCCCGATTGACACCATCACCGAGCTCCACATCACCCGCCGCGGGCAACCCACCACGACAATCGGCGACGTTGGGGAACGGTAAGGCCGCCGCAGCCCGAAATAGGAGGTGGATTCAGCATCGAACACGTGACTCATCGCTCAACACAAAGCAACTGGGGCTGGTGTCGCGCCGATTGGTCCGCCCGCATCGCAAAGAGACGACCGCCTTCACGTTGGCTGGCCATCGGCGTCGAAACAGGTAGTCCACTACTCGTGCGCCACGGTGGCGACCAACCATACGTTTGCCTCGCCAGTAGCGGTATTCACGATGCCCCAGCATCTGGTACCGAAGCCGCGAACTGTTAGGAGCCAACCCATGTCGCACTTGCTACCGGAATCCCCTCCGACGCCCGCGGCTGAGTCAGGTCCGCCGGCGGTCGACACCAGCCAACGCCCTCCTACACCGGTTCTCATTACAGAACAGGAAGTTGTCTTCGGCACCGCGGCGGCGGTGTCGGTACCGCCGGCAAAGACTCGCCGTCGCTGGCTGGGCGCAGAGCTGATTGCCGCCATCCGCCGCATGTCGCTCACCGCACCGGACAAGCCTCGACAGCACCACCCGCTGAGTCCGAGTACCCGCAGCTCCTTGGAGGCAGCGCGGATGTCTCGCGAGATGGACCGGCTGTGACATGGCGGAGAGATGATCACCAGCGCTGACGTCACCGCGTTGCCGCTGGCAGCGAAGAATCCGCTGCCGTATTGGCGCAGGCTGGCAGCAGCCCGGCGACTCGACACGGGTCTCGAGTTGTTGCGAGACGCGGGCGGGCCGGTGACCCGAAACGTGTTGGCACCCCGGTGGGTGATGCCGCCCCTGGTGGTCGTGTCGTCTCCGCAGGGCGCTCGTGAGGTCCTCGGTCGCCGCGATGCATTCGCCGAACGCGGGGCGACACCAATGGCGTGGGAGCTGCGCCGGCTGGTGGGGAATAACCTGTTGGTCGTTTCGCACCACGAGTGGCTGCCGCGCCGGCGGGCGCTGCAGCCGATCTTCACCAAAAAGCACGTGCCCCGGTTCGCCGGCCACATCGCTGCGGTCGCCGACGAGCTGGCTGGGCGCTGGGCCGACGGCACCGAGGTCGACCTCGACAGGGAATGCCGCACCATGACCCTGCGGGCGCTCGGCCGCTCGGTGCTCGGCCTGGATCTAGACGGGCGAGCCCAGGTGGTGGCACCGGTCCTTCGCGACGGGGTGAAGTGGGCGGCCGATCGCGCATTGCGCCCCATCAACCCACCGCGATGGCTGCCGACCCGCGGGCAGCGGCGAGCCTACGCCGCCAGCACCGCGCTGCATGAACTGGCCGGCGACATCCTGCAGGATTGTCGAGCAGACCCGGACCGCGATGCGCCGCTGGTGCGTGCCCTGATCCACGCCACCGACCCGCAGACCGGTGCGCCGCTATCGGATCGCGCGATCCGTGACGAGCTGGTGCTGTTCCTAATTGCCGGGCATGACACCACCTCCACCATGCTCACCTACGCCCTGTGGGCGTTGGGTCATCGGCCCGACCTGCAGCAGCGAGTCACCACCGAGGTCGGCCAACTCGGCGACCGGCCGCTCACCCACGAGGATGTGCCGCGGCTCGGCTACACCGCTCAGGTGCTGTGCGAAGCGCTGCGGTTGTGCCCGCCGGCGCCGGCGGTGGGGCGGATGGTGCTGCAAGACATCGAGGTCGACGGCTACCGCCTGCCCGCTGGCACGTTCGCCGTTGTCGCGATCTACGCGATCCATCGCGACCCCACGCTGTGGGACGACCCGCTGAGATTTGACCCCGACCGGTTCAGCGCGGAGCGGTCGAAGGGCCGTGACCGCTGGCAGTACCTGCCGTTCGGGGGCGGGCCACGGGCATGCATCGGTGATCACTTCGCGATGCTGGAGGCCACCCTGGCACTGGCGAGCATCGTCCGGCGGGTCGAAATCCGTTCTCTTGACAACGATTTCCCCACCACCACCCCTCTCACCATCATCGCAGCCGCCCCGATCCGGGCGCGGGTCCGGCGGCGCACGTTCAACAACGGCTGAGGTTAGGCGTCTATCGTCTGCGACTACGTCTTTGTCGCGGGGGAATCAGGGGGTGGTCGGCGCTCGAGTGCGCCCAGCAGAATGCCGACGGCATATTAGCTTGCGGCGCGCGTCCAAAACCCCGAATGCCCGTAGATCGGTGGATAGTCGCCCCGTGCTTCGCGATCCAGGCTTGTGACATCGAGCAACCGTCAGTCGAGTGTCTCCAGGTCGTCGGTCATATGGGCGTTGTCATAGTTGAACAACCACGATCCGATCGGGTCGCTCAGTCCGACCGGTACGGGCAGAAGCGCCTTCGCGCGGAGGCTCGGAAATTAGGGGTCCGGGTTGCGGATCACATCGCGCACCCGGTCATCGGTGGTGAACGCGATCTTCGCTCATCGCTCATCCGATGGACGAGGTGCGCGGGGTCATTCCGTTTCAATGGGGACGGCTGAGGTTGCGGACGGCAACGGTGGCGGCCCGGAGCCTGTGCCGCTGCGCGGCCATCTGCGCCGCCGACGTCGATAGCGACGCCCACGGCTCCGCTGCCGGATTCCCTGGGCGCATACAGAGTTTCGGGACGTTGCGCCGTCGCAGGCCGCTAGGCGCGTGCTGCAGAATTCCGGCACAGCGGGCGGATCTGGTACTCAGCAACGCTGATGCGTGTTCGCCAAGAAGGACGGCAAGAACGGCGAGGCCGGACCGCTGGCAGCAGTCGGAGGTCGCCGGCGGCCCAGTGCGACGTCACCAGGCGAGGACGGTGAGTCCCCCGCCCTGTCAGCGGTTTCGTCGCGGTGACGGTTGGATCAGCCTGGCCGGTGAACCGATAAAGCGGCCGCCGTTTTGAGCGTCACCGAGAAGAGACGCGCTGGCGGGCGCGGAAGGCTTGCACCTTGGCGCGGTTGCCGCAGGTAGCCATCCCGCACCAATGCCGATTCTTGCCTCGCGAGGCGTCTACGTAGAGGCGGGTGCAGCCGGGGTCGGCACACCGTTTGACGCTGTCGATGTCAGGTCCGGCGAGGAGATCGAGCACGTCTGCAGCCAGGGTTGAAAGAAGCTCCGCTACAGTGCCCTGCCGGCAGACAGTGCCGTCTGGTTGCAACGTGGGCGTGAGCTGAGGCTGGGATGCCTGCTCGTTGAGCAGGTCGACGTCGGCGCGCTGGGGCCGCCGGTGCTCGAGTCGGGCGATCACGGTTCGGTAGATCGCCTCGCGCAACGCGATTGCGGCCGCAAGGTCGTCGTCCGCGGCATCGATGGCGGCATCTAGCAACCCGGCCTCCACCGCCCACTCCGATAGCAGTCCGGGATGCGACAACACCTCTTCGGCCGCTGGACTGCCTCGATGTTTCACGGTGCCCGCGAAATCAAGGCTGCGGTGTCCGCTCACATAAGCGAACTTCATGTAACCACCTTGACAGGTTTCAGGTCTGAGTGCAAGAGTGTAACTAGCTAAGCCGGTTACAGCGAAGCGGTACTTGCTCACACGAAGAGCATCTCGATCGTCTGCTGAGTAGCCCGTCGTCGGATCGAGAGATGAAAAGTGAAGGGAAATCGCACGTGAACGTTCGCAAAGCCACCCCGACGAGTCGGGTAATGGTGGTAGCGATCATGGTGTCGATGGTCGCCTTCCTCGACGGCTCCGTTGTCAACCTTGCGCTACCGTCCATGGCCAAAGACCTCGGCGGTGGCCTCACCTTGCAGCAATGGGTTGTCGACGCCTACCTCCTGGCTTTCGGCGCTCTGGTCCTGCCGGGTGGCTCGATCTCAGACCTAATTGGGCGCGTGCCAGTGATGCGCTTCGGGCTAGTGGCCTTCGGCATCGGATCGACCCTGGCCGCCGTCGCGCCTTCGCCGGCCATCCTGATCACAGCCCGCAGCCTTCAGGGCCTCGGCGGGGCCTTTCTGGTGCCCGGCTCGCTTGCGCTGATCAACTCCGCCTTCGACCGCGCACACCAACCCGCGGCCATCGGCTCCTGGACTGGTTGGACCGGCACAGCCATTGCGCTGGGACCGCTGCTCGGGGGACTGACCGTGGACTTCCTCAGCTGGCGATGGATCTATGCCCTGTCCGCGATTCCAATGGTCATCGGCTTCGCCTTAACGTTCTGGCTGTGCCCGGTGCGCCGATCCTCCGAACACGCCCGCGTTGACTTCGCCGGCGCGGTGTTGTCGGCGGTCGGGTTTACCGCCACGGTGTACGCGCTGATCGAATCCCAACGGCGCGCATGGACTGACCCCGTCGTCGCCGCCTCCATACTCGGCGGGCTCGCGGCACTGCTGGCGTTCGTGCTGTGGCAGCGGCGCGCCCCGCACCCCCTGGTGCCCCTGCAGCTCTTCGCTATCCGCAACTTCGCCGGCGGCAACCTGGCCACCGCCTTGATCTACGGGGGACTTTCCGTGGGCTCGCTTACCGTCGCCCTCTACACTCAAGAGGTCGCCGGCTACTCGGCCACCGCCGGCGGGCTGGCCACCGTGCCTATCCCCATCATGTCGTTCCTGTTCGCCAAACGAGTCGGCGCAGTTACCGCGCGGAGCGGTCCGTGGATCTTTTTGATCAGCGGACCGGCGCTGGCAGCTGTCGGCCTGCTTCTCATCCGACCAAATGGGCACGCTTTCAACGTCGTTACCCAGCTGCTCCCCGGGATAACGCTACTTGCAACGGGAATGGTAGCCACCCTGACACCGCTGACCTCGATATCTTTATCGGCCGTGGAGCCCGCGCGTAGCGGGATCGGGTCGGCAATCAACAGCGCGGTGTCCCGGCTGGCCGGGCTGATGGCAGTCGCCTGCATGGGCCTGATCGCCGCAGGGCCGCTCAATGACGCCAGCTTTGCGCGACTCATGCATGTCAGCGCCGTATTGCTCATCGGCGGCGCCGTCGTTGGCGGCCTCGGAACCACCAACCCAGCCGCCCCGACCGAACCCATTTCCCTGCGACGCTTCCGCCCTGTGCCGCGGCCGGCCGGTCGCCCGACTCAGCGCGCTGTCTCACGCGCGGCCTAGTGGGTCCGCTTATTTGCTCCCGCCGACCGCCGACCGCCGCGGCGAGGCTCAGCTGGTCTGCTGAATGTTCGAGATAATTCCGGGTGCAAGGTTGACCGGCAGCCCGGTGCGACGTCACCAGGCGAGGACGGTGAAGGGAGGATCGTCGGGATCGACGTCGTGCTCGATCCTCTGTGTCGGCAATTCGTGCGCATCCTCGTCGCAGCCCAGTGAGGCAGTGAGTGGTTGGTCGGGTTGGATCAACCGCAGGTGCCAACGCGAAGGACGCCGCGCAATGGTCGCGTCGGCGGCGGCACTGTTTTGACGTGGCGCAGAACCCTTCATCGCGACTCCTTTCCCGATCCCGGATATGTGTTGTTAGCTCTAGTCTTCCGAGGTCTGACGGGAGCCGCCTGCGTAGTCAACTACCTGATATTCGACTTGTTCAGCCCGCGATCGTGGTACCCGCCGACACTCCGCTCTGGGCTGCCAACCCCCGGCCCGCTACGCTGCCACCTGGACCTACCGATGAACGACTCTCACCCCTGTTTGGCCAGTGCGAATCCCGTCACGCTTGGCGTTTAACGCCATCGACCAGCCTTGACCGGCAAGCGGTTAAGGAGACCAACAAGGGGACACATGGACCCCAATCCGGCCAACGTTCATCCGCTGATGCTGTTCGCGGTGCGTCCTATCATCAACCCGGTAGAACGCGCCTTGCTGCGCTCTCGGCTTCACCGATTCGCCGGCAGCTCGACCCTCATGCTGTTGACCTACAAGGGTCGCAAGTCTGGGCGGTGCTTCACCGTACCCGTGGGATACCGCCAAGACGGCAACACCCTGGCCTCGTTCACCCCGTTCGCTTGGTCGAAGAACCTCCGCGGCGACGCTGACGTCGAGGTGATCCTGCGAGGCGAACAGCGACGCGGAACCGCCACGGTGGCCACCGATCCCGAATCCGTCGCACCCGCTCTGGCGGCCTACCTTCGGGGAAACAGCGGAGACGCCCAGTTCTTCAAGGTAAGACTCGACGTCGCTTACCATCCGAATCTCGAGGACGACGCCGCCGTCGCCCCACACACCGCCGTGATCAACATCCAGCTCAAGCAATAACAGGTGAGGCCACGATCTGATCGAGCCGTTGCTGTGCTTACGAACAACATCACTTCAATCCCTCCGCCGCAGTTAGAGCCTGCAGCCTGTTCGCTAGATGTTCCAGACGCCCAGGACCGGCTGGTCGGGCCCAATCCGAGTAATGGACTAGTCAATCCGGTAGTCCGACCATCATCGACAATGAGTCGATGGCACGCGACGACATCGATGCTTACGAAGCAGCGTTACGACGGCTGCCCGAAGCGCATTCGCTGGCGTTGCGTTTGAAAAACGCCGGCGTCGCCGACGAGGTCGTGTGTGGCTACCTCCACATCGAACCGGAAGGACTGGACACCTTGTTGCGGGTGGCCGAGGACAAACTCGACGCCGAGCTGCACGGGCGATGATCACCGGTCACCGGGGTGTAATAGCTCCGCTCAGGCATCCAGTTCAGCGACCAGCACACCGCCGCCCGGCTTGCCAAACTCGCCGAACTGGTCGACGGTCCCCGGGCGGGGCTGGCGGCCCGCTGGGCGGCCGCGCCCACCGACTGCTCACCGACACTGGGGCCACCACGCCGGCCACCCAGGCCGTAGCCATGCCGCTGCCACGACCGCGAACGCGAGATCGCCACCCTGATCTCTCAGGGCCTGTCCAACAGCGACATCGCCCAAACCCTCACCCTGTCGGTACGCACCATCGAAGGCCACATTTACCGGGCCTGCGCGGGTGCAGGTGCAGCCACCAGAACCGAACTCGCTCAGCTCATCACCCAATTCGCATCCGCACACAACTCCCCCGTCACCACCGACGGTCACCACCGCTTGCCTCCGCTGACAGCGGCCATCAACGAATCCCCCGGTACCGAGTCCCTCTGACGCCGGGTCTAGCCGGCTACGCCCCGAGATCTGGCAGGCATGGCACGACGCCTACGATGCGAACTGACCGCACAGGCCCACCCGAGTAACTGCGCTGACGATCAGATCGGGAAACAAACCCGGTCACAAAACGAGGTGTGCATCAAACCCGGTACGCGTGAAAGTGTGAAACACGCTGCGCCGCTTACGCCGCGTCATGCTCCTAAACCTAAGAACCTGTGTTCAGGTGTTCAAAGTCGGCCGGATGATAGACGCCGTCGGCGTCGGCGATCAGGGTGTCGGTGATCGCGCACAAATCCAGCAGCTGGTACCAGTCGGCGTTGTTGCGGGCCAGCCGCGACACCTCGATGCCCAACACGATCCCGACCCTGAGACGGGCGTCGCGTCACCCCGTTGTCGCTCGACGGTGGTGCAACATCATTGCGTCGTTGAGAAACATCGTTGCGCCGTACAACGCGGTGTGGAAACCCTGGTGATCGGACTGGCCGGGATTGTCGCGCATCTGATCTGCCCAGTAGTAACCGTGTGCCGACGCCGAGCCCACGCGCCACAGCTGAATGATCCCCGAACCGTACGACGTATTGACGTCCACCATTCCGCGCAACAACGACACAGTGTCCAGCTTGGCTAAGCTATTCGAGCCCAACACTTTTGCCCGATCATTGAGAACCTCGATCTCACTTCTGACTGCGGCCACAGCTTGTTTCCGCGCCCGCTCCTTACCAATCCCATGCCATGAGCCAACGACGGACGAGCCGGCAAGCATGGTGAACTCCCCGTCGATCTGCTGCGCCCGAGCATCAACGCCCACCTTGGCGTTACGTAGGTGGAATATCGGCGATTCGGTCGTCTGACCTGATGAGGGAATCAATGGTTTGGGCAGTGGAACCCGAATAACGTTGACACCGAGCACTGGCAAGACAATCTGGAGTTGGGCTAGAAAATAATCCATGTCTGAGGCATCGGCTTCAGGCAGTGCGGGGACAGTGGGTACCGTTCCGTTCTCCAATGTGACCCGCCCAGCGTGTGTCGCCAAGTCGATCAGCCGTGCCTCCAAGTACCGGCCATGGGCTTTGGTGAGGTTCGCGTCCTTCGATGTGATGACCACAACTCGATCCCAGAAGTCCTTGTCACGCTGCTGGGAGCGCAACCGATCGGCGATAACGTCGGCTTCTCCGATATAGCACCGGGTATTGCCGATAGCTGCTTCATCGTCACCTAGCAAGACGTAGACGCCGGTCCGTTGAGCCTCGTCACGTTTGAGAAGATCCGCCAAATCAGAACGACGAGCTGACAAAACATGGCCCGTCCAGTTAGTGATCTCCGCCGTCGTCAATCCACCAGGTGTCCCGTCAATGAGGAACAGCTTGATCTGCTTACCGCTCGACGGTGGACCGAGAGCTGTCACAACGGCAGGTTATCCCCCACACACCGAACCAGCCGGCGAACCGGGACAAGATCTGATCGACCTCGTTTCTCTATCAACGAGACAGCGATCTGCGGTCTGGCGGGACGCCCGAGCGATAGCCCGACCCACCAGGGCCAGGCCTGTCGGAAGTGACCTCGACGCGCTGTCCGCGGTCCCCCGGCCGCGTAGGATCCAAGCTTGAGAGTTGATCCAATGGACAGTGTCCAACCGTGCCCCGCGTACGTCGGCCTCGGCGTCGACGAGATCTCTCGGCGGGCTGTGCAGGCCCGGGTTCTGCTCGGTCCCGACCGGTGCCGTGTCTGCCCGCGGCTGTGCCGGGTAGACCGGCTAAATGACGTCAACGGCCTGTGTCGGATCGGGCGCGCGGCTGTTGTTGCGTCGCACTTCGCGCATTTCGGCGAGGAGAACTGCCTGCGGGGGTGGAACGGCTCGGGCACCATCTTCTTCTCCGGCTGCAACCTGCGCTGCGTGTTCTGCCAGAATCACGACATCTCCTGGGAGGTGCGCGGGAAGCGGGTTACCCCGCAGCAGCTAGCGCAGATGATGTTGGAGCTGCAAGACAAGGGTTGCCACAACATCAACTTCGTGAC
>DATJBA010000105.1:0-3010 GCA_035515675.1 Mycobacterium sp.
GGCACCGATGATGTTCGCCCCATTCCATGCCGTTGCCGCTGCGGAAATTCTCCACCGCACGCTCACGCACGTAAAACAGGTCTTGGATGATCTGGTAGGCCCCAGGCAGATCGACGGGACCGTTCGGGTCGGCAAGGCACAACTCCTGCTCCTCGTTCAAGTAATACGTGTCGCTGGCCTCGTCGTATTCGACATAGCCGCCGGCGGCCTGATTCCTTAACCACTCGCGGATGTAGCGCGCGTCCGTCCCGGTCTTTTGCGCCAACTCCTCGGCCGACAAACGCTGCCCCGCGAGCGCCGTATAAAGACCGAGCTCGTCGCCGATCAACATCAGCACCGCGCTCACCGACGCGCCGAGATCGCCGACCGCCTTGCCGAGAAATGCATTGAGTTTGTCTTCGGTAACGCTCATCGCAAACTCCTTTGCTCACCGCCGCCTCAAAGCTAGACCCCAGCGAGGCGACCGGAGCCGACTTCATCGAGGCGATCCGTACAAGGGTGGCTTCGACGACGGGTACCGCCAAGAGCACACCGCACCGAAGTAGTCACCCTCCCGCAGCTCCGCCTCCCCGGTCGCGATGCCCATCCGGACCGGTAACGCCAACTCCCGCTGCGCTGCCACTGCGGCATCCACGGCAGATCTTGGGGACGCGAACGCCGCGCATACGCCGTCACCGGTGTGCTTGAACAACAACCCCCGTGCGCCTCGATCGCTGAGCCCAACACCTCATCGTGTACGGCCGGCTCGGCCCACATCATGTCGGCGTCCGCCTCCCACCGACGAGTCGAACCCCCAACGTCGGTGAAAAGAAACGTCACCACCCGAAGGGGGACCGTCGTCATGGCATTGCCTCGGCCCACGCGATGTGCCCCTCGAAGCCAAGCGTTCTCGCCATGTCGCGGTAGCGATCCCGATAGTCGCGATGGGCAGCGTCATCGCCTCGGGTCTGTGCCAGCAGTGCGCGCATCCATTGCAGCCAGATCTCGCGTATCACCAGACCCGCATCGGCTGGCGCAGCCCTTAACCGCTCGATCGCAACCTCAGCCTCGGCCACGTCACCCTCAAACCCGCGCTCAAGCAGTGTCTCCACCAGAACACCCGTCGGGTGTAGATGGCGGTGCCCTTGTCGAGGAAATAGCGCGACAGCGCCCGGGCGGAGAGGCTGCGGCCGCGCAGCGGAAAACGCTGCTCGTTCTCCTGGTCGCCGTTGGAGCGTTCGGTACACGAGGTGGTGTCCGTCCGACTGAAATCGAAGCCGCCGCGGGCGCTGCCACCCCGCTCGCGATGCACACAGCGAGACATGCTCATCACTGGTGGAGGCGGAACTCCGACACCGTGCACGATGCGGTTCATTCGGCCGCAAGCCGAGGTCGAGGACGTGGAAAACGCCAACGTCCGATAACGCCGCCGCAAGTGGGGAGGATGGTCGCCCGG
Source organism: Mycobacterium sp. (assembly GCA_035515675.1). Taxonomy (GTDB): domain Bacteria; phylum Actinomycetota; class Actinomycetes; order Mycobacteriales; family Mycobacteriaceae; genus Mycobacterium. Next base: position 1,436 of record DATJBA010000105.1, read on the forward strand.
CAGCTGGGCAAACCGCGACAGCTAAAACTACTCGGCGACTAATTGGTCGCTGTCGACGAAAACCAGACCGCCGGCGTCGAGCACGACCGCCCATCTTCGCGCGGGGTCAACTATGCGATCACCGATATCCACTGCGCGCCCAACCATATCGCCAAAATCTTCGACCACAGTGCCACGGCCCTCAGCGTTCGTCCCGGGATATACACGCACCCGCGCATTCACCGCCACACGGCTATCGCGGGTATCGCGGGTATCGCCAGCTACCGCAGTAGCGCCTTTTATCCGTCTTTTCATCCATCATCACCGCCGTCGTGCGTGTGAAAATAGTGAACCATAGAGCAAAACCAGCTAACGCCGTCCGGGGCTTATGGTCAAATCCGTTCAGATGCGCCAGTCGACGTCGCAACCAATGACCACGCTCTGGCATACGTGCAATTCCTGGGATATTCAGCCGCGCCGGTAATCGTCGCCGACGACGAGCACTGGAGTGGATTTAAACCTGACCACATCAGGCGACTCAAGTCGCCCCCACCCGGCTGACACCAACCCGTGGACCACACAACATCCGCGGTCGGGGCGCGCCCGATAGCCCACATTTCCGTGCCCCACCACCACCAGCGAAAGGCCCTACCCGTGACCGCCGACACCGCCGGCCGACGTACTTCCCTCACTGCGGCGACCGACCCGATCGCGACCGAACTCGCGCGCCATCTCGTATCGGGATACGTCGCCCTATCCTGCGCCGCGATCGAAGCCGAACAGCTCGTGAAGCTCAACAGCCACTACCGCGGGGCCGCCGGCTGCGATCTGCAGACCGCCATCCTCGACGCCGCCACCGCAGTCGAAAACGCCGTCTGTGCCCACGATTTGGCGAAGTTCCACCCGTTCTGGACCCACCCCCGCGACACCACCGAAACCGACCACACCCGAGCAGCACTCAGCGAAAGCGCCCACGTCACCGCAGCGCGGCTGCGACGGGCAGGCCGAGCGCCGGGCGAGTACCCGCGCTGGTTGGGCGCCAAGCAGCGGTATCCCTGCGCCACCGACCATCACTACGGCAACCACGCGGGCTATGTCGGCGGCCTGGGCTGGGACCTCGAAACCGCTATCGACGACGCCGTGATCGCCATCCGCGACCATGCGCGTCGGCCAGCTCACCCGCATCAACCCGGCCTTCTGGAAGGACAAACTATGAACGCCCAAAACGCCGTCAACGCACGCCCGCCGGCGGCCACGGCCGATCGCGGAAACCTCCTCGAGGCCGCCCTGGCGTACGCCTGCGCGGACCTAGCTGTGTTTCCGCTGCGCCCACGGTCAAAAGCGCCGCTGATCTCCAACGACGACGGCGGTCGTGGATTCCACGACGCGACAACCGATCCGGCCCAGATCCGTCAATGGTGGACCAACGCCCCCAACGCCAACATCGGCATCCGGCCCCCGCCGGGCTGATCGTCGTCGACGTCGACCCGCGCGCCGGCGGCCACGACGAGCTCGCACACCTGCTCAACCGCCACGGGCCGCTGCCGGCAACGTGGACAACCGAAACCGGATCCGGCGGATGGCACCTGTGGTTTA
>DATJBA010000106.1:0-5415 GCA_035515675.1 Mycobacterium sp.
TTTCCGATCCTCGAAGGGCAGAAGGGGTCGGTGTATCTGATTCGGCTCGAGCCCGGCGGTATTCGGGAACCACATTGGCATCCGAGCGCGTGGGAGGTCAACTTCGTCATTTCCGGCCGGGCAACATGGACCTTGCTGGGCCCTCACCCAGACGGCGTCTACCGCCTCGATTCTTTCCAGGCCGAGCAGAGCGACCTCGTGTTCGCGCCGCAGGGATTCTTCCATTATTTCGAAAATGCGAGCGACACAGAGCCTTTGGACGTTCTGGTCGTGTTCAACACCAGCACCCAGGAGCCCAACGACGACATCGGCATCGTGGGAACCCTCAACAGCTTGCCGCGCCATGTTCTTGCCGCCTCGTTCGGCGTCCCCGAGTCGGTGTTCGACCAGCTGCCCACCGATGTGAAACCCGTTGTAATCACCCGCCGCCGGTAGCACATACCCACCGCGCGCGAAGGTGAAGCACCGCCGCTGACCGAGGCAGGGCTGTTACACGCGAACCCCGGGGCGCGGCATATAGATTGCTGGCCGAATCATCAAGCACCAGCGCGGGACCACCCGCCGATCGGTGCTTCTTGAGGCTGTTCAGACGGTCACCTGAGACGAGAACTGGTCAGTCGCGATCGTCTAGATACGAGACACTCCCAGCCACCATCTCGAGATCTGACACTAGTCTGGTCGGGACCTCGTCGAGATTGTGGAAGTCGTTGGGTGTGACTGCTTTTCGTTGAACGGCCGAGAAGTAGATCTCGACTTGGTTGAGTCGACTTAGCCGCGGACATGCATGGTGCAGTTCACGATGGCGGCGGTCTGGGCGTGGGCGACGACTTCTGCTTTGTTGGGCCGTCGGTGGCGCGAATGGACCAGGCGCCTTTGTTCAGGTTTTTGTTGAGGCGAGTCGCGGCGTAGGGGTCGCGGCCAGCGATGGGGTGAATGGTGAGGGTCATAAGTAGCTCCTTTTCGGTGTCGGGTCAATGCGAGTAGGCGGCGGCGAGTTCTTCGGCGGTGATGGCGGTGCAGCCGATTGATGCGGCGGCCCAGGCAGTTTCCCGAGCACGACAACGTCAGCGACGCCCAGGGCGCGGCTACGGTTGCGCCAGTAGTCGATGGCCCAGCTGGTGGTGGGAACGTCGACCGTCGATTGCATGGAAGGTGATCAGGCCCACCAGAACGGCCACCAGGCATGCTGCCGCCCCGATCCCGAGCGCGGCCCGACCGCCGAGCCAGTGCGCGACGGCGCCGATGATGACGGCTCCGATCGGGGTAGAGCCGACGAACGCCGTTGTCCACAGAGCGGTTATGCGTCCGCGCATGTCCGGTTCGGCGGCCAGCTGGATGGTGCCGTTACCAGTGGTGAGGAACCCGATACTGCAGGCTCCAACCAGGACCGCGACACCGACGGCCACGGCGATGGTGGGGCTCACCGCGAGCAGCGTCATGGCCACGGCGTAGCCTGCGGCCGCGCCGATCAACCGGGCCAGACCGGTCTGCGGCCAGCGCATCAGGATCAGCCCCGCCCCGATCGCGCCGGCACCGAATGCGGAGGTCAGCCAGCCGTAGCCGTCCACACCGCCGTGCACGCTCTGCTGGGCGAAGATGGGGAGGCTGACCTCGAATTCGTAGGTGAGGGTGCCGATGAGCACCATCATCGCGAGCGGTCCCGCGATGTCCCGGTTGCCGCACGCCGCGCGCAGACCTGCGCGCAGTTGACCGCGGACTCGCTGAACGGGCGGCACCGGGTGCAGCGCGCGCCGGTTCAGCCCCAGCAGCGCGACGAGCACCATGCCGAAACTGGCGGCGTTGAAAACGAAACACCATCCCAGGCCCAACGCGCGGACCAACGCGGCGGCGACCGCGGGGCCCAGCGCGCGGCCCACGTTGGCGAAGATGCTGTTGGTGGTGACCGCCCGGCGCAACTTGCCCCGACCGACAAGTTCGGGGACCAGCGCCATCCGCGCGGGGTTGTCGACAGCGGTTACAGCCCCGAAAACCGCTGCGGCAACGAATATCTGCCACCCGGCGATAGTGTGGGCCAAGACGGATGCCCCGACCGCTAGCGACACCGCCGCTAGCAGGGTGGAGGTCAGCACCATCAACCGCCGCTTATCGTGGCGGTCGACGATCAGTCCGGCATACGGTGCGCCAAGCAGCACCGGTGCGTACCGTGTGGCGGTGACGAGGCCCAGCGTCAATGCCGAGTGGGTCAGGTTCAGGATGAGCAGCGCCTGCGCGACCGTCTCGGTCCACGAGCCGACCAGGCTGACCGACTGCCCGGCGGTGAAGAGGCGGTAGTTCGGAACGGAGAACACCGAGAATGTGTCACGCCAAGACGTACCGGGAGTGGGCTCGGCGACCGAGAGCACGTCGTGAAGGTGAGTGCTCACGGCGGCCGGTTCCTCGCCATCGATGTGGCGGTCAGTGGTCATGATCTCCCGCGTGTGTTGTGGGTATCGATATGCGGGCGTTTTCGTCGAGGTCGACGTCGAGTGCGTTGAGCATTAGTGCCAGGCCGGACCAGCGGTTGATGAGCATGAGAACTTCGATGGTGGCCTCGGCACCGAGAGCCATATAGACGTCGTTAAGGACTGCGACCGTGGCGTTGTGGGAGGCCCCGGCTTCCCACCCAGCCGCAAAGTGACGGCCGCGGTGCGGTGCCAGCGACAGCCCAGCTGCAAAGAAGCCACCGGGCTGAATTAACTCGGTGAGCCAGCCGGAATCAGGGATGGCAGCCCAATCAGAATGAGTGGACGATGAAAACAGACCACAGGCTGCCGCGACGAGGCGGCCGATTCCCCGCACACCCAGTGCCGACCGGCGCACAGCCCGCAGGCGCCGCCGGGCCGGGGCTGACGCCGCTCGCCCACGGCAGCGAGCCGGGGGCACTGGCCGTGTTCAGGGTTCCCAACTACCGCAGGTTCGTCGCCGGGCAGTCGGTGAGCCTGGTCGGCAGCTGGACCGAGACCATCGCCCTTGCCCTGCTGGTGCTGCGGTTGACGCACTCGTCGATCATCCTTGGGCTGGTCATGGCGACCCGGTATGCGCCCGTGCTCGTCGGCACCCCTTACGCCGGACTGATCGTCGACCGCCACGACAAGCGCCACGTGTTGATCTTGACCGCAACGGTGCTGGGAGGGGCGTCAGTGGCAGTGGGCACGGCCGTGCTCACCCATGTCATCGCGATCTGGCAAGTATTCCTCACCGCCGCCGTGGGCGGCGTGATGACCAGCCTGGACAATCCGGCCAGGATGGCGTTCATCCCCGAACTGGTGGGCAGCTCGCTGATCCGGCGTGCGGTGACCACCAACAGCATCATGGCCAACGTCGGACGCGCCCTCGGCCCGGCGGTGGCCGCGGCGCTGGTGCACTTCTATGGCCTCGGGTGGTGTTTCGTATTCAACGCCGCCAGCTTCGCGCTTGTGGCCATCGCGCTGCTATGCCTGAACAACACCGCACTGCAACCCGCCGGTGCGGTGCCACGCGCCGCCGGGCAATTGCGGGAAGGTCTGAGCATCGCGCGCAGTGACAGCAACATCGCCGGGCCGTTGTTGATGATGGTGTCCGTCGGGACCCTCACCTACGAATTCGAGACCAGCCTGCCGATATTCGCTGAGCAAACACTGCGTGCCGGTGTCTACGGATACAGTTGGCTGACAACGTCTTTTGGTGTGGGAGCCGTGATGGCTGGGGTAATTCTGGTGAAATGGCCCCAGACCGGGCTGGCGAGGCTGATCTGGGTGGCGGCCGGCTACGCGGCGGCCATGACGCTACTGGCCCTCAGCCCGACCCTTCGCGCCGGTGTCGCCGCGGCATGGGTGGTCGGCGCGGCCAGCATCGCGTTCCTGACCACCGGCAACAGCACCGTCCAACTGGCGTCGCCACCACGGATGCGCGGCCGCGTCATGGCACTGTGGACCACCGCGTTCATCGGCTCAACCCCGATCGGGGCCGCGGTCATCGGTGTGATCGCCCATTTCTTCGGCGGCAGGGGCGCCCTGGCCGCCGGCCTCGCCGGCTGCCTGGCCGCCGTCGTGGCCGGCTCCGTGGTTCTTCGTCACCAAGGCACCGCTCACCCGATCCAGAAGGAGATCAGCAGATGACTGCGTCTACCACCAGAGCCGCGGATATCTTGGGCGGGGTTGGGGAGGAGACGGCACTGTGACCGCGGGCCCATACCCCGTCGGCCGCCGACCAAGGACTCCAACGACGCCTGGACCATGTTGTGCGCGATGCTGTTCCTCCTCGGCATGCTCACGATGTCGGATCGGTGGGGTCGCGAACGCTGCACAGAACGGGCCGCTGCTGATCACTCGTTGCGGTTTGCGCTGGCTGTTACGGGTCGAGCAGCATGATCGGTTGAGCTTCCAGCCGGGCGAACCGATGGCCTCCTGCTCAAGTTCCTGCACTCGCCGTTCGAGCGCACTGTTCTCAGCACCGACAGTCGGGCCGGGCCGGCCGGCCCCGGTTTGCTGCAATCGTTTGGCACGTATCTGGCACGCGCCGCCAGAATCAAGGCAAAACCGCCTGTTACCTGCAAGAACTCCGGTGGTCTCGGCTGGGATCGAACCAGCTATCCCCCATGCCGCGACATTTTTCATCATGGATAACCGCTGTCATCCATCCGGCGTGCCGCCCTTCCCTGACGTCAATTTGTGTCACACCCGTCCGGCGTCGTCCCGGGACTAGGGCCGTAGCGCGAGCCTGCTGCGTTACCGGTTTTCAGCTCTTTAGTAGTGAGCTTTTGAGTAAAATTACATTTTGGCAAACGACGACCGAAAGCGCTGCGGAGCAAGGGGCCACAATTATCGTCGGCAAAAAGGGGGGATCCAGTTGACGAAGGCACAGGTCAGTTAACTAGTAAACCTAGCTAATGTGGCCAAATCCGTGTCCAAATGGCAAGAAAACGGCCCCCGGAGAAGTCTCCGAGGGCCGTTTTGCCTGGTAGCGGGGACAGGATTCGAACCTGCGACCTCTGGGTTATGAGCTAGCCGGTCGCGGTCTCCCCCAATACGCTCGGTCTCATAGCCGCAGGTCATCGACGTTCAGCCGTCCCGACCTGTCTCACCTCGTCCCGCTCGTTTGCATCGGTTCCACCGTGTTCCGTGTCCAAATCCGTGGCCAACAGGCGGCGGGGCATTGATTCATCTGATGAAATATGCGGCAATTGGTCATGGATAACGACGGTTAGGGGTATGCAGTTAACCGGAGTAGATTTGAGCCCGTGAGCCATCCGGCTGCGAACGCGCACTACCCGGCGTCGCTGGGCGAGTTTCGGGTCTGGTTCGCCAGTGACGCCGACTGCCTGGACTACTTGGAGTGGCTGCGCTGGCCGGCTGGTTTCGTGTGTCCCACGTGTGGTCAAACTGGTGGGTGGCGGCTGGGCGATGGCCGGTTCGAGTGCCGGGCCTGCGGAAGTCG
>DATJBA010000107.1:0-8275 GCA_035515675.1 Mycobacterium sp.
CCGGCCGGGCGGCATCGCGAACAGGTAGTGCCCCCGCCCGGGCTGATCGGGCCGGGTGGAGTGGTAGGGCACCGCCGGGTCGAGCAGGTGGGCGGCCAGCAGATCGGTGAGTTTCTCGGGGTAGTCGACGTCGAACGCGAGCGCGCCCGAGCGTCCACAGTGAATAGCGATGTCGTGGTCGGTGCCCGCGAACCACGCGGCAATCACCTTCGGATCCCGCGATGATTTGGTGTGCCAGCCTTTACCGATAACGCTGCCGGGATGCTTGGTGCCGCGCCGCACCGGCAAGATGTAGAACCCGGCGGCGGCGCAGGCCAGGGCCCCGGTCAGCGTGTCGGTGTCGTCGGAAATGTCAGGGATGTGGAGACCGGTCGCAGTCCGGGCGCTTGCGGCGGCGAGGTCGGCGCGTGCCCGCTCATGGGCATCACGCAGCCCATACACATCCGCTGAGATAGCGGGCAGGGTGGGCCGATCGGTGGACAGATCCTCAAAGGTTAGGTGATCGGGGTTAACCCCAATGACTGATTGCGACGGCAACTCCTCGCCGATGTGCTGATCGAATTGTTCAGGAATGACGTAAACACCTGTCTCTGCCAGCTCTTCCTCCTCTTGCGCCGACATCGGCTCATCGGGCAGCGGAATATCGCGATCGAACGGGTGCTCCGACGCGAAAAGATCAATCGTGTAGGTGAGCAGCCGCGCGCACTCATCCGGACGCAGCGTCTGGTCGATGTCGCGCAGATGCTCGAACGCCACCTCCAACAGCTCACGCGGCGTCCAGCGGGCGGGATCCGCGGCACCGACAGCGGCAACCAGACCCGGGAACGCCGGATCGGCCGCGATCGTTTCGGTCAGCGCCGACCCGCACACGGCGTGCAGATCACGCATCCAGTCCGGCCGCAACCTGGTGGAGTTGGTCTGGACGGCGGCCGGGGTCAGCGTGCCCGACAGCCGCCACCACAAGGCAGCAGCGGGCATTTCATCGGGCAACGGACCTTGAGCTGCAACCTCGGATAGCAGCTGACCGACATCGACGCCGGTGCGCCCAATCGTGGCCAACGACGCCGCCAATGGGGTCCAGTACTGGTCGCGGCGGATCCGGGGATCAATCCGGTCGATCAGGTCATTGAAGCGGCGATAGTCATCGGCGGGCCCGGTGATTTGTTGCGCGGCGCCCTCTAGCAGCCGTTGGATTTTGCGTGCCCGCACTGGATACTGCTCAGGACCGGTGACACGACTGTCGGCGTCCTCGACGCCCGTAGCGGCCCGGAACACCGCGATCTCGGCCACCAACTTGGGCTTGGACAGCAGGCCGCGCGCCCACGTCGGCGCGCTACGCTGGGTCCATTCGTTGGCGGTGTCGCGGATCTCGTCGGCCAAGCCGGCTACCAGATCGCGCCGGCCCCGCAGGTATTCGCCCCACGCCGGATGCTGGTCCAGCGCGGCGGGGATGTCGGGCAGCCAGCGCAGCGGCCCGATGCCGGCGGAGTGCGCGCCGCTGTAGTCCAGGCGCCAATCCAGGACCGCGGCGCAGTCGGCGGCGGTGTCCAGCTCGCTTCGCCCGGCCGCCTCCCTCAGGCGCTCCACCGGGTCGTCACCGGCTAGGGCGATGATCGCCAGGTGTCGACGCAACACGGGCCACGCGCCGGACTGGGTCAGCTCGGGATAGATGGTGTCGGCGTGGGTGTCGATGCGCTGCAGTACGGCGGGGTCGACCTGATGCTCCGCGCCCGCACCGACGGCATCGAGGTAACGGGCCGCGGCCGGGCCAAGCCGGCGGAACGGGTCCTGAGCCTGTCGCTGCGCGGTAGTCGCAGAGACCTGGGCGGCGTCACGGCCAACCGCGCGGGTCAAAACGTCTATCGCCGTCTCGGGATGGGTGGCTTTCGGCGAGAGGATGCGGTGCGGATCGGTCTCGGCGGTGGACAGGTATATGTGGTTTTCGGTGCGGGCGCGCGACATCGAGGTGGTGATGTGCTGGCGTGTCAGGGTGTCGCAACCTACGACATGGCATGTGCCCGGACGGTTACGGTCGCCGATGGTGTCGCCCTGGATCGCGTCGATGGTGGATGCGTAGCCGAGGGTGGTGTGCTCGGTGACATACCATGTTGGCAACGTCACCTTGCGCCTGCTACCCACTTGCGTGGCGGTGAGTGCGCCACTGCGGTGCACCTTGGTAACTGTCCAGCGGTAGCCGTTGCGCACGAAGTCTCGTCCGCCGCCGATGCGCAGCGTGCGCGCATTCTTGCGGGTGCTGATGATGTCGCCCACCGAGGCCTGCAGTCCATCGGACAGTTCTGCGTGTGCGGCCTGCCGGTTGTCGGTGCCGAGGTATTGCACCTGGGCGCGCCTGTTGAGTGCTTTTACCGTCTCATTGGTGGGGGCCAGCAGCTGCGAGTCCCACCCTTTGGCCAGGTCTTCTTGCCACCTGTCGAACGCCATGTCAGCTGCTGTCTGATCGCTGGCGACGTGGATGCGGTGGTTGTCGGCGTAGAACGCCAGCCCCGCCGGGTCGCCGTCACGCAACGCCAGCATCGCAGCCGCCTCGGCACGTGATGCGAAGCGCATCACGTCGGTCAGCGTCACCGCGCCGGCGCTGTGTGCGATGTCGGTGAGAATGCCACCCGCCTCGATCGACGACAGCTGCTTGTCGTCGCCGATCAGCCGCACGCTGGCACCGCGGGCCAGGGCGTGTCGTATCACCGCATCCAGCTTGAGCGTGCCGGACTTGCCGGCCTCATCCACGATGATCAGTGTCCGATTGCCGATGCGGTCGAACCATGAGCGTGCCGGGTCCTCGCGGGCGTCCGGGTTATGCGTCAGCCACACCAGTTTGTCGACGGTGTCAGCGTCAATCGCCACACCCTGCCTGGCCATGTCGTCGCGCAGCAAGCGGGCAGCATTGGCGCTGGAGGCCAAGCCGACGACGTGGCCGCCTTCCTCTTGCCACGCCTGTGCCAGGGTGGCCATGGCGGTGGTTTTCCCGGTGCCGGGCGGGGCCAACGCCAACGACACCCGGGCACCCGAGCACGCCATGTGGCGCACCAGGGCGTGCTGCCCGGGATTGAGCGTGCGCCCGTTGGCGTGCGCCTCCAGCAGGGCCAGGCTGACCGCCTGCTCGCCGACACATCGCCCGTCACCGAGTTGGGCGGCGGCCAGGATCCGGCGCTCAGCCGACACCACCGCGGCGCTGGTGTACAGGTGTGTGCCGTGCGTGGTGTAGACGCTCGAACCATCCCGGCGGCGCAGCGCCTCAGGCTCACCCAGATCTGCGTCCAGGTCACGCGCATAGGCGATGCTGTGTTGCGCCAGCGCGGCGTCGGTGATCCGCTCGGCCACACGCATGCTCGCGTGCGCGTCGGTTTCGCGCACACGACGCTGCGCCTCGGCGAACACGTGGGTGCGCTGCCAGATCGAGCGGGTGGCGGCGACGGTTTCCACGACCAGGGCGGCCTGCCCGTCAACCCATTGCTGGGTGAGCTCCTGTGACGCCTGGCGGTGTCCGGTGAGCACCGAGCCGAGCAGCTCGGTCAGCTCGGCGACCCCGCCGAGAAGTTGGACGGCCTGGTCTTTCCACTGGCTGCGCTGCTCTGCCAACGACCGCGGCTCATGCTTGGCCTTGCGTGTGTCGAGGTGCGCCCGCTCGTACAGGTCGATGGACTCTTTCAGGGTCGGCTCGCGGCCCTCGCGGGCGTGGAACTGTGCGGCCAGCTCGGCATATCTGGTCTCGATCGCGCGCAGGCTCGAGGAGAACAAATCGATCAGTTCAACCCCGATGCCAACCACTTCGCGAACAGGGCGCTTGCCCCGGTCCTCCCGCTGTTCACGCTCGGCGAACACCAGGCCCAACGCCTCAATGAGGTAGGCCTCCAAGCGGGTGTTGTAGAGCTCGGAAGCGGCGACGGTCGCCTTGAAGAGTGGCCGACCGTCCAGTGCCAGCCAGCGCGGTATTCCGTCGGCGCCTACGCCGCGCACCTTGTTGCTGATCGGCACATGGGTGTGCAGGTGGGGGTCGCCGGCGCGGCTGTCGCGGTGCATGAACGCTGCCGCAATAAAACCTTCGGTGTCGATCTGTGCGACACCCCCATTACCTGTGCGGGTGAACGCGGCATGCTCCTGCAGGTGATCGAGCGCGTCGGTGACGGCGTGCTCGTGGCATTCCTCGATCACCCTGGCCACGTCCAGCGGTGCCAGCGCCCACAGCACAGAGACGCTTTTGACCGGTGTGAACCGCAGGTCGTAGCCGGCGACCGAGGTGGTTGGCTCACGCGACTCGCGCGCGATATACCCGGACAACTCGCGGTCGTCGGACGGCTCCCGACCGTATTCCGCGGCGAAGAGCTCGCGCGCGATCTTGGTGCGAATCGGCGCGGCCACCTCGTCTTCGACGGGCGCGCTCCAATGCTGGCCGCGGATCAGGTTGTGGTCCCGCAACGCCACCGCCACACGGCGCTGCAGCTCGGTTGCGCCGTCGCGGATCTGGAACGGGCGGCCCAGTTTTCCGGCGGCCAACCCCGCAGCCTTCGGTGCCCCCTGGCTGATCAGGTGCTCGGCGATCGCAGCCGCGTTTGGGTGCAGTCCAAGGCCGAACAAGGCGCGCATCTGGTCCTCGGTCACCACCGACCCGGCTTGGACGTTCCAGATGTCGCGGGCCTTGTCGGTGAGTAGTTCGCGCCCGACCGGTTGGCCCAGCGCGGCCAGGCCGCGTCCCATCCAGCGGCCCGGCGACTCGCCTTTCTGGCTGTAGTAGTCGGATAGTGACGGGCGGCCCCGGTGGGTCGCATCGTTGGCGGCGACCTGGCGGATCAGGTACAGGTAGCCGCCGCCGGCCGTGAGCTTGTGGATGCCGGCGTTCAAGGCATGTGCTTCAGGTGGGGTTTAACTGACTGTTCCGGCGAGGCGAGCCCGCGTCGTGCCCGGCGATCAGACGATTCGCCCTGGGCGGCGGCGCCGATATCGGCGGCCTGGCGCAACAGGTAGCAGTACCCATCGCCAGCCGTGAGCTTACGGAGAATCGTTTTCGATGTGTCGGCCATGGCCAGCATCGTAGCCGCGCCTCGGCGCGCATTTCAAGCAGCGCGGGCAACGCCGGAACTGCCGACGTTTACCGTATTGTTACCCTACATGCAAGACCTAGGTGGGACAGAATCAAGATCACACCGGGTTGGCGCAGGTGGGAGCGGGCGGAAGGTGACAGAGCGGGATCGGCGGGCAGCGGCAGACAACGATGGCAACGGAAGCGGAAGCTGTAGGGTTGGCGTGGCGGAATGTGGACGGAAGGTAGGCTAGGATGACGAAGCATGGCAGCAATAACAGGCAGGACAAGCAAGAAGGACGCACGCGCCCGTCTGATGAGGGACCGGGCGGTCGCCGCCGCCGCGCGGGCTGATCGGGAGCGCGCGAACATCACCGATCTGACCGAGTTCGTGGTGCAGGTCGGCAACCTTGAGGAGGTTGGGGAGTGGCTGGCGGCGCGTATCGCGAAGGCGCAGCAGGACGCTGAGGAGCGGCGTCGCCGTTTTGAGGTGGCTGCGGGTAGGGCGCTGTTGGCGTTGCGCTCGCGCGGTGAGACGGTGGGCAGCATCGCCGAGCAGGCCAGCATCACGCAGGCGAAGGTGCGGGAGTTTTTGAAGCTCGCGGACGACGCTGCCGCCGCCGAGCAGCAGCGCGAAGCGACCGAGACGCCCAAGTCGGCCAAGACCACCGGGCATCGCCAGAAGGCGACACCGGGACCGGAGTCCCCCGCGGAGCTCCAGCAGGAGCCGGCCGGCGAGGTCGTGGACGCAACCGAGTCTGCGGCTGCCGACAGCGTGTCGGTGCAAGCGTGAGCCGACACACAGACGTGCTGGGGTTGGCGATGGGCGATAAGACGCACATCAGTTGGACGGCCGACGAGGACGGGCGTCGGGGGGCCACGTGGAACTTTGTTCACGGGTGCGAACGGGTTTCGCCGGGTTGCACGTTTTGCTATATCGAACTTCAGCCGCCGCTGCGCATGACTGGGATGCGGTTCAACGGTCACCAGGTCGGCGCGACGACTGGTGTGAGACTGCGGCCCGAGGTGCTGACCAAGCCGATGCACTGGCGGCGACCGCGCAAGATTTTCACGAATAGGCTCTCCGACACCTTCCACGACGCCATCCCGAGCGAGGTTCTGGCGAAGGCGTGGGCTGTGATGGCATGCTGCCCGGACCACACGTTTCAAATCCTCACCAAAAGACACGGCAGGATGCGGTCGGTGTTGAGCCGGCCAGACTTCCGCGACGAGGTCGACGAGGAGATCACGCAGTTGATGCGCGCCGCGAAGCCACCGGGCCGGTGCTGGCCTGTGACGTTGGATCGCACCACGGACGACGGGTGGAACATCTGGGGTCCGGCGCAGTGGACGCTGCCGTGGGCGTGGATCGGTGTGACGGCCGAAGATCAGGACTGGCTGGAGCGCCGTTGGTCGGCGCTGCGGGCGACGCCAGCGGCGCTCCGTTGGCTCTCGTGCGAGCCGCTGCTGGGTCCGATCCGGTTGTGCCGTTGCGACGGGGCGGCCTTCGAGATCAAGCGTCACCCGTTTCTGGTGCATCCCGAGTGCCCGCTGCACGTCGCTGCACGGAGATGTCAGGGTCAACTGGGTGGTTGTTGGCGGGGAGTCGGGGCCGATCGATGAGATACGGCCGATGGATCCCGAGTGGGCGCGCTCATTGCAGCGTGCATGTGAGGCGGCTGGTGTCGCCTTTCATTTCAAGCAGCTTGGGACGTTGCTCGCCCGGGAGGGGTGCACGGGTAAGGGGACCGACCCGGCCGAATGGCCTGAGCCGTTCCCGCGGCAGTACCCAGGCGCGCCAGCAGATCGTCAACAGTTGGTTTAAGGAGAAGAAGAGAATGGCCAATGAGACCACTATTACCGTGGTCGGGAATCTGACCGCTGACCCCGAGTTGCGGGTCACCCCAGTCGGGTTCCGCGGTCGCGAATTTTCACCGTGGCGTCGACACCGCGCATCTACGACAAGCAGAGCGAGGAATGGAAGGACGGCGACGCGCTGTTTCTGCGCTGCAACATCTGGCGGGAGTCTGCGGAAAAATCTGGCCGAGAGTTTGACTTGATGCGCGCAGACATCAAGGCGGTCGCCGGGGGCAGTCGCATGCTTAAACACTGGCGTGTGTGGGGCTTGCCGGGTGTGACGCATACTGATTGAGGCAAAGCACTTGTAGCATTCTCTGTACGCAGACCTGTTTGCGCACCTCGTGGGAGGCGACCATCAGTAACGGCACTGACGCCGAAGAGGTGGCCCGCAGCATGTTGAAGGAAGGTGTCGACGTGACCGCAGTGGCGGCCCGCACCGGGTTGTCGGCCGAACGCGTCGCCGAACTGGCGGGTTCGCTCGGCCAACCCGACCCCGAGCGGCTGGCCAAGCTGGTCGACGCCCGGCTGCGCGACCTCGGTATGAGCCGGCTGGCGGCCAGCAAGCTGGGCTACGTCTCGCGCTCGACGCTGGCCGGTCTGGGTGATCGGGTGCCCAGCGGTGCCACCCTGACCAACCTGGATGGGCTGCTGTCCTGGGAGCCGGGCTCGGCCCTGGCTGCACTGAATGGGCATGCGCCGATACCGCGCGAGCACAACCCGCACCGGGTGCGCCCGGTCTACGACCCGGACGCGCCGGACGACTACCTCAACCTGACACGTCACATCGAGAGTCGGCTGCGTGAGCTGAACTTGAACAAGGTGCGCTTCGCCGAGATATCGGGTGTGGGCCGCTCAACGCTGGCCACCCTGGGCAAGCGCGGCTACACCCCGACCCCACAGACCTTGGAGCGCCTTGACCTTCACCTGATGTGGGAGCCGGGTTCTGCCATGGCCGCCCTGAAGGGCGGGCACCCGGTTAGTCGCATCCCCGCCGCCGCCCCGCACCCGGGCCTGATCTCGGTCACCGCGGTCAGGGACCGACTGAGGGTGCTGTCGGCGCGGCTGCTGCGCCAGCGCGACGCTACCGAGCAGGCGCTGCGCGATGTCGCGGAGATGCAGAAGCACGTCAACTTGCTGCACGAGGACCTGCGGGCCCCGCGTTTGGCGCCGCCGGCCGACATTGGTGGCGATGAGGGGTTGGACGACGCGGCGTGCGGCGACGCGGAAAAGTAGGCTGTCAGCGTTTCGCTGACGGATAAATGCAGGTAGCTTTCGGGCCGTGAGCCCGGCCGCGCCCACGGGCGGCGTGCGCTCTTGCGTCCAGGCCGGTGGTGCGGCATGCTATGCAAAGACTACACACCGCCTGATTACGCGAGGAGC
>DATJBA010000108.1:0-3952 GCA_035515675.1 Mycobacterium sp.
TTGGGCTTCGACTGTGCGGCCGGCGGCCGTGAGCGTTTCGACGACGAGCAGTTGTGCCTGCAGTGCGGCCAGGGGTCTGCGCCCGCCGTCGATTCCCGCGGCCAGATCGGCGGCCCGCCGGCAGGCCTGCTCGCGATCGTCGGCAGACTCGCTCGCGGATAACAGGCGGATCCCGGAGTCCTCGTCGAGTTCAGCTGTCATCGTGGCGATCCCATTGCCGCGGGGGATGGTGCGCGGCGATCGCAATACGGCGGCAACCACCCGAGGGACCTCGATGCCCAGCCGGATGCGTTCGTTGTTGATCCGGGCGGCAAGACGCGGCAGCACCAGGTGCTGCGCGGCGCTCGCGCCCGCGGCAAGACGATCGGCCGCAGAACCGTGATCGCCCAGTGCTGCTTTGATCCGGGCACCGATCACATACCTGGCGGCCAAATAGTCCACCATGCCACCCTCGGATCCGAGCAGATCGCTTTCGTCCAGTAGACGCGCGGCCTCGGCGAAGTCACCGGTCTCGTAAAGCAATTCGCCGAGAAGCGCGCCCGCGAGCCGCGCGGCGTGCGAGTGGTGTCCGACTCTCGTGGCGATCTCGAACGCTTCCCGGAAGCTCTTCACGGCGGCGGGAATGTCGAGCTGATACCTGGCGGCAATGCCACCCAAGCAGCGTCCATAAACGGTGGCGAACGGTCCCATCATCTCTTGGTAGGGCGCGGCCCACTCAAGCAGCCGGCGGGCGGCATCGAAGTCGAAGCGGTAGATCGCGGCGAACGCCGCGGCATTTCCGGCGACCCCGGGCACCCACGGGTGCAGGGTGTCCGGTCTCGACAGCGCCTCGGCCACCAGATCGTCCACGCGCTCGATCCGATCAGCGAAGACCTCGGCGACCGCGCGCACCACGTCCGCCTCAGCCCGCAGATCGGCCCGTGTTGCATCGGAGAGGTCCGCGCAGCCCAGGGCAGCCTGGAAGCGGTTCAGTGCGCCGTCGGCTAGCGCCGGACGTTGCAACAGGATGTGCGCCCAGGCGATGACGAGTTGGAGCCGAGCTCGCGAGACCAGCTGCCGCGGTGGCAGTTTCGCCACGATCCCGAGCAGCGTCGTCATCTTCGACTGCTCAAGAAGGTTAATCCCATCCAGCTCGACAAAGTCCACCGCGCGGGCGGGATCGCCCCCACTCAGCGCGTGGTCGACAGCCTCGTTGAGGTAGCCGTTTTCGAAGAACCACTCCGATGCGGCGTGATGCAGTTGTTCGACCCGGTCGGGCCGGTCACGTTCGAGCCGACGGCGCAGAAACTCCGCGAACATATGGTGGTAGCGGAACGAATTCGGGTCGTCGTCGATCCGCCGCAGGAACAGGCCGCGCTGCTCGACCTCTTCCAGCATCGCCTGGCCGTTAGCCACACCCGCCAGTACCGAGGCCAGCGGGCCGCAGGTGCGCTCGGTGATCGATGTCATCAGGAGAAACTCGCGCACATCGGGTTCAAGGGTGTCCAGCACGTTCTCTGCCAGGAACTCGCCGATCAGGTCGCCGGCACCAGAAAGCCGGCCCACCAGGATGTTCGCATCGCCGCCGCCGCGCAGCGACAACGCAGCCAGCTGCAGCGCCGCTGCCCACCCGTCCGTCGATGCGGTCAATGCCTCCACATCCCGGTGCGACAGGTGTACGCCGCTTACATCGTTGAGGAACGACAGCGCCTCGTCGATGTCGAAACGCAAGGCACCGGAATCGATCTCGATCAGCTCGTCGCGCATCCGCAGCCTGCTCAGTGGTAGGCCGGCGCGAGACCAGCTGGTCACGATGACCTGCAGGTGATGGCATCCGTTGTCCAGCAGGAAACCGAGGGCAGCGCTGGTTTGGGTGTCGGAAACGCGGTGCCAGTCGTCGATCACCACCGCGATCCGGTCGTCTTGTTCGTGGATCTGGTCGATGAGAGACGTCAACACGTAGCGGCCGGCGTCGTCGCCGTGTTCGTCGAGGACCTGCCCCAACGACTCGGCCAGGGCGGGACGGACCCGCCGGATCGACTCGAGCAGATGGGCCAGGAACCACACCACGTTGTTGTCGTCGTCGTCGACCGTCAGCCAGGCGACCGCGACGCCGCTGCGTGACAGTTCGTCACGCCACTGCGCCGCCAGCGTGGTCTTGCCGAACCCCGAGGGCGCGTGGATGAGGATCAGCCGTCGCCGTCCACCCGCGCGAATGGCGTCGGTGAGTCGGCTGCGGGGCACCAGTGATCTGGTGGGGACCGGGGGACGATACTTCGCGGCAGGTGTCGGGGGCGTCGTCGTGGCGCTGCCATCCCGATGAACTGATCGCACCACGTAGGACTTTCGGCGCTCCACACCGAGATCGACCGGAAGCGCCATTTCGTCGACGGCGACACCGTTGCGGCGCTGGACGTCACGAAGCTCGTCGCCGAACTCGGCCGCGGTCGCCGGACGATCCGCCGGATTCCGGGCCATCGCCCGCTCGATGATCGCGGCCACGTCAGCCGGCAGTCCCTGCCTGCGCAGGTCCGGTATCGGCTGTGAGGTGATCCGCAAGAACTGCGCAACCACCTGCTCCCCGCTGTGGCGCTCGAACGCGGCATGGCCGGTCAGCGCGCAGAACAACGTTGCGCCCAGCGAATACACATCCGATGCCGGCGTCGGCGATGCGCCCTCGAGCACTTCGGGCGCGATGAAAGCCGGCGAACCGGTGATCACCCCTGTGGCCGTCTCGAAGCCCCCCGCGATCCTGGCGATTCCGAAGTCGGTCAGTTGGGGTTCACCGTAGTCGGTCAGCAGAATGTTTCCCGGCTTCACATCACGATGCAACGTGCCCGCGCGATGCGCGGCATCGAGCGCACCCGCGAGCTTCACCCCGATGCTCAGCGTCTCGCACCAGTCGAGGGGCCCGTGCCGGCGGATCAGTGTCTCCAGCGAATCCTTGGCGTGATACGGCATCACGATCAAGGGCCGGCCGCTGGCGATAACGCCGACCTGAAAGATGTTCACGATGTGCGGGTGTCCGCTAAGGCGGCCCATGGCGCGCTGCTCACGCAGGAACCGGTCGAGATTGTCGGGGTCAAGATCGGAGGTCAAGACCTTGACGGCAACGGTGCGGTCCAACACTGGCTGCCCGCAGCGATAGACGACGCCGAAGCCGCCGTGCCCGATCTCCTCAACGTCGTCAAATCCCGCCTGACGCAGTTCCGCCGGGATGTCAGGCATCAGATCCCGCTGTGTCGCGGGCGGGTCGACGTCAGCCATCGACGGTCACTATCCTCGGCATGGAGGCTGTACAGCTCCAATCAATCGACTGGTAAGCACACCATATCGCCGACCATTGCGGCCCCGGATGAGAGTGATCGTTCATCGGCATGCCGGCAGCTCGGGGCTCGATGCGCCAAATCCTCGAACCCGCCGCTGGGGTTCACATGTCCATGCCGCCGTTGACGCTCCAGACCTGTCCGGTGATGTAGGAGGAGGCGTCGGCGGCCAGGAAATGAACGACCCGGGCGACTTCTTCGGGCCGGCCGGCGCGCCCGACGGGGATCTGGCTGGTCAGTTTGGCCATCACCTTCTCGGGAATGGCGGCGGTCATCTCGGTGGCGATCAGACCCGGTGTCACGGTGTTGACGGTGATACCGATGCCGTCGTCGGTGCGCTTGCCGGATTTCGCCAGCTGGTAGGCGGCTTCCTTGGCCAGGGTCTTGGTCAACCCGAACAGCCCGGACTTGGATGCCGCGTAGTTGGCCTGGCCGATATTGCCGGTCTCACCGACCACGGAGGACACGTTCACGATGCGGCCCGATCCTCGCGCCACCATGTGGGCCAGCGCGGCCTGCGACATAAAGAACGCGCCGGAGAGGTTGACCGCGAGCACGGTGTACCAGTCTTCCTCGGTCATCGCGGCGACCGTCTTGTCCATGGTGATGCCCGCGTTGTTGACCAGGATGTCGAGTCGCCCGTGGGT
>DATJBA010000109.1:0-2716 GCA_035515675.1 Mycobacterium sp.
GCGCGCCGACCCATACGAAGGTCAGGAGCATCTCACGGGTAGGGCTGGGCAGGCCGAGCAGGGCTACCGGGGTGTAGCTGCCGGCGATGATGAGATAGATGTTCGCGTGGTCAATGCGGTTGAATCGCCGGTCGGCGACCGGTGACCAGTTGCCGCGGTGGAAAAGTGCACTGGTCGCGAACAACAGGAATCCCGAAAGGGCGTAGATGCTGGCCGCTAACCGTGCCATCGGGGTGGGGCTTAAACAGATCAAAACGATTCCGGCGGCCAGCACCAGCGGGGTGACTCCTGCGTGCAGCCATCCCCGCAGGTGGGGTTTCGTCGCCGCGATGGCGCGTTCGACGGTGCTGTCAGGGCGGATGCCGGGCGAGGCGGTGGCGTAGAGAGTGGTCACGCTTCCAACGTAAGCCACCGGCGACGCCTTGGCGGTCATGCTACGACTCGTGAGTCGGCATGCGGCTGTGCAGAGCGTGCCGACATACTTCGGTTCGAGGTGGCCCGTTTCGACCAGCCACCGCAGCGTGTCGTGCACGGTCTCATCGAAGGGCCGGGCCGCTGCGCCGAGTTCTTCGGTCGTGAAAGCGGTGTCGAATCGCGTGTCCCGCTCCGCGAGCTCGGCGGCGTCGATGTCGGCTGACACATGCACGCCCTCGGGCAGCAGGTTGTTGACCCGACCGGCCAGCAGGGTGAGCGGCTTGGCAACTTGCTGCCAGGATTACGACACAGCCGTTAACCCCGCCCAGGTATTGAGCTACCCGCCATTAGGGCCTCGCTCGTTGGTGGGATACACTGACGGCAACGTTGGCCTTATGTAACAGCTGCCAACACGTCGTGGAACGCTCTTTCATCCCACCGGCGCCAGCCCGAAATTCGTGGCTGAAGCACCGCGTTCAGATGATCCGTGCATCCAGCACGACCGTCTCGCGGCGATCGATTTTGCCCACCGGCAATCTCGCCAGCTTGTGCTGATTGGGCGCACGAACCGTCGCGACGATCCGGCACACCCGATGCCTGAAAGGCACCGAAAAGTGACTACAGACAAGACCTTCGCCGATCTCGGTGTGCGCGCGCCATTGGTCAGCGTACTCGCCGCGGCCGGCATCACAATTCCGTTCCCGATCCAGGTCCAGACTCTTGCCGATACGCTCGCCGGCCGAGATGTGCTCGGCCGTGGCAAGACCGGCAGCGGAAAGACGCTCGCTTTCTCGATTCCGTTAGTCAGCAGGCTCTCGGCAGGCAAGCGGCGCCCGTCGCGACCGTCGGGTTTGGTGTTGGCACCCACCCGTGAGCTGGCCACCCAGATCACCGCGACGCTGGAACCGTTGGCAGCCGCCTACAACCTGCGGGTCACCACGATCTTCGGCGGCGTACCGCAGTACCGGCAGGTGGCCGCCCTCAAATCCGGCATCGACATCGTGGTGGCCTGCCCGGGTCGGCTCGAGGACCTGATGAAACAACGCTTGATCAGCCTCGACGCCGTCGAGATCACCGTGATCGACGAAGCCGATCACATGGCCGATCTCGGTTTTCTGCCCGGCGTCACCCGCATCCTGGCCGCCACACCGGCGGGCGGCCAGCGGTTGCTCTTCTCGGCGACCCTCGACAACGGCGTCGACAAACTCGTCAACCGGTTCCTCCGCAATCAGGTGTTGCACTCCGTCGATGAGCTGAACGCACCGGTGTCCGCGATGACCCACCACGTCTTCCATGTCGCCGGTGCCGAAGCCAAGAAGGAGCTAGTGCACCGGCTGGCCTCCGGCACCGGGCGCCGGATCCTCTTCATGCGCACCAAACATCACGCCCGCAAGCTCGCCAAGCAACTCACCGAAGCTGGGATACCGTCAGTTGACTTGCACGGCAACCTTTCTCAGCCTGCGCGCGATCGCAATCTCGCCGCGTTCACCGCAGGTGAGGCCAGGGTTCTGGTGGCAACCGATATCGCCGCGCGCGGCGTGCACGTCGACGAGGTCGAGTTGGTGGTCCACATCGATCCGCCCAGCGAGCACAAGGCCTATCTCCATCGTTCCGGGCGTACGGCGCGGGCCGGAAACGCGGGCGACGTGGTCACCGTGGTGCTGCCCGAGCAGCGCGGAGACACCCAGGCATTGCTGCGCAAGGCCGGTATCCGTGTCACTCCGCAGCAGGTGGCCGCCGACTCTGCCGAAGTGCATGCGCTGGTCGGTGAGATTGCCCCCTACCGCGCTCCGGCCCCCAAGGCCGCCCCGCGGCAACCTTCCCAGCGTCGCGGGTCGGGTGGGGCCGGGCAACGACGCCGTCGCCGGCCCAGCCACCCATAACGGAATTCACGATAGGCAGCGGACTCTCACGCTGGGGCGAAGTCTCGAACGAATGCCGACGCATGACGAAGTGTTCCACACGAGCGCCCGAGCGGGAATGATTTTTTGGTCCATCATCAATCCTGTTAGACTGCGCGCGGATGTTTTTGGTACATCCGCTCTGAATGAGAGAAGTAAGTAAATGGCACAGGGAACTGTGAAATGGTTCAACGGTGACAAGGGCTTCGGCTTTATCACTCCTGACGGTGGGGCGAAGGATGTCTTCGTCCACTTCTCCCAGATCCGCGGCAGCGGCTTTCGGACGCTCGAGGAAAACCAGCGTGTCCAGTTCGAGGTCGAGCAAGGACCCAAAGGTCCCCAGGCCGTCGGCGTGACCGCGGTCTAGCTGACCCGAACACAACCGTGGGCTGGTGCGATGT
>DATJBA010000110.1:0-3157 GCA_035515675.1 Mycobacterium sp.
GGCTGGACCCTGACCGTCACCGACATCGCCACCGGCTGGACGGAGAACCGCAGTGTGCGCAACAAGGCCCGCAAATGGGTGCTGGCAGCGCTCGACGACATCGCCAAGAGCATGCCGTTTCCGATCCTTGGCGTGGACAGATCTGGGTTTGATACCCCTACCCGTTCACCGATATGCGCTGCTGCCTGCAATAACGACACGCCGGCACGGTGGTTGATTCTTCAGGTGGTTTCCTGAATAGTCAGGCGTTGCCTGAACAATCAAAGCGGGATGGAGGTATGCGGTGGACGGTTCAAGTCTGCGTCTGGTCGCCTCGGCGCCGGCGACCGCGATGGCCGCCCCACCAGATCCGGGTGCCTACCAGCTCCGCTGCATTGAGGACTACCAGGCGTCCCAGGCAGCGCGCGGGTTTTCCACGTTGACCATCGACAACGGCACCGCCACGCTGGAGCGGTTTCTGGCCGCGTGCGGGCGGCCGGCATGGGAGGTCGGCTGCGAGGACATCGACCGGGTGGTGGGCGGGCTGGCGGCCGTCGGGATGGCGACCTCGACCCGTCGTGGTTATGTGTCAACTTTCAAGGGATTCTTCACATTCCTGTTGGCGCGCAAGGCGACCGAGATCGAGACGCTGTTCGGAGCGCGGCTGGTCGATCCGGTCGACGAGTTCAACGCCGCCCGCCACGTTGGCACCGAGTCCCCGGAGGTCGCGCCGCCGCCCACCCCGCAGCGGATGGACGCGTTCTTTGCGTTCCTCCGCGAGCGGATCTCCACCGCGCGGGTGTTCGCCGCGGCTGGCCGCGACTACGCGTTGTTCCGGACCCTGTATCACGCGGGGTTACGGACCGAGGAGGCGGTGATGCTCGACGTCGCCGACCTGCACCTGGACCGCGGCCCGTTCGGCAAGATCCACGTGCGATACGGCAAGGCCGCCAAGGGTTCCGGACCGCGGCCACGTTGGGTGCCGATGCTGGATGGGCTGGATCTGATCCTGAAGTGGTATCTGGGCGACGTGCGGTCGCGGCTGGCGGCCGGGACGGTTCTGTTCCCCGACCAGTCCGGGGATCGGCTGCACCGCGGCAGCGTCCGCAACCGGCTCGCGCATCTGCTCGACCTCGAGCACGCAGCGGCGGCCGAGCGGTTCAGCCCGCACGCGATCCGGCGGGCGTGCGCCACCCACAACTACGAGCGAGGCATGGATCTTGTTGCGATACAACAGCTTCTAGGGCACTGGCAGGTTGGCACGACGATGGGGTATGTCCGCCCGTCGGCCACCTTCATCGAGGATGCCTACCGCCGCGCCGTGTCGGCCACCCTGTCTGTGCTCGGTGAGGAGGAGCCGCGATGAAGGCTACCTGGCGACTGCGGATGGCCGCGGCGCAACGCGAGGTCTGGACCGGCGCGCAACTGCGACGACTGCTGGCCGAGAAGGCCGGGCTGCACCTGTCGGCGGCGTCGGTGTCGGCGCTGCTGACCAAACAACCCACCCAACTCAAGGTGGAGACACTCGCCGCGTTGTGCACCGCGCTGGAATGCACCCCCAACGACCTGCTCGATGTCGACACCACCCCGGTCGCCCCGACCGCCAGGCCATCGGCCACGCCCGCCCACGCGGCGGCTGCAGCGCAACCGGGTCGGTCCATGCCGCCGCTATGACCCGTGCTCGCCACATCGTCACCTGCGCGACGTGTGGGCAGCAGGGGCCTCACCAGGCTCGTGGCCAATGCTCACGTTGCTACCAGAATGATCCGGCGTTGGTGCACCGCTGCACGGAAAAACTTGCTGCCCAGCTGGATCCCCAACCGCGGTGGTGGGCGGGGTTCGGTGAGTTCCTCGCCGACCGGGTAGCCGCCACCCGCGCGGTCTCCATGCTGCACCGGCTCGCCGCGGCTCTCGCCCGTATCCCCAGCGCCGGCCCGACCGCGGTCCTGGAAGCGGTTCGAAACCCGGGTCCCGCCGTCGGCGAGCTGGCGCGGTCGCTGGAAACCTACCTCGTCGAATCCGGATTGGCGCTGGCCCTCGACACCACCGCCCAGGCCGCGGCCGACCGGCGAGCTCGCCGCATCGCCGAGATCCCCGACCAGTTCCGTTCCCTGGCGACAGCATTCGAGGCCCACCAGCTGCAGTCACGCCAGCGGGCACGCCGCTCGGCGACCAAGCCCCGGTCCGACCGCACCCTCGAAATCAACCTGGCGTCCGTGCGTGACCTGGCCCGCCACCTCATCACCCACCGCCCCTGGGTCACGGACTGGACCCTCGTCGATGTCGCCGATGTCGAAGCCTTCCTCGCTGCGGTCACCAACCCGGGCAACCGCGCCCGTCAACTGCACGCCCTGCAGGTCTTCTTCCGATTCGCCCGCCAGCATCGCCACATCCTCGCCGACCCCACCCGCCGCCTGAATGCCAACTCCAACATGCCATTCCACGGCCAGGTTCTCGAACCAACCCGCCAGCGCGAGCTGTTTCGCCGGTGGACTGGCGATACCGCCGACCTGCACCCACACGAACCGGTGATCGGCCTGCTCGGGCTGCTGCATGGCGCCTCCGTCACCGAGCTGCGGTCGCTGCGCGTCGTCGACATCGACCTTTCCGCCGTCACCGTCGTGCTCGGTCGTCGACCCCACCTCATACCCCTCGACCCGGCCACCACGACCGCGCTGCGCCGCTGCCTGCAGCACCGCGACCAGCACCGCAGCACCGGCCCCTGGCTACTGGTCAACCAGAAGAGCAAGACCATCGGCAAACCAGTCTCCCTCGCCTACCTCGCCATGATCCTCACTCCCGCCGGAGTCTCGGTGCAGACGCTGCGCGCGACCCGGCTCGCGCAGCTGGTCAGCACCATGGACCCAGTCCTGGTCGCCGCCGCCTTCGGCATACGCCGCGGGGCGGTCCTGCACTACCTCGCTGACAGCGTCGACCCGACACGCCTGCCGAACCTGTGAACATCAGGTGCCACCTGACACAGGTTCGGCCGAACCTGTGCGCTTTCGACAATGGCAGTGAGTTCATCAATGCCCACCTGCTGGCTTGGTGTGAAAAGCGCAAGATCACCTTCACCCGGTCGCGTCCAGGCAACAAGAACGACGGCTGCCACGTGGAGCAGAAGAACTGGGCGATCGTGCGCATCGTAGTGGGCTACCACCGCTACGACACCGAAGCA
>DATJBA010000111.1:0-31985 GCA_035515675.1 Mycobacterium sp.
CGATGCGCTCGAGGCACACAAGGATCAGGCGATCGCCCTGAAGGGGCAGGACACCTACGACATCTACATGCACTACCTGAGGGGCTGCTCGGACCTGTTCCGTGACCACTACACGGACGTCTGCCAGTTCACCTTGGTCAAGTAATCCCAGCCCGACGTCGAGTTGTCGGGCAGCAACGCCCGGCAAATCGCCCGACAATTCGACGTTTGACGCCGTCGAGCTCAGCCGAAGAAGATGTTGCGGCGCCCGGCCAGCAGCCGGTACAGCGTCTGCTGGATCGTCTCGCGCACCTGATCGGTCAACTCGAAGGTGACCATCGGGTCCTCCGCGTCGGACGCGGCGTAGTCGTTCGTGTAGATCGGTTCACCGAACGCGATGCGCCACTTCGACGGCAGCGGCACGAGCCCCGCCGGTCCGGCCAACGGGAACAGCGGGGTGATCGGGAAGTAGGGCAGCCCGAACAGCCGCGCCAGCAGCTTGACGTCGGTGAGCATCGGGTAGATCTCTTCGGAACCCACGATCGAGCACGGGATGATCGGGGCTTTCGTGCGCAGCGCCGCCGTCACGAAGCCGCCGCGCCCGAACCGCTGCAACCGGTAGCGGTCCTCGAAGCGCTTGCCAAGCCCCTTGTAGCCCTCCGGGAACACGGCGGTGAGCTCGCCCGCGGCGAGCAGGCGGTGCGCGTCCGCCGTGCAGGCCATGGTGTGGCCCGCCTTACGGGCGGCCTCGCCGACCACGGGAAGGTCGAAGACCATGTCGGCGGCCAGCAGCCGCAAGTCCCGGTGCGCCGGGTGCTCGTCGTGAACCCCTACCGACAACATCAGCCCGTCGAACGGCAACACCCCGGCGTGATTGGCCACCACCAACGCGGCACCGTCGGTCGGCAGGTTCTCGATGCCGCTGACCTCGACCCGGAACCACGACTTGAAGAAGAACCGCAGCAAAGGCCGAACGATCGCGCTGTTGAAGTGCGGATCGAACCCGAACTCGTCGACGGTGTAGTCGCCCATCAGACGCTGGCGCAGGAAGCCTGCGACCGCGGCGACCCGCTGCGCGACATCGTTGAGTGGTGCCTCGATCGTTGACGTCGCACCGGCGGCGCGCCGGTGCTCGTCGATTTCGCGGACGACCGCTGCGATTTGTTCGGCAGACGCCCCACCCCGCGGATCGGAGAGCGACGAGGGGTGTTGACGGGACGACTCCGCCCGTTGATCGGCTCTACGACGCGCCGCTACCCGACCCCGATTTGTGTGCAGTGGAATGACGTTCGCTCTGGTCTCACCCGCCACGATCCCTACCTGCCCCCACCCCATGGAATTGGATTTCGGCTTCCCCACCGCTGCGCTAACGCTATGGTGCGACCCTCCAGGGAGCGTACCCGATCAGGGTCGATTATGGGAGTCAGGCCACGCCCGCGGACGTAGTCGTCGAACGCCTCGGCCGTCGTCCATTTCGGCTGGTAGCCGAGCTCCGTCCGCATTCTCGTGGTGTCCATGACGCGGCCGTAACTCAAATAATTAAATTGATCACGAGTGATCTCGGTATAGCGGTTAGCCCGTCTCAGCGAATCCAGCGCCCACACGCCAAACCCGGGTACGGGCACCGCGATTCGGCCGGCCCGCCGGATCGCCTGCGACAGCATCATGATGCCGTCCGCGCCGATGTTGAACGTGCCGGCCTTGCCCGCCATCGCCGCGCGCTCCAGGGCGCCCAGCGCGTCCTGCTCGTGCAGCAGCTGCAATCGCGCGTCCCGGCCGAACATCGTCGGGACCAGCGGCCCCGCCAGATACCGCGACAGCGTGGTGTCCATCGCGGGGCCGATCATGTTGGCCAGCCGCAGAATCGTCACCGCGATGTCGGGGCGGCGCCGGCCCAATCCGCGCACGTAGCCCTCGATGTCAAGGCTGTCCTTGGCGAAACCGTCGCGGAAGGGTCGACGGCTGCTGCTGTCCTCGGTGAACATGACCGGGTCGTGCGCACTCGACCCGTACACCTCGGACGTCGACTTCAGCACGACGCGGCGCACCGAGGGCGCCTTCTGGCAGGCCGCGAAGAGTTGCATCGCGCCCATCACGTTGATTTCCTTCAGCGCCGCGCTGCCGCCGGATCGCGGCGCGTACGACGCCGCCGCTGCGTGCACCACCGTGTCGACGTCGCCGTTGCGAATCACCTTGGCAATGAACGGATTACGAATGTCGGCACGGACGAACTCGGCGCGCCCCATGCGGCGCAGCATGTCCTTGCTGGGGGCGATCGCGTCCACCGCGATGACCCCTTTGATCAACGGGTTCTGCGCGAGCCGGGCAGTCAGGTAGCCGCCCAGAAACCGGCACGCGCCGGTAACCAGCACAACTTTGGGGTAGTGCACGGTGCCGCCTGTTCCGGCACCTTCCCCACCCGATTGATCCACCCAAATAGCCTAACGGGCCAGCGACACAGGGGCGTTACGGCGGCGTGACGGTCGACTGCGCTTAATTGGGCTTACTTGCCAAGTTTTCTGCGCTGCACCCGGGTACGACGCAGCAGCTTGCGGTGCTTCTTCTTCGACATGCGCTTGCGCCGCTTCTTGATTACTGAACCCATGAACTCCGCTATCTGACCGGTGACCTGCTTCTTATGAACGACCCGGACACTCTACCCGGCCGGTAGCACGGAACACCAAACCGGCGACCGCGCGATGGCTCGAAAGCCCACGGGACGCGGGTTACAGGTCAGCCCGCGTCGAAGTACGAAGTCTCCAGCATGTCGTGGACGGCCTTGGCGTGCACCCGGAAGGACCGCCCAACCCGAACCGCAGGCAGTTCGCCGTTATGCACCAGCCGGTACACCGTCATCTTGGAGACGCGCATCAGCGCGGCCACCTCCGCGACGGTAAGAAATTGTGTCCTGGCCTGCTGGCCATCAGCAGAACCGGAGTCCCGACCCTTACCAGCGGAATCTCGTGCTGATGGCCCGTTCGTAGACGTCATCGCAACCCAATCGTGTCAGGCTCGCGCTATGCCAGTGGCTTCCCCTCCGCTGGCACCCACACGTGCATACAAAGAGGAGAATAGCGGGACTAGTGGGGTTAATGGTACTGGTGAGGGACAATCAATCCGGAAATCTTGAATTATTCTGATGTAATTCTTAGCTGCTCAGAGCGCCTTTTGGCGGCCTGAACCGCAGCGTCGACGGCCACCCGCAATCCCCCTCGTTCCAGTTCCCGCAGCGCAGCGGCGGTCGTCCCACCGGGCGAGGTAACCGTCGCGCGCAGCTGCGCCGCCGTGGCGTCCGCCCGCATGCCCAGCGCCTCCCCCTCGACGGGTCGGTCGGAGTCCATCCGTTCGAGCAGCATCGCCGCCGAGCCGGCCATCGTCTGCGCGGTCAGGTCGGCGGCGACCTGGCGGCTCAGGCCCGCCGCGACACCGGCGTCCACCAGGGCTTCGACCATCAGGAAGAAATATGCCGGACCAGAGCCGGACAGCGCGGTCACCGCGTCCATCTGGGACTCCGGAACGGTCAGCACGCCACCGACGGAGTCGAACAGGGCCGAAACCTCCTCGAGCTGCGGCTCGGTGACGAAGCGGCCCTTGGCCAGCGCGGTCACCCCCGCGCCCACCAAGGCCGCCGCGTTCGGCATCGCCCGGACCACCGGCGTGCCGGCCGGCAGCTTGGATTCGAAGTAGGTGATCGTGATCCCCGCCGCGACCGTGACGAACACCTGCTCGGCGCTGTCGATTTCGGCTGCGGCGGCCGCCCGGGCCAGCTCCCCGATCACCGACTCGACATCGGCCGGCTTAACGGCGACGACGACGAACGTCGCGTTCTCCACCGCGTCGGTCACCGACGTCACCCGCACCGAGTAGGTGTCGGCCAGATACTTGGCGCGCTCGGGCATCCGTTCGGCCAACACCAGGTCTTTGACCTGCCGGCCGGCCCGCAACAGACCCGACAGCAACGCCTCGCCGATGCTGCCGCCGCCGATGATCGCGATTCTCGCCATGCCGGAAAGCATTCCAGACACCGGGTGCTAACGAGCGGCAGGGACCATCGCCAGTTGGCGCGTTTGGACCACGAGGCGGCCCAGCCGGTCGACCACGATGTGGTCCTCGTCGAACCAGTCGTGGCCGATCTCCACGCAGGTGGCGATGATTCGCAGCCAGCCGTCGGCGGGCAAGGCGCGCAGGAAGGCGGTGAGCTGCACGGTCGGCGCCCAGCCGGTGCGGTCCACCGCGAAGGTCACCGGCGCCGACAGATCGCCGCACATGAGCGCGAACAGCGCGTCCGGAGCCGCGTCGCGGGGGCGGGCCCACATCTGGATCACGGGTGGGTGGCCGTCGCTGGGCCGCATCGACGACAGCACCGGGCGCACGTCGCAGCCCTCGCCCAGGTGCACCAGGCCGGCCAGCGGGTGGCCGGGCCCGATCGGCGCGACGTCGTCGGGCGGCTCCGGCGCCATCAGGTCCACGACCGGGTTCGCCGACAGCAGCGGCGCGGCCTGGCCGCCGAGCGGCTCCGATTGCCCGGCTCCTCCTCGGGCCGCTTCACGGCCCGCATCGTCGACCGGGTGATAGTGCTCCGGCTCGCCGAGGTTGACGACGGCGTGCACCGCGGTGCGCTCGCCCTGCATGAGCTCGACATCGACGACGCTGATGCGGCGGCCGCGCTTGCGGACCGAGGTCACCAGCCGCATGGGCCCCGGATCCGGCGCCCACAGGAAGCTCGCCGACACCGCGACCGGTTCCAACACCCGTCCGCTCGACTGTCCGGTGCACACGGTGCGTGCGGCGTTGGCGCACAGCGCCAGCATCGCACCGCCGTGCACCTTGGGCCCGATGGTCCAGTGCTTGTCCAGCTCGCCCTCAAAGACGCCTAGGTCGACCTCCCGCAACGTCATTGCGGTGGTGAATAACGCGTTCATGTTCTCCTGGGAAGTCGCTAAAGGATCGGCGAAAATCAGCGCATCAGGTGAGTGCGGGCGAACTGCAACGACTCGGCGAGCATGGCTTCGCGCTCGTGGGCTGAACGCGCGCTCGAAGTGGACACCTCCAGAATCACGTGGCCGGCGAAACGGCCACCGGCCAGCGTCTCGCACACCTCGGCGGTGGGTTGCGTGCCACGCCCGGGCACCAGGTGCTCGTCGGCGGGCAGGCCGCTGCCGTCACACAGGTGCAGGTGAACCAGGCCCCCGCCCATCCTCCGGGCCATGTCCAGCGAATCGGTGCCCGCGGTGGCGGTGTGGGACAGGTCCAGCGTGTAGTGCGCGTGGTTGCCGTCCAGCGGGTCGTAAGACGGCGCGAAGGCCGAGATCGCGGGGCCGGGGCCGCCGCCGCGCCTGCGCATCCGTTCCAGTGACTGGCCGGCGCCGAAAAGCCGGTCCGCCCGGAACGGGAACATGTTCTCCACGGCGATCATCACGTCGCTGGACGCTTCCAGCGCCATGACCTGGTCGCTGAAACCCTCGGCGTAGCGCCGCTGCCAGCGGAACGGCGGATGCACGACGACGGTCTGCGCGTCCAGTTGTTCGGCGGCGCGCACGCTGCGTTCCAGCTTGGGAATCGGGTTGGCGCCCCATACCCGCTGGGAGATCAGCAGGCAGGGTGCGTGCACGGACAACACGGGGACGCGATAGCGCCGCGACAGCTTTTTGACGGCGTTGATGTCTTGGCTGACCGACTCGCTCCACACCATCAGCTCGACCCCGTCGTAGCCGAGCCTGGCCGCATATTCGAAGGCGGCCTCGGCCCGCAAGGGGTACACCGAGGCCGTCGACAGGCCGACTTTGATTGCGGGGCGCAAAGGTCCGTCTGGTTCCGAGTCGAGTTGCCTAGCTCGACTGCAACGACAGCGCCAACGGCCCCAGGGTGATCAGCGCCCCCACCGCGACGGCGATCAACGTGCTGGCGATGTCCTCGGTTTTGCGAACCACCCGGACCCCCACCACCAGGCCGAGAATGACCAGCACCGAGAGCACCAATGCCACGATGCTGTTCCAGCGCCACAGCTCGTCGAACGCTACGAACAGCCCGGCCCCGAACGCGACGGCCAGGATCGACTGCAACACGATCAAGCTGCCGCGCCACAGCGCCTCGAGCCTGCCGACCGGCTTATGGAGCTGCTCGGCCTCGTCCGCGCGGCCGGCCTCGAGGTCCTGGGCGCCGCCGAGTTCTTTGTCCGCCAGCGAGTCCGCGGCCTGTTCCGCGCCGCGCCGTCGAGCCAGCTCGTCGGCGAGCGTCTGCCCGCCGAACAGCGTGGAATCGGACTGCAGGTAGGAGCGTAGGTACGCCGAATCCTCGATCGCGGGCTCGGCTTCGCGCACCTCGGAGTCCATGACATCCACCGGGATATCGGTGTAGTGGTCGACCGGGTCCGGGCTCATGTCCTCGGCATCGGACTGGCCGGTGCGATCGGCCGGACGCTCGGTGTGGGGCAGGGGCCGCGGATAGGCGCTGCGCTCGGGCCCCGACAGGCGCTGGGGCTGCGGCGGTGACTTGGGCCAGCGCGGCTCGGGTTCGGACCAGTACGCGGTTTTGGGCCGGTCTTCGGTGACTTGCTCGGAGATGACTTTTTCCGAAATGGGTTCAGGACGCGCCCGGGGAGCCGGTTCGGCAATCTGGACCGCCCCGCTGGCCCCCTGTTCGGTCTTGCCGTGGCCGTAGTCGCGGATGACCGGAATCTCACCGGTCAGCTCGGCGACCGTGACCGCGTCGCTGTCGCCGCGCCGACGGCGCCGCCGTCGGGTGCCCGCCGGGGCGCCGACGGTTCCATCCCTGGCCAGTAATTCGGCCACCGAGATCGGCCGAGTGCCCGGGCTCTCGGTCTCGGAGTGTGGTCCGGTCATGGTTTGTCGCCTCTCGATCGGTTCGCGTTCCGATCAACTACCTGGCCTCCAGCATCGCGCACCGAGGTCTCAACAGACGAAGTTTCCATAAAGGCCGTTCCGTCAGCTTCGCTGTCGAGTTTGCGCAAGATGAGACCTTCCCGCAGTGCCCACGGGCAGATGTCAACCGTTTCTATCGACAGCGCTCGCATACTCGCCTCCGCCACCAGGGCTCCCGCCACGATCTGAGGTGCCCGTTCGGCGCTCACTCCTTCCAGTTCCGCACGGTCAGCGGTCGTCATCCTAGAGATGAAAGATATGACTTGCCTCAAGCCGTTGGCCGTGAGTGTCCTCTTCACCCGCGGACCGGCCGCCGACGGCGCGGCACCGGTGAGTCGCGCCAACGACCGAAACGTCTTCGAGGTTGCCACCGCAAGGTCGGGACTGCCCGCTTCGAGCACGGTTACGCCGGCATCCGCCAGCTCGGAGTCCAGCCAATCACGCAGCATCGCCACCCGGCGCCGACCGGGCGGGTCGTCAGGCAGCCAGTCGCGGGTCAACCGTCCGGCGCCCAGCGGCAGCGATAACGCGACCTCGGGCTCCTCATCGACACCGCCGGACAGTTCCAGCGAACCGCCGCCGATGTCGAGGTTGATAATTCGCCCCGCGCTCCATCCGTACCAGCGGCGCACCGCCAGGAAGGTCAGCCGCGACTCGTCGACCCCGCGCAGCACCTGCAAGTCGACACCGGTCTCGTTGCGTACCCGGGTCAGCACGTCCTCGGAATTCTCGGCATCCCGTACCGCGGACGTGGCGAAGGCCATCAGCTCCTCACAGCCCGAGCTGACCGAGATCTTGGCGAACTCGTCGATCGTGGAAACCAGCTTGTCTGCGCCGCGCTTGGTGATCTTGCCGGAGCTGTCGGTGGCCTCGGCCAGGCGCAGCGTGGCCTTCGTCGAACTCATTGGCGTCGGATGTCCGCCGCGGTGGGCGTCGACCACCAGCAAATGAACCGTGTTGCTACCCACGTCGAGCACGCCCAATCGCACGGAAAACAAACTAGCCGGGCGTGTTGTGGCCCGCTGTGGGGCCCGGCAGTTTCAACCCTTCGGGCCTGGGTGTCAGCGGGTCAGACAGCCGCAATCGTGGTCTAACGTTGAATCTGTGGCGGATTCGCACCCGGAGCCGGGGCACGAGGTTGAACTGGATTTCGCCCGTGAGTGGGTGGAGTTCTACGACCCGGAAAATCCCGAGCACCTGATCGCGGCCGACCTGACCTGGCTGCTAGCGCGCTGGACGTGTGTATTCGGCACACCGGCCTGCCGCGGCACGGTGGCGGGCCGTCCGCATGACGGGTGTTGCTCGCATGGTGCGTTCTTGTCCGACGACGACGACCGCGCCCGGTTGGACGATGCGGTGAAAAAGCTGACCGACGACGATTGGCAATTCCGCGACAAGGGTTTGGGCCGCAAAGGCTACCTGGAACTCGACGAGCATGACGGCCAGCCCCAATACCGCACCCGCAAACACAAGGACGCATGCATCTTCTTGAACCGGCCCGGCTTTGCTGCCGGTGCCGGCTGCGCACTGCACAGCAAAGCCCTCAAGCTGGGCGTAGCGCCACTGACCATGAAACCCGATGTCTGCTGGCAGTTGCCGATCCGGCGCAGCCAGGAGTGGGTGACCCGGCCCGACGGCACCGAAATCCTCAAGACCACTGTCACCGAATACGATCGCCGCGGCTGGGGCTCCGGTGGCTCCGATCTGTATTGGTATTGCACCGGCGATCCGGCCGCTCATATCGGTGCCAAGCAGGTGTGGGAAAGCCTGGCCGACGAGCTCACCGAGCTGCTCGGCGCCAAGGCTTACGCGGAGCTGGCGGCAATGTGCAAGCGCCGCAGCAAGTTAGGGCTCATCGCAGTGCACCCGGCGACTCGGATCGCGCAGTAGCGGCTCGGTTTCGCCGGGGCGTTGAGTCGCGGGCGAAACTGGGATGGTGTGTGCCATCGCGCCTATGCCGCGACGAACCAGTAGCCACACCGACCGCATCAGTAGGGCAACCCGCAGGTATGCAAGTCGAAAAATTAGTAGCACATCGGATATGACGTTGAAAGACAGCCCATCTTGCCAATTCCGCGGCAACCGTAATTCGCCGACTCCTAGTCGCGTTCGTAAGCACTTTCGTTGTACGACAAGACCATTCGCAGCGCGCTGGCGTGCAGGTACGCCTCGACTGCCGCGGCGGCCGCCGCAGCGTCGCGTGCCAGCACAGCCTCGGTGATCGCCCGCAGGCCGGCCATCACCGGGGCGGCGTCGTCGTAGGCCGCGGTGAGCTCGTGTTCGCGGCCCCCGAAGGCGTGCTCGACCCAGCGGTACAGCAAGCCCAACGCGCGGTTGCGACTGCTGTGGATGAGCACCCGGAAATAGGCGAGGTCGGCGGCCTGGCGCGCCGCGGCGCTGTCGGCCTCCTGCACCGCCGCCAGCGCCGCGCGCAATGCTTCGGCATCCTCGGGCCCGCTCCGTTGTGCCGCCAAGCGGCCGATCAAAGGTCCCAGCGCCGCCCGGATCTCCAGCAGCTCGGCCAGGAACTCAGGGCCCAGTTTGCGGACCAGTGCCTCGACCACCGCGGGATGGGTGAGTGCCGCCGGGTCGCGCACCAGGTTGCCGCTGCCATGTCGGGCCTCGATCAAACCCATCTGCTGCAGGCGGGCCAGACCTTGCCGCAGCGACGTGCGGTTAACGCCGAGCTGCTCAGCCAGCTCCCGCTCGGGCGGCAGGGTGGAGCCTGGCGGGAAGGCGCCGTCGAGGATGGCGTCGGCGATCGACGCGGCGATCTGTTCGTCCACACGCTGTCGATCCGGCGGCTGAAGCACACTTGACTGGTTCATTGGCTCAACCAATATAGTGGACGAACCGAAGCATCAGGGGCCGCTTTTCGGGTCCAACCGGAGGTGAGCAATGGACGACGAAATGCGATCGGCCGCGGCCCCGCGCTGGCGGGGCAAGGCCGGGCGCCTGGAAGTCTGGTACGCCACCCTGTCCGATCCGCTGACGGGTGCCGGCCTGTGGATTCACTGCGAGACGGTGGCGCCGTTAGACGGCCCGGGTGCTGCCTACGCGCACGGTTGGGCGACCTGGTTTCCACCCGACGGCCCACCCCGCACCGAGCGGTTCGGCCCCGAGCCCACCCAGCCCGCGGCCGGCGCCGCCTGGTTCGACGCCGCAGGGGTACGAGTGGGCCAGGAAGAGCTGACCGGACGCGCCCGATCACTCGTATGGGACCTATCCTGGAAGGACACCGGCATGCCGCTGTGGACGTTTCCCCGTGCGGCGTGGGAGCGCGAGCTGCTCCCGGGCGCCCAAGTGGTCATCGCGCCCACCGCCGACTTCACCGGCTCACTGACCGTCGCCGACACCGCTTTATGCGTCGACGGCTGGCGCGGCGGCGTGGCCCATATTTACGGGCACGGCAACGCCAAGCGCTGGGGGTGGATCCACGCCGACCTCGGTGATGGCGACGTCCTGGAGGCGGTCACCGCGGTGTCGCACAAGCCGGGCTTGCGCAGGCTTGCGCCGATCGCGTTCGTTCGCTTCCGCATCGACGGAAAGGATTGGCCTGCAAGCCCTTTGCCGTCGCTGCGGATGCGGACAACGCTCGGCCTGCAGCACTGGCAGCTGGAGGGACGCATCGGCGGTCGCGAGGTGCTCATCCGGGTCGACCAGCCCCCGGACAGGTGCGTGAGCCTCCGCTACACCGATCCCGACGGGGGCAGGGCGGTGTGCACGAACACCGAGCAGGCCGACATCCATATCGAGATCAGCCACCGTGAGCACCGCACCCGGGTGATCGATTACAGCTGGTCGGTGCGGGGAACCGGGCATGCCGAAGTCGGCCTGCGCGGTAGCCCGGATGGTTCAGGGGCACCCACCATCACAGAGAGGAGCCCAAGATGAGTTTCGCGTTTGACCCGCCGCTGCTGGTGGCCTCCGGAGTGCTCATCGAGCGCCGCCTGCCCGAGGACCGTCGCGATGTCGCCGAGGCCGCCACCCTTTTGTGTCTTCTTCGGCGGATCGTTCGGGCTCTACCGTAACGTGCCCGGGCTCGGGCTGCTGTGGCGCCCCTTCCGCGCCAAGGACGGCCGCGACTTCATGTGGAACAGTGGGGTTTTCGGCGTGCAGACCGAGCAGCTCACCTGGCCCATGCCGGGTCCCGATCTTGTGTATCGACGAGGGTCACCTGCTGGCCCACGACGCCCTGGAAGCGCTGCGGCTGCTGACTAATCACCGCTTCGACACCGAATCACTGTTCCCCACAATCCTTCTGGGCCGACCCACACTCGCGGCGAAAATGGCCCTGGGAATCCTGGCCGCGCTCGAACAACGCATCACCATGCGCCGCACCATGACCGGCATGACCAGCGAGGAAACCGCCGCATACGTCCGCCACCACCTCAAGCTCGTCGGCAGATCCAACCCGCTATTCACCGACGACGCGACCGCGCTGATCCACGAATCCGGCCGCGGCAAACCCCGCGCCGTCACCGACTCGCCATCGCCGCGCTCATCGCCGCCTGCGCCGCCGACAAGAACCTCGTCGACGCAGCCAGCGCCCGATCCGCCGTCACCGAAACCAACCACGACTCTCAACCCGCGACGACACCCTGACCACCCCAGCGACACCTCGACCACCCCTGCCCCGCCGGAACCCGCCGAGCGGGGCTACTTCACACCCGAACCGGCCTCAACCGCAAAGACGCCGCCATGCGCAAGATCAGTGACGCGCAACAACAAAATGGATGAGCCCAAGCACTGTTTCTGTACAGTTGTCCTGCAGTGGGTAGACGTCCTCGTCGCGCAGATTCGCGACCAGAGTAGGTATCGTTTCTGTCTCTGTCTCGCAGTGGGGGCAGACGAACTATGCGATGCGGCGGCGCCGACGCCTCGTTATTATCCGCCGCGATCGCCCTTCGCCTCTACTTTCGCCGACGATGGCGAGCCACGGATCTTGGCCGGGCGGGTTGTCCATACTTCGCCCGCAGTTCCCGGCACAGTATGGGCCACCAGGGCGGTCCTCGTTGATGGTGCTCATTAAACCTCCGCCATGGACGCGGCCGCGGGAGCTGATCTCGTACAGTCCCTCAAAACCGAATCAACTTCAATCCCAGTATCGCGCACCAGCTTCAATGCAGCTCAGAGGCTATTTTCGAGCTCGGGTTCTGAGCTTGCACCAGGTATGCACCACATAGCTGGTGTCCGGGGTGACTTCCCCCAACCGGGCGTGCTCTCTAGTTCCGAGGACTGGGCATGGTGGAATCTCCCAGACTAGAAGTCCGTTATAACTTTGTATCCAATCTTTTAGTATGCAAACTACTGATTCAAGCGTATCGTCGGTATGGTCGCACTCAGGCACTGCCGCCGTGGCCACGCGGGAGTGAACAGACGGACTCCCGCGTGGCCCCCAAAAGGAAGGAGGGCATATGACCGCATTCCAAGGATTACAGCAGGGACGTTACATCGGCCCCGTCTGGATCGGCATCCACGACGCCCTGGGCGAGCAGCGGATCATCATCGACATCAACGGCGTCCGAGAGCTAACCGTGGATCAGGCCCGCAGGCTAGGTGAGGCCGCGCTCGCATTGGCTGACGAACTGCAGGCCCCAGGACTTCTGACATAGGGGCGGCTCGCTGCTGACGAGATTGGCGTTTCTCCTGATAGTCGCCTGTTTCGGGGTGTGTCGTGGCGGGGTTCGACGCTGGCCTGTGAGATCTCTCGGTCAGCCCTCCAGCTTGTAGCCCAATCCCCGCACCGTCACCAGGTGCACCGGGTTGGCCGGGTCGGCTTCGATCTTGGACCGCAGCCGCTTGACGTGGACGTCGAGCGTCTTGGTGTCGCCGACGTAGTCCGCACCCCAGACCCGATCGATCAACTGCCCACGGGTCAGCACCCGGCCGCTGTTGCGCATCAGGTATTCCAGCAGGTCAAATTCCTTGAGCGGCAAGGTGATTGTGTCACCGTTGACCGAGACGACGTGGCGCTCGACATCCATGCGGACCGGCCCGGACTCGAGCACGCCGTCGCTGATTTCGGAGTCGTCGTCGCCGCCACGGCGAAGCACTGCGCGGATCCGGGCGATCAACTCACGCGCCGAGTAAGGCTTGGTCACGTAGTCGTCGGCGCCGAGCTCCAGGCCGACCACCTTGTCGATCTCGCTGTCGCGGGCAGTCACCATGATCACCGGCACGCTGGAACGGGTACGCAGTTGCTTGCACACGTCAGTGCCGGACATCCCCGGCAGCATCAAATCGAGCAGCACGATGTCAGCGCCGGCGCGATCGAACTCGGCAAGTGCGGCTGGCCCGTCGGTCACCACGGTGGTCTCAAAGCCCTCCTTGCGCAGCAGAAATGCCAGCGGATCGGCCAGCGACTCCTCGTCCTCCACGATCAGCACACTGGTCATCAGCGCCACTCCTTCCCCCACAAGTGGGTGGTACCCCGTCCCCCGCAAGCGGGCGGTGCACCCACTGCATCGTCGGCGCGGGTCATCGACTTAGTTCTTCCTCTCGTTGGGACCGGTTGGGCCGCACCTCACGACCCCGTGGTTGCTCGGGTTGTTCGTCGTCGTCCTGCTGGAGCGGCATAACCGCCGGAATAGACAAGGTGAACGTCGATCCGGTTCCCGGCTTGCTCCACACGCCGATGCTGCCATTGTGGTTGGCCGCGACGTGTTTGACGATGGCCAGCCCCAGCCCGCTGCCGCCGGTGGCCCGCGAGCGCGCCTTGTCGCCGCGGAAG
Organism: Mycobacterium sp.; assembly: GCA_035515675.1. Lineage (GTDB taxonomy): Bacteria > Actinomycetota > Actinomycetes > Mycobacteriales > Mycobacteriaceae > Mycobacterium. Next base: position 13,594 of record DATJBA010000111.1, read on the forward strand.
AACCGCTCGAAGACTCGCTCCTGGTCTTCCAGCGCGATCCCGATGCCCCGGTCGGTGACGGCGATCTCGATGTTGTCGCCGCGGCGGCGACGGCTGATCGACACCAGCGATCCGCGCGGCGAATAGGCGATCGCATTGGACACCAGGTTGGCCAGCGCGGTCACCAGCAGCGTTTCGTCTCCCAGCACCCGTAAACCACTGGGCGCATCGGTGCGAACCGCGATATCGGCGTTGTCGGCGGCCACCTTGTGGCGTGAAATCGCCTCTGAGACAACAATATCGACGTCAACATCGGTCACGTTGGGCAACCGCTCGGCGCCCTGCAGCCGGGACAGCTCGATCAGCTCGGCGACCATGTCCCCCAGTCGGTTGGCTTCGATGAGCACCTTCTCGGCGAACCGGCGAACGGTTTCGGAATCATCTGCCGAGGCCAGCAGGGCCTCGGCGAGCAGAGCCATGGCGCCAACCGGGGTCTTGAGCTCGTGGCTGACGTTGGCCACGAAGTCGCGCCTGGTCGCCTCCATGCGGGCATACTCCGACTGGTCATGGACGAAGACAACGGCGAACCGGCGGTCTTCTTCGCTCAGCAGCCGGGCTTGCCCGTGCACCGATAAACCGGACCGGCCCGCCGCGCGTTTACCCGGCTGCAGGTCGAATTCGACGTCGATGCCACTCAACGCCTGCTGCGCGGCCTGCCAGGCCTGGTCGTCGAGCTGCCGGTCGCGCACCAGGCCCAGTTCCTTGGCCCGATCGTTGAGATAAACGACGTCCCGATGGGAATCCACCACCGCGGCGCCGAGCGGCATCAGCGCGACGATGCGTTGCAGCATCTGTGCGACGGTGATCCCAGTCCATTCGGCGGCCACTCGTTGGCGGCGTTGGGCCGCCCGCGGCGATAGCCGGGTCCCGGCCGCAACACCTACGGCCAACGCCAGCACGGACAAGACCCCGGCCAGCAACAGCGCCGAGAACACAGTCACATAGCAAATCCTACAAATCTGGTGAACGCCGCCCTAGCGGAACGAGGCCAAAATCGGACAAGTCACACATCGCGCCACAGGTGTTCCGCTTCTGTTAACACGATGTTTGGCAAACAGGCCTTTAAAACACGCAATGGGGCTCGCGACCAAACTCACCGCTGCCCTTGGCTGGCAACCGCGGCGGCGCCGGCGGCGGCCGCCTCCGGGTCGAGATAGGTACCGCCCGGCACCACCGGCCGCAGGTCGGCATCCAGGTCATAGCGCAGCGGAATGCCGGTCGGGATGTTCAGCCCGACGATCTCGTCGTCCGATATCTGATCGAGATGCTTGACCAGCGCACGCAAGGAGTTGCCGTGCGCGGCGATCAACACCGTCTTACCTACCCGCAAATCCGGCATGATGACGTCGGTGAAATACGGCAGAAACCGGGCCACCACGTCAGCCAGGCACTCGGTCAGCGGGCCGCCGCCGATGTCGGCGTAGCGGGGGTCAGCGTCCTGGCTGAACTCGCTGCCTTTCTCGATCGGCGGTGGTGGAGTGTCGTAGCTGCGCCGCCAGGCCATGAACTGATCCTCGCCGTAGCGCGCCTTGATATCGGCCTTGTTCAACCCCTGCAGAGCGCCGTAGTGGCGTTCGTTGAGCCGCCAGCTGCGCCACACCGGAATCCACAGCCGATCGGCAGTGTCCAGCGCGATATGCGCGGTGCTGATCGCCCGCCGGAGCAGCGAAGTGTAGAGCACATCGGGCAACAGATCGTGCTCGGCCATCAGCTCGCCGCTTCGCACCGCCTCGGCCCGGCCCTTCTCGGTCAGGTCGACGTCCACCCATCCGGTGAACAGGTCGGCGGCGTTCCAATCGCTCTCGCCGTGGCGGAGCAGCACCAAGGTGGCAGAGTTTCGGAGTTGCATCCGCCTAGCATTTCACGGCCGCGCGCCGTCGCCCTCCTCGTCCCCCTCGTCGATCAGGTGAGCGAAGGCCTGCAGGTTCTTCAGCGACTCGCCGCGGGATACCCGCCACTCCCACTCTTTTTGAATCGACGAGCGAAAACCCAACTCCAGCAACGTGTTAAAGTCCGAATCCACCGCCTCGAGTACCTGTCCGAGCACCCGGTCGATCTCGGCGGCGTCGACCGACGCCGGCGACATGCGGCCCACCAGGTAAATGTCGCCGACGTTGTCCAGCGTGTAGGCGACCCCGTAGAGCCGGCGGTTGCGTTTGAGCAGGAAGCGGTAGACGCCCTCGTGGTTTTCGTCGGGGTTGCGGCACACGAACGCCTCGATGCGCACCGAGTGCTCGCTGATGCTCAGGATGGTGTTGGTCTTGAGCTTGCGCTCGCCGGGCAGTTCGACAATCAGTCCCGGCGGCCCGCCATGCACCCCGGGGTGTTTCGAGTAGGTCAGCTCGCTGGCCTGCAGCGCATCCTCGATCATCCGCTGCACGGTGGATGTCATGTGCGCACCCCGCGCCGCGACGTCCAGCGGCGGGGCGTGCGTACCGACACCCGGTCCGATATCAGGTCGGCGCCGCAGCGCTGGCGCTCGGCGGTGAGGTCCCCGATCGCGCGCCGGTAGCTGGCCAGCAGCGCATCAGTGGTGTTTTCCCAGGAGAACGTCGCTGCATGCGCGGCAGCTGCGCGACTCATCGCGCTGCCCTGCGGCCCGGCGCGCAGGCGCAGCAGGTCATCGAGGGCCGCCGCCCATTGGTCGACGTCGTGCCCGGACACCAAAGTGCCGGTGATCCCGTCGCGCACCACCACCGGCAGCCCGCCGACCGCAGCCGCCACCACCGGCGTGCCGCACGCCTGCGCTTCGACGGCTACCAAGCCGAACGACTCCGAATAGCTGGGCACCGCGACCAGGTTGGCAGCCTGGAACAAGGTGACCAGATTCGCGCGGGACTGCGGCGGCAGGAATGTCACCCGCGCCGTGATACCGAGTTCGTCGGCGAGCCGGACCAGTCCGTCCGGGGAGGCCAGACCGCTGCCCGACGGCCCGCCGGCCACGACGATGCGCACCCCCGGCAATTTCGCAGCGGCGCGCAACACGATGTCGGGCGCCTTCAGCGGCTGTATCCGTCCGACGAACGCCACCACGTCTTCGTCGAGCGTGAGCCCCAGCGCGGCCCGGGCCGTCCGGCGGTCACCCGGGCGGAACACGTCGGTGTCCACACCGGGATGGACCACGTCGATTTTCGCCGGATCGGCATGATGAATCGAAATCAATTGTCTCGCTTCATCATCGGTGTTGACGATCAGCCGGTCCGCCTCGTCGACGACCTGCTGCTCCCCGACCGTGCGCAGTGGCGGCTCGGGCGCATCTCCGTCGGCCAGTGCCGCGTTCTTCACCGCGGCAAGGGTGTGCGCGGTATGCACTAACGGCACCGCCCAGCGGTCGCGGGCCAGCCAGCCGACCTGTCCGGACAGCCAGTAGTGCGAGTGCACGATGTCGTAGTAGCCCGGTTCGTGGGACGCTTCGGCGCGCAGCACGCCGGCCGTGAACGCACACAGCTGGGTGGGCAGGTCATATTTGTCCAGGCCCTCGAATGGCCCCGCCACTACGTTGCGCACCAGCACGCCGGGCGCTACTCGCACGACCGGCGGATCCGCGGACGCCGTGGCCCGGGTGAAGATCTCCACCTCGATGTCCCGCCGGGCCAGGTGCAACGCACTTTGCAGTACATAGACGTTCATGCCGCCGGCGTCGCCGGTGCCCGGCTGGGCCAACGGTGAGGTGTGCACCGCCAACACCGCAACCCGGCGCGGGTGATTGCGCCGGAAGACGTCGTCATGCCGCACACTGTCATCTTTACAGGACGGGCTTCCAATCGGCCCAAGCGTGCGGTCGCGTCAAGCGGAAGTCTCGTCAGGAGCGACATCCCGCAGCCGCGAGTCCAGCGCCCCGGCTCGCCGCATCGCACCCAGCGGGTCGGCATACAGCCCGCCCAGCGCCACGGTCCCCGCCCCGGCCTCCTGCACTCGGTTGCCGAAGACGGTGACGCGGATATCGCGCGGCGGCAGTATCGAGCGTGCGCCGAACGCCGTCTCGACCTGCTCCATCGCCTCCGGGTACTCGGTGAAAGCCTGGCCACCGACCACCAACTCATCGGGGTTGAGCATGTCGCGTAGTAACGCAACCGCCTCACCCAGAACCCTCCCCCGCTCCGCCAGCAGACCTTTGGCCTGTTGGTTGCCGGCCCGAGCCACCCGCAGCAGGTCGGTGATAGCGGTAGCGGACCCGTTGGTGCGACTCGGGGGCGCAGTAGGGGAGATGCCGGGAATAATTTTCAGCCGGCGGGCAGCGACCAGAACCGCTTCGTCGCTGACGGTGGACTCCAGTTGCCCGCTGCCGCCGAGTAGCTCAGAGTAGGCAGGCAGGGTCGCGATGGTGCCGGGGCCGCTGGCCGGGCAGTGAACCCGTCCGCCGATCACCAGCGCATAGCCCACGGTCTCGCGGGCGTAGACGTACAGACTGGTCGGCGAGCTCGGCGCGAATCGCCGCATGCCGAGCAGCAGCTCAGCCCCGGCCATGGCGTCGACATGGGAGGCCACCGACACCGGCAGGCCCAGCGCGTCGGCCAGCACGGGCCCAACCGGAGCCTGCCGCCAGCCCAGCCGCAGGTGGTCGACGTGGCCGGTAGCGCTGTCGACGGTGCCACCGATCGCCACCCCGACCCAGAGCGGGCGGCGCCGATGCCAGCGCTTCAGGTACCGGTCGGCGCTCTCGGCCAGCGACGCCAGCGCGGGCCCGGCGGGATTGAGCGGTGTCGGGGTTTCGACCGCGTCCAGCGTGCGGCCGAACAGGTCGGTGGCCACAATGCTGGTGGTTCGTGCGCCGACGTGGATACCCAGCGTCACAAACGGTTCGTGGTTGATCTCCACCGGCACGCGGGGGCGCCCGATAGCCCCGGAAACGGCCAGGTCGGCGCGCTCCCGCAGTAGGCCGGCCTCGAGCAGGGCGATGACCTGGCGGTTGACCGTCGCGATGCTCAGCGATGTGACAGCGGCGATGACGTCACGGCCGACGGGGCCGCGCAACCGGACGGCCCGGAAGACGGACGCCGCCGCTGAGTCGGATATTTGCAATGCCGGCGGCAGGACCTGGCGGTGTAGCCGCAGGTGGCTTTTGCGGCCGGGTGGATGATGTGTTTGGGTGAGGGTAGTCGAGCGCACGAGCGTCCTTTGTCCGAGTTCTGATGGCCGGTCTTTGGCCACACCTGCTTTCAGTCAGGAGCGGCAAAGTGCGCGGCAACAACACGCACCTGCCGCGAAAAGACACGCGGCCGTCGTGTTGAACAAGGCGCTGTGGTGCACATCGAAAATTTAGCACGCTTATTAGAGTTATTCCGGTGAATACAGCCGACGGGCACCAACGGGTCGCGGTGGTCACCGGTGCCAGCTCCGGAATTGGTGAGGCAACCGCCAGAACCCTTGCAGCCCTTGGGTTTCACGTGGTCGCAGCGGCACGTCGGGCGGACCGGATCAACGCACTGGCCGACGAGATCGGCGGGACGGCCATTGTGGTCGATGTCACAGACGACGGCGCGGTAGAAGCGCTGGCGGGCGAATTGAGCCGGGTTGACGTGCTGGTCAATAACGCCGGTGGCGCTCGGGGGCTGGAACTCGTCGCCGACTCCGATCTGGAGCACTGGCGGTGGATGTGGGAGACCAATGTGATGGGCACGCTGCGGGTCACCCGCGCGCTGCTGCCCAAGCTGATCGACTCCGGCGACGGCCTGATCGTCACCATCACCTCGATTGCGGCGCTCGAGGTTTACGACGGCGGCGCCGGTTACACGGCGGCCAAGCACGCCCAGGGCGCGCTACACCGCACGCTGCGCGGCGAGCTACTGGGCAAGCCGGTACGACTCACCGAGATCGCCCCGGGCGCGGTCGAAACCGAGTTCTCGCTGGTCCGCTTCGACGACGACCAGCAGCGCGCGGACGCCGTCTACGCCGGCATAACACCGCTGGTGGCAGCCGACGTCGCCGAAGTGGTTGGGTTCGTGGCCTCGCGGCCGTCCCACGTCAACCTGGACCAAATCATCATCCGGCCCCGCGACCAAGCCAGCGCTACGCGATTCAACCGCCCGGGCTAGACGGCGTCGTCGTGGTCGTCGAGGTGGTCGGAGTGCCCGACAAGGTGGGGGCATCCGACGGCGTAACCGGTGCGGTCACGGGGATCTGACTGGCCGGCGGATGTGCTGTCGGTGGCGGTAGCGCCGACATCGCCACCCAGGTATCCCAGTCCACGGCCCAGTCCCAGATGTCGCCATCGGAGTAGGACAGCTGGATCGAGCTTCCGGTCACCTCAACCGGGTCACCGTAGATCGCGCTGCTGTAGTACTCCTCGGCGTCGCCGGTCGACAAATTGATGCAGCCATTGGTGACGTTGGTGTTGCCCTGCGCGCCGGAGCTGGCCGGATTGGCGTGGATGAACTCGCCATTGTTGGAAATCCGCACCGCCCAGCGCTCATGGATGTTGCTGTAGCCGGCGGCCGGGTTGGACATGTAGAAGTCAGAATATTTCTCGCTGACCACGTGGATGCCGTTGCGGGTGACATTGCGCGCCTTGTCGGCCTCGCCGTAGCTGCACGGAAAGTCCATGATGACGCCTTCATCCCTGACGACCTGGATGCGGTGCGACGACACCTCGGCCTTCACCAGCTGCCGCCGACCGATCTGGATGCGCAACGACATATCCTGCGCGCCATACGCGCCGTCGCCGAACGGCAGCCCGTAGAACTTGGCGTCGACGTTGACGGTGGTGCCCGCCGGGTAGTACTCGCGAGAGCGGTAGTGGAGGCGGGAGCCTTGCGCCTCGTCGGGCAGCCAGGCCCAGCTGCCCTCGACGGGCGGATTGGTGGTGACGGTGAGCGCCTTCTCGACGGCGGCCTTATCGCTGATCGGCGAATCGAACTGGATGATGATCGGCGCCGCCACCCCGACGGTCTGGCCGTCGGCCAGCTGGAACCCCCCGTCGATCTTCTTGGTGGGCGACACGGTGCTGAACTTGCCGGTGACCGGAATCGCCTTGCCGTCGTGGCCGACGGCCGAACCGCTCCAGGTGTAGGTCCCGTCGTAGCCCAGCGGCTCGGTGACCGTGTAGACGGTACGATCGTCGTTGAACGCCCCGGCAACAACCTTGCCCGCCGAACTCGTCAACGCCACCTTCTGGAACCAGCCGTCGGCAACCTGGACGCTGATCGGAGCGATCGGAACCACGTCGGCGGCGGCTGGCGTGTTCAGGGCCGGCTGGAACTTCAGGTGCGGCGCCGGCACTTCTTTCTTCTGGGTGTGTTTGGCCACGCTGCCGACACAGGCGGTCAATACGTTCGGAGCGAACACACCGAGCCCGAGGGCCGCCAACGCCAAGCGCCGGTTAATCGGCGGCGGGGCGCTGGATGTGCTCACGACACGTAAAGATACCGGGAGAAATGACCCCCACCCCGCCACGACAATTCGACGTGGGGCTACTAATGCAAGAAATCAACAGCTACAGCCTGCACCCGAGCAGGGAAGGTTCCGGTTTGAGTGTGATACCAAACACATCACGGACCCCGTCGCGGAGGGTCCGGGCCAGTGCTAGCACATCCTCGGTGGTGGCACCGCCGCGGTTGGTCAGCGCCAGCGCGTGCTTGGTGGACAGCCGGCAGCGGGCCGCCTCATCGTCGGGATAGCCTTTGGAAAAGCCCGCCCGCTCCACCAGCCACCCGGCGGCCAGCTTGACGCCGTCCGGTGCCGGATAGTGCGGAACCGGCCCCTCGATCTCCCCCTGCATCTTCAAGGCCAGCCGCTCGTAGACATCCGGTGCGACCACCGGGTTGGTGAAGAACGAGCCCACGCTCCAGGTGTCGTGGTCGGCCGCGTCGAGCACCATGCCCTTCCGGGTACGCAGGGTCAGCACCGCCTCACGGACCGCCTGCGGGTCGGCGCGCTCGCCGCTGGTCGCGTTCAACGCGTCCGTCAGTTCGGCGTAGCGTAACGGCGCGCTGCGTCCCGATGCATCCAGCGCGAACTCCACTTCCAGTACCACAGCAGGAATCTCAACCCCTGTCTGGTTGGCCCGCTTGAACACGCTGGTGCGGTAACCGAAGCCCAGCTCGCCGCCCGGTACCCAGCGCACCGCGCCGCTGCGCCGATCCAGTACCCGGACCCGCTTGATGGTGTCGGACACCTCTGCGCCATAGGCTCCGACGTTCTGCACCGGAGTGGCCCCGGCCGATCCGGGGATACCGGACAGGCATTCCAGCCCGCCCAGACCGTGCTCGATAGCCGCGACCACCACGTCGTCCCACACCGCGCCCGCCTCCGCGCGCACCCGGTTGCCGTCGATCGTGATGCCGTTGTTGGCCAACTGCACCGCGGTCAAGTCGGTCAGGGTGTCGGCGATCACCAGGTTGGAACCGCCGGCAAACACCATTAGTGGGCCGCTGTCTCCGTTGCGGGTTTGCGCGTCCAGCTGCCGCAATACGGCGACCACCTGTTCGGTGCTGGTGCAGGTGATAAGGCGTCGTACGACCGGTCCGATCCGCAACGTCGTCAACGGCGCCAGCGGCACCGCCTCGGTGACATGCGCACCGGCAAACAGCGAACCGACCACGGCCAGTAAGGGTAGCCTGACCAGGTATGCCGCGTTTATTCGACTTGTCCGCCGACTACGAGGGCAGCGTCGAAAAAGTTCACCGGGCTTTCCGTGAGGTGGGGTACTGGCGGGCCAGGCTGGCCGACATTCCCGTCGACGACGCGAGGCTGGAGTCAATCCGAGTCGGTGGCGAGTCGGGAAACGACGGCACCATCGACGTGGTCACGCTGCAGGTGGTGCGCAGTCACAATCTGCCGGCTCTGGTCACGCAGCTGCACCGGGGCGATCTGTGCATCAGACGCGAAGAGACCTGGGGGCCGATCACTGATGGCGCCGCGACCGGCTGCGTCGCGGGCTCAATCGTGGGAACTCCGGTTCATGCGTCGGGCATCGCCAAACTGTTACCAATCGCCGAGTCCGGCGGCGCCCGGCTCGCGTACCGGATCACCGTGCGGGTGCGGGTCCCGATTATCGGCGGCAAGGTGGAGAGGCTCATCGGCACCCACTTGGCCGAGCTGGTGATCAGGGAACAACGCCTCACCACGAAGTGGATCACGAACAACGCCTGACTGCCGGCCTGAGTCGCACCCTTTGTGGTGCGATCGGCTCCTAAGCGGCGCGCATCGTCGGCGGGCCTCATCCGACTGCCCGCCTCTCCCCCAAGCGGGTGGTACCGCCACTCCCCCGCAAGCGGGCGGTACCCCCACACGCCGCTTTGCGGCGCGCATCGTCGGCGGGCCTAAGCTGGCGCCCATGCGAATCGCGTTGGCGCAGATCCTCAGCGGCAGCGACCCGGCAGCGAATCTGCAGCTGGTGCGGAGTTACACCGGCCGCGCCGCCGACGCGGGCGCGAAGCTGGTGGTGTTCCCTGAGGCGACCATGTGCCGGTTCGGCGTCCCGCTGGTGCCGATCGCCGAGCCCGTCGACGGGCCCTGGGCAGACGGTGTGCGACGGATCGCGACCGACTCCGGTATCACCGTGATCACCGGTATGTTCACCCCGGCCGGCGAGGGACGGGTGACGAACACGCTGATCGCGGCCGGGCCCGGCACTCCCAACCGGCCGAACACCCACTACGACAAGATCCACCTCTATGACGCGTTCGGTTTTACCGAGTCGCGTACCGTCGCACCCGGACACCAGCCGGTGGTGATCACGGTCGACGGCGTTCAGGTCGGGTTGACCATTTGCTACGACATTCGCTTTCCGGCGCTCTACACCGAGCTGGCCCGCCGCGGCGCCCAGCTGATCGTCGTCTGCGCGTCGTGGGGTTCGGGCCCCGGCAAACTCGAGCAGTGGACGCTGTTGGCCCGCGCCCGGGCGTTGGACTCGATGAGCTACGTCGCTGCGGCCGGTCAGGCCGACCCCGGCGACGCCCTGACCAGCTCGGAGTCGGGCTCAGGCGCACCGACCGGGGTGGGCGGCAGCCTGGTGGCGTCGCCGCTGGGTGAGGTGGTCGCGTCTGCCGGCGCCCGCCCGCAACTTGTGGTCGCCGACATCGACGTCGACAGGGTGGCTGAGGCTCGCGACAACATCGCAGTGCTGCGTAACCAGTCGAGTTTTGCTCAGACTGATAGGGCAGAATCGGTCGGGTGACGAACCCGCAAGGACCGCTGAACGAGGGCCCGTCGACGTGGGCCCGTCCCGGCAATCAAGGTCCCTTCGGCCAACCCCCAACTGAGCGACCAACTGAGCGGCTGCCTGCCGGCGATCCCGGCCAACCCCCTCCGGCTGCGCCTGGTCAGGCCGAGCAGTTGGGCGCCCCCCACCCGGACACGCAGCGACCCGGCTACCCGCCTCCGCCGATCCCGCCTGCGGGCTCGACGGAAAAGCTGGCCGGTCCCAACGAAGGGCCGCCACCGCTGAAAAGAAAACGACGCTTCCTTCGCGACCCGCTATCCGTTCTTCTGGTCTGCATCATCGTTTTTTCGCTCGTTATCGCCGGGCTGATCGGAGCGGAGCTCTATGCCCGTCACGTCGCGGCCACCAAAGTCGCCCAAGCAGTTGCCTGCGAGGTCAAGGACCAGGCCACCGCGTCGTTCGGCGTGGCGCCGCTGCTCCTCTGGCAGCTCGCCACCAGTCATTTCACCAACATCTCGGTGCAGACGGCCGGCAACCAGATCCGCGACGCCAAGGGCATGAAGATCGCCATCAATATCCAGAATGTCCAGCTCAAGTCGACACCCACCTCCAAGGGCACCGTCGGCGCGCTGGATGCGACCATCAGCTGGACGTCTGACGGCATCAGGGAGTCGGTACAGAGTGCGATTCCCGTTCTGGGTCCCTTCGTCACCAACAGCGTGACCACCCACCCCGCCGACGGGACGCTCGAATTGAAGGGCATGCTGGACAACATCACGGCCAAGCCGGTGGTGTCTGGCAACGGGTTGGAGCTGCAGATCGTCAGTTTCAACGCACTCGGCTTCACCATGCCGAGAGAGACCGTGCAGTCGACGCTGGACGACTTCACCTCCAACCTGACCAACAACTACCCGTTGGGTATTCGCGCGGACAGCGTGCAGGTGACCTCTACCGGCGTGACGAGCCACTTCTCGACCCAGAACGCCAGCATCCCTGCCGGCAACGACAACGACCCCTGCTTTGCCAACATCTGACGCCTAAGTGCTGAGTCCGTCGAGCACCGCTCGGCTGCTTGACAGGCCCAGCCGGGTCGCACCAGCAGCCAGCATCGCGACTGCGTCGGCGGCAGTGCGGATGCCGCCGCTGGCCTTGATCCCCAGCCGCCCGCCGACGGTCTCGTTCATCAACACGACCGCATGCACCGATGCCCCGCCCGCGGGATGAAACCCGGTCGAGGTCTTGACGAAGTCCGCACCGGCATCCTCGGCAGCGCGACACACTTCTGCCAGCGTGCGCCCGCCTGCCCGGCTCAACAGCACCGCCGACTCCACGATCACTTTGAGCACGGCTGCGGGTACAGCGGCGCGCACCGCCTCGATATCAGACCGCACCGCATCGACGTCCCCCGCCAGCGCGGCACCGACATCAATGACCATGTCGATCTCGCTCGCACCGGATGCCACAGCCAGCGCAGCCTCATCCGCCTTGACCGCCGACACGTGCTTGCCCGACGGAAAACCCGCCACCGCCGCCACCCGAACGCCGCCGCCGACTTCCACCGCGACCGGCACCATCGACGGCGAGACGCATACCGCATAGACGCCCAGTTCGGCGGCTTCGGCGACCAGGGCGGCCACGTCGGCACTGGTGGCCTCGGGTTTGAGCAGGGTGTGGTCAACCAAGGCCGCCAACTGCGCCCGGGTAGGTTGGCTCGCCACTACAACGCTTCTTCTGAACCGCCGGGATTGCAGCCGGATGCCAACATTTCGGCGTCATCGACGACCGGCCGCCACGGCTCCAGGTTCCAGCTGGTCTTGCCAGGTTGCGCCCATTCGGCGAACTGGCAGTGGCAGATGAACTGCGCGCGCATACCGGCGGTGTCGGCGTCCGGGGACAGCGCAAGCACCTCGGCCCAGGCCTCGTAGGCCCAGCCCGCCGTCCCGGGCTGCCTGGCGGCCACACGCCCAGATGGTGTCGGGAAAACCCGGAGGCTGGTCAGGCCTCCCCACTGCGTCCATTCGGTGTGGGCGACAAAAGGCGGCGACGGGCTGGACGGGTTTGCCGTGCCGGTGCCGGGATCGGCCCCGGGATCAGCGCAAGTGAGGGCGGTCCCCGGTAGCCAGCCCAGCAGGGCGACAAGTGCCGCCGCCGGCGCAGCCAGCGGGGCTCTCATCCGGCTAGCGCGACTTACCCTGAATTTCGAGAAGTTTGGGCCGCACGTCGACCAGATACACACCAGCGGCGCAGGCGGCGATCACAATGCCCAGCACATTGAAAACGGGATACAAGATAGAACTCAGCGCCACGGCCGCGCCCAGGATCACCAACCAGACCGGCTTGGTCAGCTTTCCGGCGGCGGTATAAGCGTCGGACCGCTGCAGCGCTGCATGCACAAACGCGTACACCGCCGTCACCAAGACGGCGACCAGCAAGACCAACATGACGGTACCCACGAGGTGGCTCACACGTTAAGCGTAAGCGCGTACCGTCCAAAACGTCGACTCGGGGTTGCCTGGGAGCCGCGTGTCGTGCCGGGTCCGAGCCGCCCAAGGGCAACTCGGTGCCGGGCTATTTCTGGGTGACCTTCTTGGCCGCAGCCTTCTTGGCCGGAGCCTTCTTGGCCGGAGCCTTCTTCGCAGGCGCTTTCTTGGCCACGGACTTCTTGGCCGCCTCAGCCTTCTTGGGCAGCTCGATACCGACCAGCTTGGCAGCACGCTCACCGACCGCGCGGGTCTGCGATGCGACGGTGCCGAGCGCCTCCTGCGTCAGCTCGACTGCCTGGTCCACGTAGCCCTCGGCGCGCGCCGACGCGTCCTCGAAGACCGGCTGGCTGCGCAGCCGCTGCAGCGCCGCCTCGCCCCGCTCGACCAGCTCGTTGTACCGGTTGGTCGCTGCCTCCAGGTAGCCTTCGGCGGCCTTGCGCAGCTCATCGCCGGTGAACTTTTCGCGCAGCCCGGTGAGCTGCTCGGGCAGGTCTTCCTGCAGCTTGGACAGGCGAGCACGGCTCTCCTCAACACGGCTGCGGGTGTCGGTTCGCGTCTCTTCGGCACGCTCACGCAGGTTGGTGATCAAGTGGTTGACAGTGGCCAGGGCCAGATCGGCCGCGCCCAGGGCTGCCAGCAACGGAGCCCGCAAGTCGTCGATGTTTGAGGTTTCAGCCATGGTGTTTTCCTTATCTTTCGTTTTCGTTATCGGCGTTACTACGTGTCTGGTTTGGAAGTTAGGGTAAGCGTCAGCTCCTCTGGGAGGAGTAGTCAAGGCTCATCGTCCGCGGTGTGTCAAGTCCTTTCCTTGTGTGTAACCCGGCGGCCGGTGATCTATACGTGACCAGCTCACCGGCGCGATGCCGAAGCCGTGTTGTGGCGGTTTGGCCCAGCCGATTGCGCAACGGTGCCGGCCAAAACGCGGCTGATCACTCGTCGCTGTCGGATTCGGTCGGACACTCCTCATGGATGGATTGGTTTTGTTGGGTAAACGAGGCGTAGATGTCGAGCAGAACCTGCTTTTGACGCTCGCTGATCGCCGTATCGGTGATGATGGCGTCACGCACCTGACTTTTGTCGCTGGGCTCGAGAATCCCGGCCCGCACATAGAGGACCTCAGCGGAAACCCGTAGCGCCTTGGCGATCTGGCTTAGGACGTCGGCCGACGGTTTGCGCAATCCGCGCTCCACCTGGCTCAGGTAAGGATTGCTGACACCGGCCCGTTCGGCAAGTTGTCGCACCGAGACGTGTGCAGTCTCGCGCTGGGCTCGGATGAAGCTGCCGATGTCGGAGGCCATGTCAGAGGCCCGCCGTGGACACCTTGGCGGACAGCTTCTCCTCCGGCGGCATTGCGTGCTCCTTGGGACCGGCGGGCGATCTTGACTGGCACCAGCCTACGCACCCGTGCTTGCTTTTGCAAGCACTTGTTAGCACTTCTAGAGAAACAGCTGCCCGACGGCGTAGATCACCAGCCCCGCCAGCGCGCCCACCACGGTGCCGTTGATCCGAATAAACTGTAGGTCACGGCCCACGTGCAGTTCGATGCGCCGACTGGCTTCCTCGGCGTCCCAGCGCTCGATCGTGTCGGTGATGATTGCTGTGATCTCCACCCCATACTGTGAGACCAGATGCTGGACTGCCCGCACTATCCAGTTGTCGACCTTGTCGCGCAGGTCGGCGTCGTCACGCAGTGATTCCCCGATGCGGACCACCATGTCCGTGATGCGGGTCCGCAACGCGCTGGATGGGTCATCAACGCCCTCGAACACCAGCCTTTTCAGCGTCTTCCACGCCGTCGCGGCGGCGTTGGCGATCTCGTCGCGCGCCATCAACTGCTCTTTGACCGCGTCGGCGCGCGCGATGGTGGCCGGGTCGTGCTGCAGATCGTCGGCGAACTCGAACAGGAAGCGGGTCGCCGAACGGCGCAATTCGTGGTCGGGGTTGCGGCGCACCTTGTCGGTGAAGTCCATCAACTCGCGGTGGATGCGATCGCCGACGAGATGGTCGATGAATCGAGGCGACCAGCTCGGCGAGTCACGCTCGACCACCCTCTGGATGACCTCTCCGGCGTTCAGCGACCACTGAAACGCCCGGTCGGCCAGCAACTGGATCAGGGCCTCCTGCCGGTTCTCGGCCAGCAGGCTTCCCAATACCCGGCCTACCGGTGGGCCCCACTGCGGTTCGGCGATGCGGCGCACGATCATCCGATCGATCACATGCTGGACGTCCTCATCACGCAGCAGCTCCACCAGCACCCGCAGCACCGTCGCCGTCTCGCTCGCCACCCGCACGGCGTGCGAGGCCTCGGACAACCACTTACCGAGCCGGCCGGGTACCTGTGCGTCGCGCAGCTTGGTCTCCACGACCGGCGGCGACAAGAAGTTCTCTCGCACAAAGGTTCCCAGGCCCTCCCCGAGCTGGTCCTTCTTGCGCTTGATGATCGCGGTGTGCGGGATGGGTATGCCCAGCGGGTGCTTGAACAGCGCGGTAACGGCGAACCAGTCCGCGAGGGCGCCCACCATGCCGGCCTCCGCGGCCGCACCGACGTAGCCGACCCAGACGCCCACGCTGGTGTGGGCCTGTGCCCACCGACAGGCGAGGAACACGCCGGTGGCACCGACCAGAAAACTCAGTGCCACCATCTTCATCCGGCGTAGCGCCACCCGCCGCTCGGCGTCCGCCTCCGGATCGGCCCCGGCGAACGATTCCGCGAAGGACACGCGAGCCCGCCGCGCCCCGTTCGACGAGGTGATCACGTCTAGCCGGGGCGCCGGCGAGCCCGACACCTCCGCTCTTTGGGAGGCTCTGTGTGCCACCACACCATCATCTATCGCCGGGACCGGTCAGTGTGGACGACACTGTCCGTGGACCCCCGTACACACGCGGCCCACACGGCAAACGGGCCCCCACAAGCCGTAGTATCGAGGACGTCTAGTGAATGGGAATCGGCGACAGTGGCAGAGCAAATCCCGGCATGACCGTTAAGACCGATGGCCGCAAGCGGCGCTGGCACCAACACAAGGTGGAGCGCCGCAATGAGTTGGTCGACGGCACGATTGTTGCGATTCGCCGACACGGCCGCTTCCTGAGCATGGACGAAATTGCGGCGGAGATCGGGGTCTCCAAGACCGTGCTGTACCGCTATTTCGTCGACAAGAACGACCTGACAACGGCAGTGATGATGCGGTTCACGCAGACCACGCTCATTCCCAACATGGCCGCCGCGCTGTCATCGAATCTGGATGGCATCGATCTGACCCGCGAGATCATCCGGGTGTACGTCGAAACCGTGGCGGCCGAACCCGAGCCGTACCGGTTCGTGATGGCGAACAGCTCAGCCAGCAAAAGCAAAGTGATCGCCGACTCCGAGCGGATCATTGCCCGCATGCTCGCGGTGATGATGCGCCGCCGCATGCAAGAGGCCGGGATGGACACCGGCGGTGCGGAGCCATGGGCCTACCTGATCGTCGGCGGCGTGCAGCTGGCCACCCACTCGTGGATGTCGGACCCGCGGATGACCTCCGACGAGCTGATCGACTACCTGACCATGCTCAGTTGGAGCGCACTGTGCGGGATCGTCGAGGTCGGCGGATCGCTGGAGAAGTTCCGCGAGGAGCCCCATCCTTCGCCGATCGTGCCGCCGCGAGGGTCCTAAACGGTCTGAGGCCGGTCTAGGCTTTAGAAATGCCCGAGGTGAGCGTGGGCTCACGGCTTAGGTCGTGGGCATACGCACTTCGCACCACCAATCCGCCGCCGGACGGGCCGATCGACACCGTCACGCGGTGGCTCGTCGTCACCCGCGCGGCAGTGCTGCCGATGACCCTAGTCTCCGGCCTGGTCGCGGCGCTGCTGGCGGTCGGCAAACCCGGCCTGGATTGGCGCTGGCTAGTCCTGGCCATGTTCGGAATCACACTGGCGCATACCGCCAACAACCTCATGAACGACCTCTACGACACCCAGGTCGGCACTGACAGCGCCAACTATCCGCGCGCGCTCTACGCCCCGCATCCGGTGCTGTCCGGGCTGATCAGCCGCCGCACGTTGGTGCTGGCGATTCTCGTGGTGAACGTCGTCGATCTGGCGGTCCTCGTCACGCTGGCGTGGGCTCGCGGCTGGCCCGCGGTGGCCTTTGCGCTCAGCGGGTTCGCACTGAGCGTCGCCTACACGGCGCCACCGCTGCGGCTGAAGCAACGCGGCCTCGGTGAAGCCGACGTTTTCGTCGTGTGGGGTCCGCTGACGGTGTGCGGAACGTACTACTGTGCGGTCGGCGCGGTTGGTTGGGATGTCGTGCTGGCGTCGCTGCCCTACGGCTTGCTGTGCACGACGGTGCTGATGGGCAAGCACATCGACAAGATCGGCTACGACGAACCGCTCGGCATCCGGACGCTGCCGGTCCTGCTCGGCGAGGCACGCGCCCGGGTAGTGACGCTGGCGATGATGGTCGGCTTCTATGTGCTGGTCGCGGTTGCCGTCGCGGTCGCGGCGATGCCCTGGCCGGCATTGGTGACCGCTCTGGCGCTGCCCCGACTGGCGAAGGTGTGGCCATATTTCCGCCGCCCGAGGCCCGACGAGCCGCCGCCGGAGTTTCCGGTGTGGCCGCTGTGGTACGCGGCGTTGGCATGGGTGCATGTGCGCCGGGCGAGTGCACTGCTGGTCGTGGGCCTCGCGATCGGCGCCGTGTTACGTGTTTTTTGAGTCGCAACGGGTCTCTATCACGCAAAGCCGGGGCGAGGAAGGCGACTTGAACCGCCTTAACGGCTAGCATGCAAAGGATGCATCGGGGGTAGACCGGGCTGCTTGGTATGCCAGAGCGTCCGGGCCTCCGAGATACAGAAAGGCTCCACTCGTTATGTCTGTGCAGCTCACGCCGCATTTTGAAAACGTGCAGGCCCATTACGATCTATCAGACGACTTCTTTCGGCTGTTCCTGGACCCCACCCAGACGTACAGCTGCGCGTACTTCGAGAGTGACGACATGACGCTGGAGGAGGCGCAGATCGCCAAAATCGACCTAGCGCTGGGCAAGCTGCGCCTCGAGCCGGGGATGACGCTGCTGGACATCGGCTGCGGGTGGGGCGCCACCTTGCGACGCGCCATCGAGAAATATGATGTCAACGTCGTAGGCCTGACGCTGTCGGAGAACCAGGCCGGCCACGTCCAGAAGATGTTCGACCAGATGGACACCCCCCGCACCCGGCGGGTGTTGCTGGAGGGCTGGGAGAAGTTTCACGAGCCGGTCGACCGCATCGTTTCGATCGGCGCGTTCGAGCACTTCGGCCACCAGCGCTACCACCTCTTTTTCGAGGCGACCTACCGGGCACTGCCGGCCGACGGCGTGATGTTGCTGCACACCATCGTGCGCCCCACCTTCAGCGAAGCCAGAAAGCAGGGCCTGACGTTGACGCACGAACTGGTGCACTTCACCCAATTCATCCTGGCCGAGATTTTCCCCGGTGGCTGGCTTCCGTCGATCCCGACGGTCCAAGGGCACGCCGAAAAGGTCGGCTTCAAGGTGACTCGGATCCAGTCGTTGCAACTGCACTACGCGAGGACCCTGGACATGTGGGCGGCCGCGCTCGAGGCCAACAAGGACAAGGCGATCGCGACCCAATCAGAGGTGGTCTACGACCGCTACATGAAGTACCTGACCGGCTGCGCCAAGCTGTTCCGCCAAGGCTACACCGACGTCGACCAGTTCACGTTGGAAAAGCAACCAGGGTAAAACCCTCAAGCGGCCTTCAAGCCGTTAGCGTGGGTACCGCGCTCGG